>DATEMP010000417.1:0-20412 GCA_035275545.1 Candidatus Eiseniibacteriota bacterium | reverse complement strand
TGCGCGCCGAGCCGGGGCTCTTCAACGTGGTGCCGGGCACCTGCGAGCTGTGGCTCGAGGTGCGTCACGACCGGCCCGACGCGCTCCAGGCGCTCGCCGCCGACGTCGCCCGGCGCTGCTGGGAGATCGCCAAGCGTCGCGGGGTGAGCCTGGCGCTGGAGGAGGGCGCGGCCCAGGAACCCACCGCGCTCTCCTCCGCGCTGGCCGAGACCGCGGTGCGTCTCGCCCAGGAGCTCGAGATCACGCACCGGCGCATGCCGAGCGGCGCCGCGCACGACAGCATGATCTTCGCCCAGGCCGCGATCCCGTCGCTCATGGTGTTCGTGCCGAGCCGCGCCGGGGTGAGCCACTCGCCCGACGAGTTCACGTCGGACGAGGATCTGCTCACCGGGGTGCGCTTCGTGTCGTCGCTGTGCGCGCGGCTCGCGGAGCACCCGCCCGCGTGACCCTGGCCGAGCTGAACGCGCTCCCCGAGGCGGAGGCGCGCGAGGCGTTCGAGCGCTGCTGCGGCGCCACGGCCTGGGTCGAGCGCATGACCGGGCGCCGCCCGTACCGGACGGTCAACATCCTGCTCGGGATCGCGCATGGGATCTGGATGAGCCTCGGCCCCGACGACTGGCGCGAGGCGTTCTCCCACCACCCGCAGATCGGGGATCTCGAGTCGCTGCGCCGCCGCTTCGCCGCGACTGCGGATCTGGCGTCCCGCGAGCAATCCGCGGTCACCGGCGCTTCCGCAACCACGCTGGAGGCGCTCGCCGCCGGTAATCGTGCGTACCAGGAACGCTTCGGCTACATTTTCATCGTGTTTGCGTCGGGCCGGAGCGCCAACGAGATGCTCGCGATCCTGGAGCGAAGGCTCTCGAACGACGCGGAGACGGAGCTCGCGATCGCGGCCAGGGAGCAGTGGAAGATCATGCGCCTGAGACTCGACAAGATGCTGGGCGGTCCGCGATGAGCGGCATCACTACGCACGTGCTCGACACGGCGGCGGGCCGGCCGGCGCGCGGTGTGCCGGTACGGCTCGAGGTGCGCATGGACGGCAAGGGCTGGGTGATGCTGGCCGAACGCACCACCGACGCCGATGGACGGGTGAAGGACCTGCTCGCCGACGGCAGCAAGCTCGATGCCGGCGTCTACCGGATCACGTTCGGCACCGGCGCCTATTTCACCGCGCTGGGGATGCAGACGTTCTTCCCGGAGGCGAGCGTGGTGTTCGACGTGAGCGATCCCGGCCAGCACCACCACGTGCCGCTGCTGTTGAGCCCGTTCGGTTACTCCACCTACAGAGGGAGCTGAAACCCATGCGGCACGGAAGCCTGTTGCTGACGATCCTGTTCTCGGCGTGCCTCGCGGGCACCACCGCCATCGCCGCGCCACCCGACTCGATCGGGCTCGGCGACAGCTTTCTCGTGAACGGCGACAAGACGCAGCCGGTGACGGTGAGCCGCTTCGGGCGCGACGCGTACAAGGTGATGGGGAAGGGGTGGGAAGGGGTCGGCCTCCTGACCGGCACCACCTACTGGGGGGTGTTCCGCCAGTCGTGGGGCACCGCCACCGACGCGCCGGCGAACGCGCGGGGCACGCACCGCGGTATCGTGCAGGCGGACGGCTCGGTGGCGATCCACGGCGAGTACACCAGCGGTCTCACGGGATCCTTCGAGGTGGTGTGGAAGCCCGGGACGCCGGCCTCCGCCGCGGCGGCCGAGACGCTGCGCGCGGCGTCCGACGCGAAGGCGCCCGCGAGCAGCGAGGCCTCGAAGGTCGATGTGCTGCCCCAGCCGGTCACCAAGGTGCCGCCCGAGTATCCCTCGGCCGCGCGCAAGGCGAAGATCCAGGGCACGGTGGTGATCCAGACGCTGGTGGGCGAGGACGGGCGCGTCCGGGACACACGAATCATGAAGTCGATCTCGGGTCTGGACGGCGCAGCGGTCGCCGCGGTGCGCCAGTGGCTGTTCAAGCCCGCGACCGCCGGCGGCAAGCCGGTGGCGGTGTGGATCGTGGTGCCGGTGAAGTTCGTGGCCTCGTAGCCGGCGCGCGACTTCCAAAACGTCGGCCCTAATCGAGGGAGTCGAGACCATGAGGCGCGTGCTCTTCGCCGCCGTTCTGTGTGTCGCCTTGGTCCCCGGAGTCCGACCGCTTGCGGCTGAGGGGAAAAAAGTCGGTTCGGACCTGGCCCCGAGTTACTACGTGGACGGAGATCCACGACAGTCGGTCGCGGTGAAATGGGTCGGGAAGAATCTCTACTTCGTGGGCGGCCGAGGATGGGAAGGGGTCGGGATGATGACACCCAGAGGCTACTGGGGTGTGTTCCAGCAGAGGTTGGACTCCGATTCGAGCGCGGAAGGGACCAGGGGCACGCACGCGGGCCTGGTCCGACCGGACGGTACGATCGCCATCCACGGCGAGTACTCGGACGGGAAGCGCGGAACGTTCGACGTCGTTTGGTCTCCCGCGCCAGCACCTCCCGCCCCGCCACCTCCACCCGCCACCGATCCTGATCGCCTGCCGGCGCTGGGCGATTACGTGTACGTCGAGGAGCTGCCGGAGGCCCTCACCAAGGTGAAGCCCGTCACCAATCCCACGACACCGCAAGGCACGGTCCTCGTGCAGGCCCTGGTGGGCGCCGACGGGAAGGTGAAGGACACGAGGGTGGTGAAGTCAGTCCCCGGGCTGGATGACGCGGCGGTGGCGGCGGTGCGGCAGTGGGTCTTCAAGCCGGCCATGACGAAGGGCAAGCCGGTCGCCGTGTGGGTCGCGGTCCCGGTACGGTTCGAGCGCTAGGCGCGCGCCTTCGCCTTCCGTCCATCGAGGATCCTCACGAACGAGCGGGTGCGCAGCTCGTCGGCGGAGAGCCCGGTGGCACCCACCTCCGCCTCGGTGAGCGCGCCGCAGGCGAGCCCGCGCAGGAAGAAGTTGAGCAGCGCCTGGCCGGTCGCGGCGTCGTCGAACACGTTGCCGACCATGGTCGCCTGCTCGGCCTTCTCGAGGAACCCCGCCATCCGCGCCGAGGCCCCCTCGCACGCCTCGAGGTAGAACGCGAACACCGCGGCGAACCGCGTGGGGAGCTGCGCCGGGTGGATGTCCCAGCCCTGGTAGTAGCCCTGGCGCAGGGACGCGCGCACGTCCTCGTAGTGCAGCCGCCAGGCGCGGTGCACGGTGGCGCGATTCCCCACCGGCACCACGTGGGTGGCGCCGTCCGAGATCGTGATGCCGGTGCCGGCGAGCGACACCTGGATCGCGTGGCGTGCGAAGTCGCACGCCGGGTGCGACGGCTTCTGGTGCGCGGCGGTGATTCCGAGCCCGGTGGTGTAGTCGTAGACGCCGAAGTGTGCGCCCCGGCAGCGCCCGAGTGCCGCCGCCACCAGCGCCGGGATCGCCAGCTCGCCGCGCGGCCCGATCACGCTCTGGGGAGTCTCGATCATGAGCTCGATCGCCAAGCGGCCCTCGCCGAGGCCGAGCTGGCGCTCGAGCGCCGCGAGCGCCGCCACCAGCGCCTCCACCTGCTCGGGCACCGTGACCTTCGCGAGCGTCACCGCGAAGTGCGGCGGCGGCGCGCCGCCGTTCCGCTCCGCGAGCGCGGTGACGAAGAGCTCGAGCGTGCGCAGGCTGCGCGCACGATTCTCCTCGTTGAGCGCCTTGAGCCGGATGCCGGCGAACGCCGGGAGCAGGCCTAGCCGCGCGCTCTCGGCCATCGCCTGGGCGGCAGAGACCGCGTGCCCGTCCTCCTCGGCGTCCGGGCGGCTGCCGTAGCCATCCTCGAAGTCGAGCCGCAGGTCCTCGACCGGCTCGCGGCCCAGCTTCTCGACCACGCGGTCGTAGACCCGCGCCGCCAGCGCCCCGTCCAGGCCGATCGCGCGCGCGAAGGACGCCGCATCCGGGGCGTGCTCGGCCAGCGCGGCGCGCGCCGTGTCGCCCAGCTTGCGCGCCAGGTCGGGGGTGAAGAGGTGGGCACCCCCGTAGACCGTGTGGACCGGCTGGCGGTCTGCGCGGTCACCGGGGTAGGCTGCCGCGAATGCCCGGTTCGCCCGGGAGAGCCGCGCCAGAACGTCGCGCGTGTCGTCGCTACCGGGCGAAGCGGGCATTGAGAGTTTCTCCAGGGAACGGGCGCCGCATCGTAGAACAATTCGGGGCGTGGCGACCCCTGCCCTGCCCCGGGTGGCGCAACGTGCCGTTTGGCGACACGCAACCCGCGGACGCGTGGGGTCCGGGGCGAAACGTACGTGGGGAGCGGAGTTCCCGGGGGGCCCGAGAATCGTTCTTCCAGATTGGCCCGGTCGCGATAGTATGGTGCTCCCTCAGCGCCTCACGACACGATCGCAACGCACCGTTGTGGGCGGCCCCCTCGCCCCCCAAGGAGGATCCAGCGTGAAACTCGCGTACGCCTGTGCCTTCGCCATCGTCTGCGCGCTCCTCGCCGGCGCTACTTCGAGCCCGGCACAGGAGATGAGCAAGGACGTGCCGTTCCAGCCGCCGGCCTTCACGGAGCTGTTCGTTCCCGACGAGTTCATCGTGGAGTTCAAGCCCGAGGTGCGCTCGCAGCTGATCGTCGGCCGCGACGCCCAGGGCTCGCTGGTCGTGAGCAACCCCGCCGTCAAGCGCGTGATCGACCGCATCGGCGCGCTCGACTTCAAGCGCGAGTTCCCCGGGATGACCGCGCAGCCGACCGGATCGCGATTCCCCGACCTCACCGGGTACTACACGGTCAAGCTGATGCCGGCGCGCAGTCTGGAAACGGCGATGGCGGAGTTCGCGGCTGATCCCACCGTGGATCATGTCGAGAAGATCGGCATGCACCCGATCGACGCCACGCCGAACGACACCTACTACATCAATCCTCCGCCCTCGTTCCCGAATCCCCAGTGGCACTACTGGGACACGTTCGGCATCGATGCCGACCTGGCGTGGGACACCGAGACCGGTGACGCGAGCGTGGTGGTCGCCGACCTCGACACCGGACTCAAGTACCGGCACTCCGACATCGGTGGCCAGGACCCCGCGGGCCCCGCGGACAACGTGACCCAGGGCAACGTGTGGGTGAACGCCGGCGAGATTCCGGGCAACGGCATCGATGACGACACCAATGCGTACATCGACGACGTGATCGGCTACGACTTCGTCTCGGCGGGTGGCGGCGTTGGCGTCGTCTGCACCGACGTCGACTGCGGCGGCCTGGACAACGACCCCAACGACGGTGAGGGTCACGGCACCCACACGGCCGGCACGATCGTGGCGATCACCAACAACGCCCGGGCCGTGGCCGGCGTCGCGGGCGGATGGAGCAACGGCACCACCGGCGGCGCCGGTACCGGCTGCAAGGTGATGCCGCTGCGCATCGGCTATCGGGCGACCGTCAACGGTCAGCCCGCCGGCGTGGTCCGCATGGACTGGTGCGCCCAGGCGATGGCCTACGTGTCCACCATGGTGGACAAGGGCGTCAACGTGGCCGCGATCAACTGCTCGTGGGGCTCCTCCAACTCGGGCGGCATCGACGCGGCGGTGAACACCCTGCTCGCCCACGACGTCATGATCATCAACTCGGCCGGCAACAGCTCTTCGAGTGTCGCCCCGTACCTGGGCTCCAAGGCGGGCGTCATGGCGGTGGCGGCGACCACCCAGGCCGGCGGCCCGGCCAGCTTCACGAACTTCGGGTCGTGGGTCGAGGTGGCGGCGCCGGGCGTGAACATCAACAGCACGCTCCACGTCCCGACCGACACCGACACCACCCACATGTACATCGGCCTCAACAGCGGCACCTCGATGTCGGCGCCGCACGTGTGCGGTGTGGCGGCCCTGCTCGAGTCGTACAACCCGGCCCTGTCGGGACCGGATAAGTTCTCGCTCATCGAGAACAACGTCATCGCCTACAGCGGGTCGCTCGACCTGGGCTCGGGCATCGTCAACGCCCGCCTGGCCCTCAACGCCGCGCCCCCGCCGTGCGTCGCGCCGGTCGCCAACTTCTCGGCGTCGCAGACCTCGGGCGTGGTGCCATTCACGGTCAACTTCACCGACAACTCGTCGGGATCGCCCACCTCGTGGGCGTGGGATTTCGGTGATGGGGGCAACGACAACGTCCAGAACCCGTCCCACCAGTACACCGTGCCCGGCAACTACACGGTGACCCTCACCGCCACCAACGCCTGCGGCAACGATCCCGAGGTGAAGGTCGCCTACATCGAGGCCCTGGACCCGGTCGGCGTGGGCGATGTCGAAGTGGCGCGTGTGTTCGCGGTCGAGGCGCTGCAGAACCCGGCGCGCTCCAGCGTGTCGCTGCGCATCGCCAACCCGCGCGCCGAGGCGGTCACCGTGCGCATCCTCGACACCAACGGGCGCCTGGTGCGCACGCTCGGCCTGTCGGCGGAAGCTGGTGTGCGGCGGATCGATTGGGACGGCCGTGACCAGAACGGCCACACGACCGGTTCCGGCCTCTACGTCGTCATGGCGCGGGCCGGCCAGGCGACCGCGTCGACCAAGCTGGTGATGATGCGGTAGGCAGGGCTGCCTTTGGAGCGTTCCCTGGCGCTGGCGCGCGAAGCCCTCGCGCGCCAGCGCTCTCCTTTTCGCGAGCTTCCGCCGCGCATGCTGCTGGTGGATGTCGCGCGCCAGGCGGTGAGCCTGATCGAGGCGGGCGAGGAGGTGGCCTCCTGGCCGGTTTCGACCGCCGCGGCCGGCATCGGCGGCGCGGATGGGTCCCTTCGCACACCGCCCGGCTGGCATTGCATCGATCGACGCATCGGGGTCGGATCACCCATCGGTGCGGTATTCCAGAGCCGCGAGCCCACCGGAGAGGTGTGGACCGGGCAGAAACGTGCCGATGATCTCATTCTGACTCGGATTCTCACCCTGGACGGGCTGGAAGACGGGATCAATCGCGGGCCCGGAACCGATTCGCGGGAACGCTACATCTACATCCACGGCACCAATCACGAGGATGCCCTGGGACGACCCGCCTCGCACGGGTGCGTGCGCATGGGGAACCGCGACGTGATCGACCTGTTCGAGCGCGTGCGCGAAGGGGACCCCGTGGCGGTCGTGGACATGGAGGAGGCAACGCCGCTTGCCTGAGCCGCCAGCCACCGAGAGCGCCGACGCGCACACGGACGTGAAGGTCGCGATCCCCGATCCGCGCCGTGCCGGCCGCTTTCACTATGCGGGCCTGGGCGGCAGCGGCATGAGCGCGCTCGCGCAGTTCCAGGTCATGAGCGGCGGCACCGCGAGCGGCAGCGACCGCGCCTTCGATCGCGGCGAGCGCACCGCCGGCCGCCAGCAGCTCGAGCGCCTCGGCGTGCGCGTCTTCCCGCAGGACGGCCGCGGCGTCTCCGACGATTGCGTGGCGCTGGTGGTCTCGACCGCGGTCGAGGACCAGGTCGCGGACGTGGCGGCGGCGCGCGAGCGCGGCATCCCGATCATCCACCGCTCCGAGCTGCTCGCGTACTTCGTGTCGCGCTACCGCACGATCGCGGTGGCGGGCACCAGCGGCAAGTCCACCGTGGTGGCGATGATCTTCGAGATCCTGCGCGGCGTGGGGCGCGGGCCCTCGGTGATCACCGGCGGGGACCTGGTGGTGCTCCAGCGCGAGCTGCTGTGGGGGAACGCGTGGCACGGGGCCAGCGACCTGCTGGTGATCGAGGCCGACGAGAGCGACGGCTCGCTGGTCCACTACCAGCCCGCCGTGAGCGTGGTGCTCAACCTGCAGCGCGACCACAAGGAGATGGACGAGGTGGCGGCGATGTTCGAGGCGCTGCGCACCCACACGCGCGAGGCGTTCGTGTGCGGCGACGCGGCGAACCTCGCGCCGCTCGCCGGCGGCGCCACCGTGTTCGGCTTCGGTTCGTTCGCCCACGTCCGCGCCACCGACATCGTGCTCGGGCCCGGCTCGAGCCGGTTCCGCGTCGACGGCGTGCCGTTCACGCTCCCGGTGCCGGGTCGCCACAACATCGAGAACGCGCTCGCCGCGATCGCCGCCTGCCGGAGCGTGGGGATGGAGATCCGCGACATGCCTGCGCCGCTCGCCGGCTTCGAGGGAGTGGGCCGGAGGTTCCAGTCGCTGGGATCGGCGCGCGGCGTCGAGGTGGTGGACGACTTCGCGCACAACCCCGCCAAGCTCGCCGCGGCGATCAGCACCGCCCAGACGCGCGCGGGCAAGGGCCGGGTGCTCGCGATCTTCCAGCCGCACGGCTACGGGCCCACGCGCTTCCTGAGGCCCGATCTGGTCGAGGCGTTCTCGACCCTGCTGCGCCCCGAGGACATGCTCTGGATGCTCGAGGTCTACTACGCGGGCGGCACCACGAACCGGGACTTCTCGGCCGCCGACATCGTCGGGGAGATCGCCGGGCGCGGAGCCCGGTCCGAGTTCGCGCCCTCCCGGGACTGGCTGGCGGCCCGCATCGCCGCCGAAGCGCGGGCCGGCGACCTGGTGCTGGTCATGGGGGCGCGGGACCCCTCCTTGACCGACCTGGCCCGTCAGATTCTGGGCACACTGGACGCACCCACGGGGTAGAAATGGGCGCCGGGGGACGCCCCGGCAGCCGCGCCTTTCGAGTGGCGCTCGCCGGCCCATCTCTGCCAGACTACCGGCCTTGGGCCGATCGGGGCGCCCCCTCGCGGGACGGCCCGCAGTCGCTGCTGCGTATCCTGGGCTCCGCCAATGAGAGCTGGCACGTTCGGCAAACTCTGCGCCACCATGGGCTTGGGGAGCGCATGTGCGCTCCTCGCCGCCGCGGCTCCCGCAGCCGGCCAGGCCCAGAGGCCCGGGCCCGAGATCATCTCCACCACCGGCTACACGGCGCGCGTCGCTCCGCCCGGGGCGGTGGTGGCCCGGCCGGCACGCACCTGTGGAACCGCCGCCGGTTCCCCGGCCGAGGCAGTGGCGGTCCAGGCGGTGCTCGACCGCTGGAAGGACGAGCACCTGACGGCCCCGGGCGGCACGATTCGCGTGGCGTTCCACGTCATCACCGCGCGTGGCGAAGGCGAGGTCCCCGATCAGCGCCTGGTCGAGCTGATCGCCGAGCTGAACCGCGCCTTCGTCACGAGCGGCTACCGGTTCGAACTGGCGCGCCTCGATCGCACCGACGAGCCGGCGTGGTTCCGGATGACTCCCGGCAGCGGCCGCGAGCGCCGCGCCAAGCAGGAGCTGGCGGTCGATCCCGCGCACTACCTCAACATGTACACCTGTGCCGCCGGCGACGGTCTCTCCGGCTGGGCGTCGCTGCCCTGGTCGTCGCCCGAGGACCAGACCCTCCAGGGCGTGGTGCTCGACCACGCGTCGCTGTCGGGCGCGGTCCACCAGGTGGGGCACTACCTGGGCTTCGTGCACGAGGCGGGCGAGGTGACCGCCGCCAGCGCCGCGAACCTCGACCGCGTGCGGGCGATCGTCCAGGTCTACCGCCCGAGCCTCTTCAATCCCGCCCCCTCGCCCGCAGCCGGCCGGCCGGAGATCTCGCCCCAGGCGGGGGCGGAGCCCGAGGACGGCCGGGTGCTCTCGTACCGCGGCGCGTTCCCTAATCCGTTCCGCGAGGAGACCGCGCTGCGCTTCACGCTCCCGACCAGCCAGACGGTGTCGCTCAAGGTCTACAGCGTCACCGGCCAGCTGGTGCGCACGCTGGTGGACGCCGCACTCCCGCCCGGCGACCACAGCGCGATGTTCCGCGGCGACGGGCTCCCCTCGGGTGCCTACTTCGCGGTGCTGCGCGCCGGGAACGTGCACATGAGCCGCACGCTCATGCTGGTGCGCTAGACGCTCTTCCCGTAGCGGCCCTCGACGTACTCGTCGAGCAGGCGCGCGAAGTCGCCGGCGATCGTGTCTCCCTGGAGCGTGACGCGCAGCTTCCCGTCCACGAACACCGGCGCCTTCGGGGCCTCGCCGGTGCCGGGCAAGGAGATCCCGATGTCGGCGTGCTTGCTCTCGCCCGGGCCGTTGACGACGCAGCCCATCACCGCCACCCGCAGCTCGGCGACCCCGGGATAACGCTCGCGCCAGTGCGCCATGCGCGCCTGGATGTGCGCGGTCACGTCGGCCGCCAGCTCCTGGAAGAAGGTGCTGGTGGTGCGCCCGCAGCCCGGGCACGAGGTGACCTGGGGCGTGAAGTGCCTGAGCCCCAGCGACTGGAGGATCTGCTGGCAGATCCGCACTTCCTCGGCGCGGTCGCCGCCCGGGGCGGGGGTGAGGCTGACGCGGATGGTGTCGCCGATCCCCTCGTGCAGCAGGATCGCGATCGCCGCGGTCGAGGCGACGATCCCCTTGGCCCCGAGCCCTGCCTCGGTGAGCCCCAGGTGGAGCGGGTAGTCGCAGGCGGCGGCGAGTGCCCGGTAGAGCGACACCAGGTCGCGCACGTCGCTCACCTTGGCGGAGAGGATGATGCGGTCGTGCGGCTGGCCGAAGCGCTCCGCCGACTCGGCCGAGCGCAACGCGCTCTCGCGCATCGCCTCGAGCACCACCTCGCGGTCCTCGAGCGGCTCCGGGCGCCGCGCGTTCTCGTCCATGAGCCGGGTGAGGAGCGCCTTGTCGAGCGAGCCCCAGTTGACGCCGATCCGCACCGGCTTCCCGTGCTCGACCGCCACCGCGATCATGCGCCGGAAGTTCTCGTCGTGCTTCTCGCCCACGCCCACGTTGCCGGGGTTGATGCGGTACTTGTCGAGCGCGCGCGCGCACGCCGGGTACTCGTCCAGCAGCGTGTGCCCGTTGTAGTGGAAGTCGCCGACGATCGGCGCCGTCACCCCCGCGTCGCGCACCCGCGCGACCATCGCCGGCACCGCCGCTGCGGCCTCGCGGGTGTTGACGGTGACGCGCACCAGCTCCGAGCCCGCCTCGGCGAGCAGCACCGTCTGGGCGGCGGTGGCCGCGGCGTCCTCGGTGTCGGTGTTGGTCATCGACTGCACGACCACCGGGTGCCCGCCGCCCACCGGGACCTGGCCCACGCGGCAGACCACGCTGCGGTGGCGACCGAGCGGGCGGGAGTCGGCGATCTGCACCAGGGGCACGAGTCCTACGCCTTCTTCGCCCGGATGAAAGCGCCGAGGATGAGCGACAGGAAGAAGCCGGTGACCACCGTACCGATGCAGCCCATGACCGACGAGATCACCGGGGTCGAGGTCTTCGCGGCCAGGTCATGGATCTGCTGGATCTCGGCCTCGCTGCGGCCCGCGGCGCGCAGCGCCTGCTCCTGCATGGCCTGGTACTCGGCCATGTAGTTCGGGAACACCATGGTCGTGCAGATGTACGAGCCGATCAGGATGATGATGCCGCCGACGATCGAGATCAGCGTGCCGGCGACCAGCTGGCCGCCGTAGCCGCGACCCGCGGCGGCCGTCTGGCGAAGCCCCATGACCAGCACCACGAGCTGGATCAGGATCACCACCCAGAACAGGTTGGCCGTGGCGGCGTTCTTGTGCCAGCCGGCGGCCACGTAGAGGTACGCCCAGATCTCGCACAGCACGCCCAGGACGATGCCCCACTTGAGGATCGCATTCATCGCTCGGCCTCCTTGGATGGACCGGAACACAGGAAGGCGGGAGCGTAGACGGGGCGTGGCACCGGTGGCAAACGCAGACGCGGGGGCATGAAGCCCCCGCGTCCGTTACCACGACCGCTCAGCGCAGCGACGCCTGCGACGCCGGGTCGGCCGATCCCGCCTGGTCCGCGCACGGCAGCGGACAGGATTCGGGACACGGGCCGCACGGCATCGGGCAGGAGCCATCGGCCGGGCAGATGGCGACCGGCGCCGCGCTCGTACGCGTAGGTGCGTCCGCCACTGCGGTGGACGCGAGCACGAGCAGCGCGACCGCGCCGGTCAAAGTGCGAAGACGGTGCATGGTGCACCTCCATGATCTCTTGTGAATGAGTGCCCACGCCCGGGCGTGGCCGGGCGGGGAGTCCGTCAGCAGGTGATCGCGACGGACTCCGGAGGCGCGCGGGTGCGTGGAACCGCGCCAGCCGGAGAAGGCGGCGGGTGGACGACCACGGTCCGGAACGCGCGTCGCTCGAGCGCGTGCGCGACCGTGATCGCGGGCGTATGGGGAAGGATGGCCGACGGGCCCGGAGCATCGGGGACCGGCGAGACCGATGTGACACCGTTGCCGCCCGAGGGTCCGCCGAGGCAGAAGGCGCGGCCACCGGGATATTCGGTTGCGGGAGCGGCATCGCTCGACGATGCGCCGGCGGCCGCGTCACAGGATTCGGGATCGCCGCAGCAGCCCTCGGGCGCCGCGGCCGCGGGGCAGGAGGCGTCGGCGGCGGGGCAGGGCGCCGTGACCACCTCGGCCACAGCGCAGGAGGTGAAGCACTCGGGCCGGACGTCCTCCCAGCCGAGCGAGCACCACCGGATGCCGGGCACCACCGACCAGAGCGCGAGCGGAAGGACCAGCACGCTCGACAGTCGTGAAACTCGGAGGCGACACCGCATGCCCAAGATCATCGGCAGATCGCGCGCCGGGGGTGTCCGCGATCGGTCAAGCCTGACGCGGCGAAAAGCCGCGCCCCGCCTACGGATTCAGCGCGTAGTCGAGCTCGTACAGGTGCCGGCCGTCGACGATCGTGAGCGTGAACGTGCCCGAGATCCCGGCCAGCGCGCCGGTCCCGGAGTCGGGCGCGACGGTGATGGTGAGGTCCTGGCTGCCGCGGGTCATGATGCCGCGGTGGTGGAGCACGAAGCCGCCGGCACGGCCGTGCAGGGAGGCCTCGACCCGCTCGATCGCCACGTAGATCGCCGAGCCCTTGACCGGGGTGAGCGCGGTGAGCATCTCGCCCTTTCCGGTGCCGGCGAGATCGCCTTCGAAGCGCTTGTCGAGCGACATGCGCCCGAGGGCGACGCCGTCGACGGTCCCGCCATCGCCCACCGGCTTGACGTCGACCGTGAAGCTGCCCTTCGCGACCGGCATGGCGTCAGGCCCGCACGAGCTTCCGGTACTTGATGCGGTGCGGCTGGTCGGCCTCGGCGCCGAGCCTCTCGCGGCGGTGCTTCTCGTAGTCCTGGTAGTTGCCCTCGAACCACACCACCTGGCTGTCGCCCTCGAAGGCGAGCATGTGGGTGGCGACGCGGTCCAGGAACCAGCGGTCGTGACTGATGATCACCGCGCAGCCGGCGAACTCGAGCAGCGCCTCCTCGAGCGCGCGCAGCGTGTCGACGTCCAGGTCGTTGGTGGGCTCGTCGAGCAGCAGCACGTTGGCGCCGCTCTTCAGCATGCGCGCCAGGTGCACGCGGTTGCGCTCGCCGCCCGAGAGGTCCTTGACCCGCTTCTGCTGGTCGGCGCCCTTGAAGTTGAAGGACGCCACGTAGGAGCGCGAGTTCATCGACCGCTTGCCCAGGTCCAGCGTCTCGCGGCCCTCGGCGATCGCCTCCCAGACGTTGGCATCGGGCGGAAGGACGTCGCGGCTCTGGTCCACGTAGGCGAGCTTCACCGAGTCGCCGATCCGCATCCCGCCCGCGTCGGGCTCCTCGGTTCCCGTGATCATGCGGAACAGCGTGGTCTTGCCCGCGCCGTTGGGACCGATCACGCCCACGATCCCGGCGGGAGGGAGCTTGAACGAGAGGTCCTCGATGAGCAGGTTGTCGCCGAAGCCCTTCTTCAGGTGGTCCGCCTCGATCACGACGTTGCCGAGCCGGGGTCCGGGCGGAATGTAGATCTCGATCTGGTCGAGCTTCTGGGCACTCTCCTCGGCGAGCATCTTCTCGTACGCGGCGAGACGCGCCTTGCCCTTGGCCTGGCGCGCGCGCGGCGCCATGCGCACCCATTCGAGCTCGCGCTCGAGCGTGCGCTGCCGGGCCGACTCGCTCTTCTCCTCCTGGGCGAGCCGCGTGCGCTTCTGGTCGAGCCACGAGGTGTAGTTGCCCTCCCACGGGATCCCGGCGCCGCGGTCGAGCTCGAGGATCCAGCCCGCCACGTTGTCGAGGAAGTAGCGGTCGTGCGTGACCGCCACCACCGTGCCCGCGTACTCCTTGAGGAAGCGCTCGAGCCACGCCACCGACTCGGCGTCGAGGTGGTTGGTGGGCTCGTCGAGCAGCAGCAGATCCGGACGCTGGAGCAGCAGCCGGCACAGCGCCACGCGGCGGCGCTCGCCGCCCGAGAGCGTCTTGACCGACGTCTCGGGGGGCGGGCAGCGCAGCGCGTCCATCGCGATCTCGAGCGTGCGGTCCAGCTCCCAGAGGTTCTGGGCGTCGATCGAATCTTGAAGTTTGCCCTGCTCGTCGAGCAGCTTCTGCATCGCGTCGTCGTCCATCGGCTCGGCGAACTTCGCGCTCACCTCGTTGAAGCGGTCGAGGATGCGCTTCTTCTCGCCCACGCCCTCCTCGACCACCTGGATCACGGTCTTGGCCGGATCCAGCTTCGGCTCCTGGGGCAGGAAGCCGACGGTGTAGCCCTTGCCGATGAACGCCTCGCCGATGAACTCCTGGTCCTCGCCGGCCATGATGCGCAGCAGCGAGCTCTTGCCGGCGCCGTTCAGGCCCAGCACGCCGATCTTGGCGCCGTCGTAGAACGAGAGCCAGATGCCCTTGAGGATCTCGCGCTTGGGGGGGACCACCTTGCGGAGGTCCTTCATGGTGTAGATGAAGTCGGGCGACATGGGCCGGCAAAGATGCGCGAAGCGCCGCGCCCGCGCAAGTGCGTCGCGCGGATGCGGCGCCTCGGATGAGGGCGGCGGCTAGCGGGCGGCGGTGGCGGCCGAGCGCTGGTTGCGGCGCACCAGCCACACGGCGAACAGCGCCAGCAGGACGAAAGGCAGCACCGGCAGCAGGAACATGATCATGCCGGCGCCCAGCACCACCGCGGCGACCAGGGCGAAGACCGCCACGAACGGGATCGCCAGCAGCCATGCGAACCCGTGGAAGAGCCAGCCGATGATGCGGAACGGCAGGAAGACGAGCCACAGGACCATGCCGAACACCGAGCCGAGCACGGCGATCACCACGAACGCCGAGAACGCGAGCGTTGCGAGGACCAGCAGCTCCACCACGACCGTTGCCTCCGTTTCGAGAATCCGGCGCGCCCGGGACCGAGTGGCCCGGGCGCGATCGCCCGATTCAACACCGCATGCCGGACTGCGGGCCAGGAGGGTTATGACGGGCCTGTGGGCCCGCCCGGTCAGCCTCCCGCAGGGTGTTCTACGGAGTTCGACGTTCCCGGGTTGCGCGGCGTTGGGAGGCGGTTTGGGGAGGCCGAATCCGGCCGGTTGGTGATAGGTTCCGGCGCCTAAGCGGCTTCGACGACTGGAGTTCCAACCCGATGGGAGGCAACCGATGCTCAAGCGGCTCCTGCTCACGTCCATGCTGTTCGGGCTGATCGTCACGGCGGGCGGCTGCGGCCAGGCGCCTCCGGTCGCGGATACCGCGGCCGACGAGGCCAAGCTGGAGGCCGACGCGGTCAGCTGGTTCGGGTACTACGCCAATGCCGACGCCGACGGCATGGCGAACCTGTACGCCGAGGACGCGCTGCTCATGCCGCCCGGGGCGACCGCTGTCACCGGCCGGGCGGGGATCAAGGCGTTCCTGGGCGATGACGCGGCCAAGTCCAAGGCGGCAGGCATCTCGCTCAAGAACGGCACCATCACCGGCAAGGGCGTGAGCGGGGACACCGGCTGGATCAGCGGGACCTACACGGTCGTGGACTCGTCGGGCGCCACCATCGACAGCGGGAGCTACCTGTCCGTCCACCATCGCACCAACGGCGCGTGGCTCTACGTCCGCGACATCTGGAACTCGGACCGGCAGCCCGCCACCGCGTCGGGGTCGTGATTCCGACTTCGACCCGATCCCTCAATCGCCTGGCGTTGGATGCCACGATTCACTGTTTGGCGGGCTGCTCGATCGGCGAAGTAGCGGGCATGGTGATCGGAACAACGGCCCGGTTTGGCAATGGCACGACCATCGCCCTTTCGGTGGTCCTGGCGTTCGCGTTCGGCTACCTGCTCACCACGATCCCCCTGCTCCGCTCCGGGATTGGCCTCGGCCGGGCCCTGGGGCTGGCGTTCGCTTCCGACACGGTCTCGATCCTGGTCATGGAGATCGTCGACAACGCCTTGATGCTGATCATCCCGGGCGCGATGGATGCCGGTCTCGGCCAGCTCCGGTTCTGGGGCAGCCTGTTATTGTCGCTGTTCGTCGCGGGCGCGCTGGCGTTCCCGGTAGTCCGGCTGCTCATCGCACGAGGACGTGGCCACGCGGTCGTGCACCAACATCATGCCGGCGGATCGGGATCGCACACCTCCCATCACTGACCCTCGGACGAGGAGGCCGCCATGAGGATGAAATCCCTATGGGCCGTGGTCGCGGGCGTGGTGTTCATCATCGTGGTCACGACGCTGGTCGACATCGTGCTTCACATGGTCCACGTGTTCCCGCCCATGGACCAGCCGATCGACGACACGCTTGCGCTGCTCGCGACTTCGTATCGCATCGTCGTCGGGATCGCAGGGGCCTGGCTCACGGCCAGGCTCGCGCCGGCGAATCCCATGAAGCACGCGATGATCCTGGGTTACGTGGGTGTGGTCCTGGGGCTCGTCGGCGTGGTCGCCACCTGGAACCTGAATCTCGGCCCGAAGTGGTACGCGATCGCCCTCGCCGCGCTGGCGATTCCCCAGTGCTGGGCGGGAGGCAAGCTCTACCAGGCACGCGCCGCGAAAGCCTGATGGCCGACATGGAGGAAGACCCGCACGGGCTGGGCCGCTTCCTCCGCGCACAGGCGGCGGACTACGAGCGCGCGCTCGAGGAGATCCGGGGCGGGCGGAAGCGCTCGCACTGGATGTGGTACGTGTTCCCGCAGCTCGACGGGCTGGGCGTGAGTCCGACCGCGCGGCGCTACGCGATCAGGAGCCTCGCGGAGGCCGAAGCGTACCTGCGCCATCCCGTGCTGGGACCACGGCTCGTGGAGATTGCAGAAGCGGCGGCGCGGGTCGAGGGCCGGTCGGCGACCGAGGTGTTCGGCTCGCCCGACGACATGAAGCTCAGGTCGTGCGCGACGCTGTTCGCGCGCGTGTCGCCGCCGGGGTCCGTGTTCGAGCGGCTGCTCGCGCGGTACTTTCAAAGCCGGCCCGACGACCGCACGCTGGATTTGCTGCGCAGGGGGGAGACGATGCCCTTCGATCTCGACGAGTTCGCGAAGCGCTACACCGCGGCGTGGTGTAGCCAGAAGCCCGAGAGCGTCGCAGCGTTCTTCGCGGAGAACGGATCGCTCGCCGTGAACGACGCGCCGCCGGCGGTGGGCCGCGCCGCGATCACCGAGGTGGCTCGGGGCTTCATGACCGCGTTCCCGGACATGGTGGTGCTCTTGGACCGGCTGGTCCGCGGGCCGGAAGCGGTCGAGTATCACTGGACGCTGGTCGGGACCAACTCGGGGCCGGGCGGAACCGGGAAGAAGGTCCGCATCAGCGGGTACGAGGCGTGGCGGATCGATGCCCAGGGGCTGGTCGCCGAGTCCCAGGGACACTTCGACGCCGCGGAGTACCAGCGCCAGCTCGAGCAGGGCGTCTAGGCGGACGGAGCGCCACCGTGTCCCGCCCCCTCCACATCGTCGATGTGTTCGCGGAGAAGCCGTATGCCGGGAACCCACTGGCGGTCGTGCTCGCCGCCGACGGGCTCACCGACGAGGCGATGCAGCTGATCGCCGCGGAGACGAACTTCTCGGAGACCACGTTCGTGAGCTCGCGGCCCCGGCCGGAGGGCGGCATCGGCGTGCGCATCTTCACGCCGGCGCGCGAGCTGGCGTTCGCCGGCCACCCGATCCTCGGCACCGGGTGGGTGGTCCGCCACCACCTCGGGGCCTCCGATCCGGTGCGGCTGGACATCCCCGCCGGGCAGATTCCCGTCAGCTTCGAGGACACCGCCGAGGGCGAGGTGGTTTGGTTCACGGCACCGCCGGTGACGTTCGGCCCCTCGTGCGCGCCCGCGGCGATGGCGGCGGCACTCGGGATCTCCGCGGAGGACATCGAGACGCGGACGCCGATCCAGATGCTCTCCTCCGGCACGTCCGCCGTGATCGTGCCGCTGCGCAGCCTCGATGCGCTGCGGCGCAGCCGGCTCGATCTCGCGGCGTATCGGCCGCTCACGGTCGAGGGCTTTCCGGCGCTGGTCTACCTCTATTGCCGCGAGACGCACCATTCGCGGAACGATCTGTGCGTGAGATTCTTCTTCGAGGCGCACGGCGTGCGCGAGGACCCCGCGACCGGCAACGGCGCGGCGTTCCTCGGCGCGTACCTGGCGAAGCATCGCGTCTACGCGAAGCCCGACCTGCTCCTGCGCATCGAGCAGGGCTACGAAATGCAACGGCCTTCCCTGGTGCTGTTGCGCGTGCGGACCTCCGGCGCCGCGACCGAGGTCAGCGTTGGCGGTCACGTCGTCCCGATCGTCCGGGGCGAGCTCCTGTAGCCGCCATGATCACGATCGCAGCGGTGGTGCTGGTGGTGGCGACGATCGCGGCGGCGCTCGTGCCACGGCGGTTCACCGCGTGGGTCATGGCGGTCGGGGTCACAGGACTCGCACTCTGCTTCGCCGGCTTCGGCTTCCTCGTGTGGGGACCGAGGGACTACCTGACGCGCTGGCCGTTCCTCCAAGAGGTGCTCCATCCCTATCAGATCGTTCTGTACGCGACCGTGGCGATGATCGTCGGCGCGAGCGCCTGGCTCGGCCTGGCGGCGAGAATGGTGTTACAAAAGGAAGGGAGCGCTCGATGATGCGACGCGTCGCGCTGGTCCTGGTGTGCCTCGCCGTGTGTGCGGCCCCCGCGCACGCCACCGACGGCGACTACGTCATCAAGGACTTCCGATTCCGTACCGGCGAGGCGCTTCCCGAGCTTCGCATCCATTACCTGACGCTTGGCCAGCCGGTCCGCGACGCGCGCGGGCAGGTGAGCAACGCGGTGCTGATCCTGCATGGCACCGGCGGGACCGGGCGCCAGTTCATGTCGCAACAGTTCGCGAGCGAGCTGTTCGGCGTGGGCGCCCTGCTCGATACCACGCGCACCTACGTCATCCTCCCGGACGGGATCGGCCACGGGCGCTCGAGCAAGCCGAGCGACGGTCTCCACATGCGCTTTCCACGGTACGACTACGACGACATGGTGGCGGCGCAGCACCGGCTCCTGACCGAGCACCTGGGCGTGCGGCACCTGCGCCTGCTCATGGGCACCTCGATGGGCTGCATGCATGCCTGGGTATGGCTCGAGACGTACCCGGATTTCGCGGACGCCGCCATGCCGCTCGCCTGCCAGCCGGTGGCGCTCGTGGGGCGGAACCGGCTGTGGCGCTCGATGCTGGTCGACGCGATCAAGAGCGATCCGGAATGGAAGGACGGCGAGTACACGACCCAGCCCCGGGCCGGTCTCAGGACCGCGGTCGACCTGCTGGTGCTCGCGGGAAGCGCACCGCTCTACATGCAGAAGGCGCTCGCGGCCCGCGACTCGGTGGACCGCTATCTCCAGAGCCAGCTCGGCACGCGCATGGCGGCCCTGGACGCGAACGACCTCATCTACCAGGTCGAGGCGTCGCGCACTTACGACCCCTCGCCCGGCCTCGAGAAGGTCCAGGCGCCGGTCCTGTTCGTGAACTCGGCCGACGACTTCATCAATCCGCCCGAGCTGGGGATCGCCGAGCGCGAGATCCAGCGGGTCAAGCGCGGACGCTTCGTGCTGCTGCCGATCACCGACGCGACCCGCGGCCACGGCACCCACACCTGGGCGAAAGTCTGGAAGAGCGAGCTCGAGCGCCTGCTCCGCGAGACGGCGAAGTAGGGCGCGGGCAGCGGCACGATACGCCGCGCCAACCGTGCTAGATTGACCGGTCCCTGCCGCTTCCATCGCCGGAGACACCCATGCCCGCTACCCGCATCACCGTGCAGAACAACGGCTCGCTCCGCGTCGAGGGCGACTTCGAGATCGTCGACAGCGAGGGCCGGGTGTTCGGCCTCGCCGGGCGCACCAAGGTGACCTTGTGCCGCTGCGGCCAGTCCGCCACCAAGCCGTTCTGCGACAGCGCCCACAAGACGTGCGGCTTCGACTCCGTGGTGGTGGCGCGCGACCTGCCGCCGCCCGCGCCGAAGCCCGCCCCGCCGGTCACGCCCTCGTCCTAGCGTCGCGATGCGCGCGCCCTGGTTCGTCGTGGTCCTGCTCGTGCTCGGCGCCGCCGGGGTGTGCGTGCGCCTGGGGTTCTGGCAGATCTCGCGCCTGCACGAGAAGCAGGCCCTGAACGCCGCGCTCCGCGAGGCGGAGAGCGCCCCGCCGATCGTGGTGCGCGGCGACCCGCCGCCGGTGGCCGATGCCAGCCACCACGCGCTCGCGGCCACCGGGCGCTTCGACGAAGCGCACCAGTTCCTGCTCTCCGGGCGCGCCCATCGCGGGGCGCCGGGCGTCGAGGTGGTGACGCCGTTCATTCCCGAAGGCGCGCGCACCGCGCTGCTGGTCAACCGCGGGTGGCTGCCCGCGCCGGACGCG
>DATEMP010000416.1:0-3218 GCA_035275545.1 Candidatus Eiseniibacteriota bacterium | reverse complement strand
GTCCGCGCCGCCCGTGAGGTCGGGCCTCAAGCCCGCGGCCTGGTCCAGGTACACGGGCTGGAGCCGCGTCCCCGGCCGCACGCCGCTCACCGTGAGCAGCACGCGCACCACCCGCTTCATCGCGCCCGGCACCGGGATCTCGCGGGCGTTGAGGAGCGGCACGTCGGTCCAGCCCAGCTTGCGGGCGGCGTGTGCCGGGAAATCGGCGTCCAGGTCGTCGGTCGCGGTGAACACCGCGCTCACGATCTGCTCGCGGCCGAGGTGGTTGATCTCGAGCAGCGTGCCGAGCAGGCGCGCGGTGGCGGCGACGATCTCGTCGGCGCGGTTGGCGCGCACCGGGACCGCGCCGCGCACCGCGGCGATGCCGGTGAGCGGGGCTTCGGGCGATGCCATGGGATCCTCCTCTCGCGGCGTCATGACGGGCCGGCGACCGGTTCCTCGACGGTGTAGAGCTGCTCGCAGTACGCGCGCACCATGCGATCCGAGGTGAAATGCTCGGCGGCCACGTCGATGCTCGACCGCATGATCGACTGCCAGCGCGCGCGGTCCTCCCAGGCGGGCAGCACCTTGTGCTCGATCGCATCGTAGAGCGCGGCCAGGTCCTTGGCGTCGTCGCCGGCGTGCTCGTCGCCGATCGCCCAGCCGTTCTCGCCCTCGCGGCAGCCCTCCGCCCACCAGCCGTCGAGCACGCTCAGGTTGGGGAGCCCGTTGAGCGCCGCCTTCATCCCCGAGGTGCCGCTCGCCTCGAGCGGACGCACCGGGTTGTTGAGCCACACGTCGCAGCCCCGCGTCATCAGGCGGGCGATCCCCATCTCGTAGTTCTCGAGGAACGCGATGCGCCCGGGATGCTCGCGCTGGGCGCGCGCGAACCGCGCGACGATCGGCTTGCCGCCCGGGTCGTCGGGATGCGACTTGCCCGAGAACACCAGGCACACGCGGCGCTCGCCGAGCAGGTGCGCGAGCCGGGCCTCGTCGCGCAGGATGAGATCGTTGCGCTTGTAGATCGCGGCGCGTCGCGCGAGCCCGATCCACACCGCATCGGGATCGAGCGTGACGCCGGAGCGCTCCGCGATCGCGTCGCGCAGCTGCGCCTTGAGCTTGACGTGCGCGGACCACAGCTTCTCCCGATCGCCTCCGGCGCGCACGACGTCGGCGATCTCCGGGGCCTGCCAGGTGCCGGCGTGCACGCCGTTGACGATCCCGGTGATCGGCGCGGCGTCGCTGACCCCGCGCCACATCACCCGCGCGGTCTCGGCATGGAGCGCGGAGACCGCGTTCGCGCGGCGCGCCAGGCGCAGCCCCGCCACGGTCATGTTGAACGGATCACCGCCCAGCGCGCGCATCTCCGCGTCCGAGAGCTCGAGGCACGCGCCCATGCGGCGCAGGTCGCGCAGCGAGTGCTCCTCGTTGCCGGCCGCCACCGGGGTGTGGGTGGTGAACACGATCCGGCGCCGGGTCTCGGCCCACGCGTCCGGGAACGACATGCCGGCCTCCATCAGGCTCGCGATCAGCTCGATGCCCGCGAACACCGCGTGGCCCTCGTTGAAATGGTAGGTCGACACCGGGATGCCCAGCCACTCGAGCGCGCGCGCGCCGCCGATCCCGAGCAGCATCTCCTGGGCGATGCGCACGTCGGTGCCCGCCTGGTAGAGGCGCTGGGTGATCCACCGGTCCTCGTCGCGCACCGGCTCGAGCAGGAACAGGGCGGCGTGGCCGAAGCGGCGCGTCACCCGGACCGCGCACGGCACCGGGTTGCCGCGCACCCGCACCCGCACGCGCACCCCGGTGTCCTCGAGGAACGAGGCGTCGTAGCCGGGGAACAGGTCGTACGGGTTGCCGTCGGTGCCGATGCGCTGGACGCCGAATCCGCGCTCCCAGCGCAGCCCGACCGCCACCAGCGGCAGCTGCCGGTCGTGCGCGGACTTGATGAAGTCGCCCGCCAGCACGCCCAGGCCGCCCGAGTAGATCGGGAAGCTCTCGGAGAGCCCGTATTCCATGCAGAAGTAGGCGATGCTCGGCGGTCGATTCACGGAGCGGGGCATGATACCCGAGTCGGCCCATCCACCGCCCACCGGGGCTCTAGTACACTCCCGAGCCATGAACGACCGCACCGGCACCGTGGTCCTCGCGATCGCCATCGTGCTCGGCGGATTCCTGGTCGGGCGCGGGGTCGAGCACTTCCGCGGTGCGGACCGGTCGGTCTCGGTGAAGGGGGTCGCCGAGCGCACCGTGTCCGCGGACATCGGGCTCTGGCCGCTGCGGCTGGTGGCGGCCGACAACGATCTCGACCTCGCCCAGCGCACCCTCGCGCGCGACCGCCGCGCGGTGCTCGCGTTCCTCGGGCGCTTCGGACTCGACTCGAGCGCGACCGAGCTCCAGGGCTTCGAGGTCCAGGACACGCGCGCCAACCCCTATCAGAGCGGCGCGGCGGCCAACCGCTTCATCATCACCACCACCCTCATGGTGCGCACGCAGGATCCGGCCAGGATCCAGCAGGCGAGCCAGCGCGTGGCGGACCTGGTCGCAGCCGGCGTGGTGCTTTCCTCCGGTGGGCCGGGCTTCGGCGGGCCCACCTACCTGTTCACGAAGCTCAACGACCTGAAGCCCGAGATGGTTGCAGAGGCCACCCGCAACGCGCGCAAGGCCGCGGAGGAGTTCGCGAAGCAGTCGGGGAGCCGGGTGGGCGGCATCCGCCGCGCGTCCCAGGGGGTGTTCGAGATCCTCCCGCGCGACCCCGCGCCCGGGATCAGCCAGGAAGGGCAGATGCAGAAGACCCTGCGCGTCGTGTCGACCGTGGAATATCAGCTGAGGTAGCGATGGAGCGCGCCGTCCCGGTCCTGCCCGCCGACGATCTCGCCGTGGCCCGGCAGTTCTACGTCGATGCGCTCGGTTTCCGCGTCTCCTTCGAGGCCACCGAGGACGGCCGGAACGGGATCATGGGCCTCGAGCGCGGATCGCTGGCGGTCACGATCGACAGCCCGATGTCGGGGCACGGGCGGAACGCGTGCATGTCGCTCCAGGTCGAGAGCGCGGATGCGCTCTATCAGGAGTGGCGCGACAAGGTGAAAACGATCCGCGCCCCGAAGGACGAGACCTGGGGCGCGCGCACGTTCGACGTGATCGATCCGTTCGGCAACACGATCTTCGTGATCGGCCCGCCGCGGTAGTCGAGAGGGGTGCAGGGGGCGAGGGTGTGTGCCCTCGAGGCGCCGCAGGCG
>DATEMP010000415.1:0-2095 GCA_035275545.1 Candidatus Eiseniibacteriota bacterium | reverse complement strand
GGCTCCCGCAGATCTACGCGCGGGTCGCCGAGCAGGCGGGCGAGCTCCTGGGCTATAGCGTGGCATGGCTGGGAGCCGGGGTCGGTCACCTCGGCAACCTCGCGGTGGTGCCCGGGCGGCGGCGCCGCGGGATCGCCCGGCGCCTGGTCGACGACCTGCTGGCGCGCGCGGCCGTCCTGGACGTCGAAGCGCTCACGCTCGAGGTGCGGGTGACCAATTTCGCCGCGCAGGCGCTCTATCGTGCGCATGGATTTCGGCTGGCCGGGCTTCGACGCTCGTACTATCGTGACACGGGCGAAGATGCGCTGGTCATGGAATGGCGCGCACCGGCCGGCGGCGAGGTTCGGCGCGCGAGCTCGGACCCACCGGAGGCTCACTCGACCCTGCCATGAGCTGGCTCAAGCGCGAGCGCAAGCGGATCAAGACCTCGGACAAGCCCGATCGCCCGGATCTCCCCGAGGGGCTATGGACCAAGTGCGAGGGCTGCGGCGAGGCGCTGTTCCAGACGGTGCTCGAGGAGAACCTCTGGACCTGCCACAAGTGCGACCACCACTTCCGCGTCCCGTCCAGCACCTACCTCGGGATCCTCACCGACGAGGGCTCGTTCGCCGAGCGTGACGCGAATCTGGTGGCGGGCGACCCGCTCGAGTTCAAGGACGCGCGCCTCAAGTACCCCGATCGTCTCAAGGCGGCGCAGAAGGAGACCGGCATGCGGGACGCGCTGCTCTCGGGCAACGCCACGGTGGGCGGCAAGCCGGTGAGTGTGGCGATCATGGACTTCTTCTTCATGGGCGGCAGCATGGGCTCGGTGGTGGGCGAGAAGGTGGCGCGCGCGATCGAGCGGGCGATGAACGAGCGCCGCGCCCTGATCGTGGTCTCGGCCACCGGCGGCGCGCGCATGCAGGAGGGGATCCTCTCGCTCATGCAGATGGCCAAGACCTCGGCGCTGCTCGCGCGGCTTCAGGAGGCCCGCCTGCCGTTCATCTCGATCCTCACCGATCCTTCGACCGCCGGCGTGCTCGCCTCGTACGCGTCGCTGGGCGACATCATCCTCGCCGAACCCCGCGCGCTGGTGGGGTTCGCGGGCGCGCGCGTCATCCGCCAGACGATCGGGCAGGACCTGCCCAAGGGATTCCAGCGCGCCGAGTTCGTGCTCGAGAAGGGCTTCATCGACCGCATCGTGCACCGCAAGCGGATGCGCGAGGAAGTGGGCCGCCTGCTCGAGATCTTCTGGCGCTCCACACGCGGCTTCGCTCCCGAGGGCCAGCCCTCGCCGCACCCATTCCACGCCGTGGGTCCCTCGGCGGACGGGAAAGCTGCCGCGGATGCCGTGAAGCGGTGAGCGCGCGGTTCCAGCATGCTCTCGAGGCGCTCTGGGGAGCGGAGCGCCGGCGCGACAAGCACGACCTCGAAGGCATCACCGCCCTGCTGACGGCGCTCGGCGACCCGCAGCGCCAGTTCCGATCCGTCCACGTCGCGGGCACCAACGGCAAGGGATCGGTGTGCGCCCTGATCGAGCGCGTGCTGCGCGAGGCCGGCCACCGCACCGGGCTCTTCACCTCGCCGCACCTGATCGACTTCCGTGAGCGCATCCGGGTGCGCGGGCGCTGGGCCGACCAGGCGTGGCTGGAGCGCCGGATCGAGCACTACACCGCGCTGCCGGAGGGCCGCGACCGCACCTTCTTCGAGGTGTGCACCGCGCTCGCGTTCGAGTGGTTCGCCGGCCAGCGGGTCGAGATCGCGGTGGTCGAAGTCGGGCTAGGGGGGCGGCTCGACTGCACGAACGTCCTCACGCCCGAGGTGAGCGTCATCACCTCGATCGGGCTCGACCACACCGAGATCCTGGGCGACACGCTGGAGGCGATCGCCGCCGAGAAGGCGGGGATCATCAAGCCCGGCGTGCCGGTGGTGGTCGGCGCGATGCCCGATGCCGCGCACGCGGTGGTGGAACGCGTCGCGCGCGAGCGGGGCGCCCCGCTCGCCGAACTCACCGACATCACGGACCGCGACGACCGGGCCGGCTCGGGCGAGGCCCACGAGACGCTTTCCGGCGCCAATCGCGCCACCGCGCGCGCGGCGCTCGCAGCACTCGCCG
>DATEMP010000414.1:0-3534 GCA_035275545.1 Candidatus Eiseniibacteriota bacterium | reverse complement strand
TGAGCGCCCCCGGCGGGTGGTGCACAGTGCCGGGCCGATGACCGCCGCAGCCCCCGCCCGCTCGCCCGCCGGCCGTCTCCGGCGCCTCCTCTCGCCCGATCGGCTGCTGCTGTTGCTCCTGGTCTTCATCCCGCTCGCCGTGCTCGCCGAGTGGTTCCACTGGGGCGCGGTCCCGGTGTTCGTGTTCGCGGCGCTGGCGATCATTCCGCTCGCGGGCCTCATGGGCAGCGCCACCGAGAACCTCGCGCACCGGTTCGGCGCCGGGATCGGCGGGCTGCTCAACGCCACCTTCGGCAACGCCGCCGAGCTGATCATCGCGCTGGTGGCGCTCCAGAAGGGCCTGTTCGACGTGGTCAAGGCGAGCCTCACCGGCTCGATCATCGGCAACGTGCTGCTGGTGCTCGGGCTCTCGATCCTCATGGGCGGCATCCGCCGCGAGCGCCAGGTCTTCGACCGCGCCGCCGCCGCGGTGGGTTCGACGCTGCTGGCGCTCGCCGCGATCGGCCTGGTGATTCCGGCGATGTTCCACATGGTGGGCGAGAGCGCGGTGAGCCACGCGCGCGTCACCGCCGAGGTCGAGATGCGCGCCGAGCGCACGCTCTCGCTCGAAATCTCGCTGGTGCTGTTCGCGGCGTATCTCCTGAGCCTGATGTTCTCGCTGCGCACCCACAAGCACCTCTACGCCGGCCAGGACCACGCCGCCGCGCACGCGCCCACCGGCCCGGTGCCGTCTCCGGGGCGCGCCGCGCTGGTGCTGGCGATCGCCACCGCCGCGGTGGCGTGGATGAGCGAGATGCTGGTGGGCGCGGTTCAGGAGGCGGCGCACACGGTCGGGGTGAGCGAGGTGTTCATCGGCGTGATCGTGGTGGCGGTGATCGGCAACGCCGCCGAGCACTCGACCGCGGTGCTGGTGGCGATGAAGAACAAGATGGACCTCGCCATGAACATCGCGATCGGCTCCAGCATCCAGATTGCGCTGTTCGTGGCGCCGGTCCTGGTGTTCATTTCGTACCTGGTCCCCGGTGGGCCGATGAACCTCGTGTTCACGCCGTTCGAGGTGCTGGCGGTGGGGATCGCCGTCGGCGTGGTCAATCTGGTCGCCCAGGACGGCGAATCGAACTGGCTGGAAGGAGCGCTGCTGCTGGCGGTCTACCTGGTGCTGGCGATCGCGTTCTTCTTCCTGCCGTAGAGGAGGCTCCGATGTTGAACACCCTGCTCTACTTCCTGGTGATGGCGGCGGTCTTCATGGGGCTCTCGCGCGTCCTGCCGGGTTTCGTGGTGACGGGCTGGGGACCCGCGATCCTGGGTGCGGTCATCCTCGCGGTGGTGAACGCGATCGTGAAGCCGGTGCTGTTCGTGCTCACGCTCCCGTTCACGATCCTCACCCTGGGCCTGTTCCTGCTGGTCCTCAACGCGCTCATGCTCGGGCTCACCGCCTGGCTCGTGCCCGGCATCACCATCCTCGGGTGGGGCACCACGTTCCTCGCCTCGCTGATCCTGAGCGTGGTGGGCATGGTGTGGAAGGGCATGACGCGCGAGGAGAAGTCGCAGAAGAACGACTGACGCGCCCTTGGGCCACCCGATCCGTCGGCGGGGTGCGGCGTTCACGGGCGCGTGCTAGCATCCGCCCATGGCCTCGACCGCGCCCCGCGCGCAGGTGGACGAGCTCATCCGGCGTCTCGACCGCGCCGTCGCCACCGACGACGTGGACGATCTCTGCCGCAACGTGAAAACCGTGCTCGCCGAGGTGGTGTCGAGCGGCGGGCAGTTCGTCGATCCCGCCTACCTCAAGCCCGCGCCCGACAAGTACGCGCGGCGGCTCATGCATCGCGACCCCAACGGGCGCTACAGCGTGGTGGTCATGGTGTGGGGCCCGGGCCAGGGCACGCCGCTCCACGACCACGCGGGTGTCTGGTGCGTGGAGTGCGTCTATCGCGGGCGCATCCGCGTCACCTCGTTCGATCTCGAGAGCGACGCCGAGGTCGAGCCGCTCCGGTTCACGCCCGAGGCGGTGGTGTTCGCGGGCGTGGGCGAGGCGGGCCATCTCATCCCGCCGTTCGAGTACCACATGATCGAGAACGCGGAGACCACGCCGTCGGTGACCCTGCACGTCTACGGGGACGAGTTGACCTGGTGCAACGCGTTTCATCCGCTCGAGGGCGGCGGATACCGGCGCGAACGGCGCACCCTCACCTACACCGACTAGCGGTGCCCCCCTGCTGATGTCGACGCAGGGCCCGGGGCTGGTGCGCGGGATCCGCCGCTGGGACCTGTTCCTCATGATGATCAACGGCACGATCGGCGCGGGGATCTTCGGCCTGCCCGCCAAGGTCTACGCGCTGATCGGGCCCTGGACCCTGCCCGCGCTCGCGCTGTGCGGCCTGGTGGTCGCGCTGGTGCTGGTGTGCTTCGCCGAGGTCGCGAGCCGCTACGAGCGCACCGGCGGGCCCTATCTCTACGCGCGCAGCGCCTTCGGTGCGCTGGTGGGCTTCGAGACCGGCTGGCTCCTGTGGCTGGTCCGGCTCACCTCCTACGCCGCGCTCTGCAACCTCCTGGTCTCCTACCTCGCGGTGCTGTGGCCGGCGGCGGGCGGCGCCGCGATGCGCGTGGCGGTGATCGTGGCGGTGACGGCGCTCCTCACCGCGATCAACCTGATCGGCGTGCGCCGCGCGGCCGTGACCGGCAACGCCATGACGATCGCCAAGCTGGTGCCGCTCGCGCTGGTGATCGTCGCCGGGCTGGTCGCGATCCTCCCCGAGCGCATGGCGCTCGGTCCCGCGCCCGCGCCCGGCGCGCTCGCCAAGGCGAGCCTGCTGCTGATCTTCGCGTTCGCCGGGTTCGAGCTGGTCATCATCCCCGCGGGCGAGACCGACAATCCCCGCGCCCACCTGCCGTGGGCGCTGCTCAGCGGACTCGGGGCGGTGGCGATCGTCTACGCGCTGATCATGGCGGTGTGCGTGGGCACGGTGGAGGGGCTCGCCACCTCCGAGCGCCCGCTCGCCGACGCCGCCACCCGCGGGCTCGGCCCTTGGGGCGGCACGCTGGTCGCGATCGGCGCGGTGGTCTCGATCACCGGAACGCTCGGCACCATCCTCCTCGCCGCACCCCGGCTCACCTTCGCGATGGCCGAGTGCGGCGAGCTGCCGCGCGGGCTGGCCGCGATCCATCCGCGGTTCCGCACCCCCTGGCGGGCGATCCTCGTGACCGCGGGGGCGATGCTGGTGCTCACGCTCTGGAGCACGTTCCTGAGCGCGGTCACGATCGGCACCATCATCCGGCTGGTCACCTACGTGCTCACCTGCGTGGCGATGATCGTGCTGCGCCGCCGGGCGGACGCACCCGCGGCCACCTTCCGCGCGCCGGGCGGCGTGGTGACCGCGGGGCTCGCGCTCATCGCCTGCGCCTGGCTCCTCACCAGCATCAGCGCCCGCGAGGCCACGATCGCCGGGATCGCGGCACTGCTCGGCCTGGGCCTCTACGCGGCGCGGCGCACCGCGATCGCCGGAAGGCCGGCGTGATGCGCGCCGTGCGCGA
>DATEMP010000413.1:0-3922 GCA_035275545.1 Candidatus Eiseniibacteriota bacterium | reverse complement strand
CGCCGCCCAGCGTCCCGCCGCACCTCCGCAGGCGGGAACACCGGCGCCCGCGGGGCCGCGTCCATCGTTCGCGCCCGGGCCCGGCCCGCGTCCGCCGATCGGACGGGGACCGCGGCGGCGCGATCGTAAGAAGAAGAAGGTGGTCGACGACAAGCTGGTGCTGGAGAGCGTCCGCAAGACGCTCGCGAGCCTGGATACCGGAGGCGCGCGGCGCCGCCACCGCCGTCGCGAGGACGGCGAGGGCGAGGTGGCGGTCGAGGAGAGCAAAGTTCTCCGCGCGACGGAGTTCATGACCGTCGCCGAGCTCGCCAACCTCATGGAGATCAAGCCGCAGGAGGTGATCACCACCTGCATGCGGCTCGGCCTCATGGCGACCATCAACAAGCGCCTCGACCGGGATTCCATCAGCGCGGTCGCCGACGAGTTCGGCTACCAGGTCGAGTTCGTCGCCGAGTACGGCGCCGAGGAGGAGGTCGAGGCCGACGTCGAGGTCGAGGAGCATCTCACCACCCGGGCACCGGTGGTCACGGTCATGGGTCACGTCGACCACGGCAAGACCTCGCTGCTCGACCACATCCGCAAGACCAACGTCATCGCCGGCGAGTCGGGCGGCATCACCCAGCACATCGGCGCCTACGACGTCGAGCTGCCGGGTGGCAAGAAGATCTGCTTCCTGGATACGCCCGGCCACGAGGCGTTCACCGCCATGCGTGCGCGCGGCGCCCAGGTCACCGATGTGGTGGTGCTGGTGGTGGCGGCGGACGGCGGCGTCATGCCGCAGACCATCGAGGCGATCGACCACGCCAAGGCCGCCAACGTGCCGATCGTGGTCGCGATCAACAAGATCGATCTCCCCAACGCACAGCCCGACCGCATCAAGTCCGACCTCGCGAACCACGGCGTGGTCATCGAGGAGTACGGCGGCAAGAACGTGTGCGTCGAGATCTCGGCCAAGAAGGGCACCAACGTCGACAAGCTGCTCGAGATGATCCTGCTGGTCTCCGAGCTGCTCGACCTCAAGGCGGACGCGACGCGGCGCGCCAAGGGCGTGGTGCTCGAGACCCGGCTGGAGCGCGGCCGCGGCGTGGTCGCGAGCGTGCTGGTGCAGAGCGGCATGCTGGAGATGGGCGACGCGTTCGTCGCCGGCCAGCAGTACGGCCGCGTGCGGGCAATGTTCGACGAGCGCGGCCACCACGTGAAGGAGGCGGGCCCGTCGACGCCGGTCGAGGTGCTGGGATGGGACGGCACGCCGGCCGCCGGCGACCTGTTCCAGGCCCACGAGGACGAGCGCGAGGCGCGCGAGATCTCCGCACGGCGCCAGGCGCTCCACCGCGAGCAGGAGTTCCGCGCCGCCAAGGCGATCTCGCTTACCGAGATCCGCTCGCAGATCACGCGCGGCGAGGTGGGCGAGCTCAAGATCGTGCTCAAGGGCGACGTCGACGGATCGGTGGAGGCGCTTTCCGAGTCGCTCGGCAAGCAGGGCTCGGCCGAGGTCCAGGTGAAGATCATCCGCCAGGCGGTGGGCCAGATCACCGAGTCGGACGTGCTGCTCGCCGCCGCCTCGGGTGCGATCATCATCGGCTTCCACGTGCGCCCGGACGCCAAGGCGCGCGAGCTGGCGGCGCGCGAGAAGGTCGAGATCCGGCTCTACGAGGTCATCTACAAGGTGGTCGAAGAGGTGAAGCAGGCCCTCGAGGGGATGCTCAAGCCGGAGATCCGCGAGGTCGTGCTCGGTGCCGCCGAGGTGCGGCAGGTGTTCAAGCTCTCCAAGTCGGGCACCGTGGCCGGCTGCATGGTCACGAGCGGCAACATCCCGCGCACCTCCAAGGTGCGCCTGCTGCGCGACGGCACCATCGTGTGGAACGGCCGGATCGGCTCGCTGCGCCGCTTCAAGGAGGACGTGCGCGAGGTCGCGAGCGGCTTCGAGTGCGGCATCTCGCTCGATGGGATGAACGACGTGAAGGTGGGCGACGTGATCGAGGCCTACACCGTCGAGGAGCTCGCCCGGACCCTGTAGTACTCCGCGGCGCGAGCTCACGGCGCCGCCGCACGCTCCCGCTTCTGCCGCATGAACTCCGCACCGTAGGTGCGATCCGCCTCGAATTGGTTGTGAGCGCGGCAGAGCAGACGGATGTTGCTCGCGGTCGATGAGCCCCCCAGCGCATATGGGTCGATGTGGTCGAACTGCACGTCCCTCCGTTCCGTGCAGCGCTTGCCGGTTTCGCTTGTGAACGTGCACTGGCCGCCGTCGCGCTCCCACACGGCCCGCCGGACATCGGCTGGGATGTTCCGGCTGTCGGGATTGCGCGGCCGACCGGGGCGCGGCTGGTTGGTCGCGGCGCACTTCCGCTTGAGAAGCTTCTCCTTCGCCGCCTGGAATGAGAAATAGAGCACCGCATCGAGGTCGTCCGTCGCCACATCCGCCCCCATCAGATCCTGAACTTCCTGCATCAGGTCCTGGGTCTCCTGTCGAATCGTGGTTTGCAACCCGCTTCGCCCAGGGGCAAGCGGCGTCACTCTCGCGTGCGGTACTTCCGTCCGTGCTGGCGGGAATGCGCTATCTGAACGCACCGCAAGCTCCATCGATGGCGAGTCGATCGTGCCAACTGGCCCCGGGGCCAGTTGAGGGACCTGGGGCGGAGCCGCCAGGGGCACGAACACGGTCGGCAAATCGGGCCGCGGAAATCGTGCGGCCAGGAGCCGCTCGACCTCCCGCTTGCTCCGGTGCTCCGCCTCGGCGAGCAACTCCTCTGCGGTGCTCTGCGTAAGATGCGGCGCCAGCAGCACGATCCCGCTCAGATGCAGCCGGCCATCCGCGACCGCCCGCAGAATCCCGGGGAACCGCCGCGACGCTCGGGCCGCCCGGATGCGCTTGTACGCCATGTCCTCGGAGTAGTTTCGTGCCCCGACGCAGTAGGCGAACATCGAGGGATAGCCCAGGGGCAGGTAGAGCTTGCGAGCGTCGACTTCGCCGATGACCGCCAGCAGCTCGGCGGTGTTTACGCGATCCTGAGCGTCGAGATCATCCAGGACGACGAGCAGGCGCTCGTCCGACAGGTGCGTGTACGACTTCATGGCGCTAACTCCGCGGGGGCGGGTCGCCGGGGCGCCATGCATTCATACCATGGGCGAATTCGGCGCTCGTAGAGCCTCGCAGGCGGGTTTTCGAGCATCATCCCGAACCCCTTCCGGCGGCCGGATGCGATCAATTGACGGCGCGCAACGCTCGCACCCTGAGGGCAGTCCCCGAGGCATCCGCGGCTTCGCGCCGCCGCGCGTTCCCCACCCTGTCAAACGAAATCGTCGCGTCTGCTACACTCCCTGCGATGTTCGTCGGCATCGTGCGTATCGAGCTCCACATTCCGGCCGCGCGGTCGTTGAAGGACAAGCGCTCCGTGATTCAGGGACTCAAAGAACGCATCCGCCAGCGGGTCCGGGCCTCGGTCGCCGAGGTGGACCACCAGGATCTCTGGCAGCGCGCCGCCCTGGGCGTGGCGGTGGTGTCGGGCGAGCGCCACCAGGTGGACGAGCAGCTCCAGTCGGTGCGGTCGCTCGTGGACGCGACCCACGGCGCCGAGCTGCTGGACTGGGAGGAGCAGGCCCAATGAGAATCCGCCCCGAGCGCGTCGCCGAGACCATCAAGCGCGAGATGGCGGAGATCATCATGCACAAGCTGCGCGATCCGCGGCTCGGCGGCATGATCAGCGTCACCGACGTCGAGGTGACCCGCGACCTCACGATGGCGCGCATCTACGTCAGCGTGCTGGGCACCGATGCGGAGCGCGCCAAGGCGATCGAGGCGCTCACGCACTCGGTCGGGTTCGTGCGCCACGAGCTGGCGCCGCGCCTCGGGCTGCGCGAGATGCCCGAGATCCGTTTCCTGCCCGACAACTCGATCCAGCAGGGGGCGCGCGTCGAGGAG
>DATEMP010000412.1:0-2070 GCA_035275545.1 Candidatus Eiseniibacteriota bacterium | reverse complement strand
TGATGATGCTGACCGCGGGCGCCGAGGTGCTGGGCTTCGCCCACCAGGCGCTGCTGCCGAGCCTCGCGCGCGACGTGCTCCACGCCGGCCCCGAGGGGCTCGGCATGCTGAACGCGGCGCGCTCGGTCGGCGGCATCCTGGGCCTGCTGGGCTCGATGCGGGGCTTCGTCCGGGGCGGCGGCGCGCTCTTCGTGGCGGTGCTCGTGTCCTTCGGCGGGAGCCTGATCGCGCTCGGAGTCGCGCCGTACGTGGTCGGCTTCGTCGGCGTGATGCTCCTGGTGCTCCTCGCCAACGCGGCGGGAGCCCTCGCCGATCTCCTCGCCCAGAGCCTGCTCCAGCTCCGCGTCCCCGCGCACCTGCGCGGGCGCGCCGGCGGCGCTTGGGTGGTGGCCATCGGCCTGGCCCCGCTCGGCCAGATCCAGATCGGCGCGCTCGCCTCGCTCTTCGGGGTCAGCGCGGCGCTGGGCGCGAGCGGCCTCGGCCTCGTCGCCCTCGCGGGCGCCACCGCGCTGCTCTACCCGCGCCTGCGCGCGCTCTGACGGGATCTGCCGGCGTGGTTGCCGGGGCCGGGACCCGCTGGTACGCTCTTGTGCCATGACGCGCATGCGAGACGGCAGCGACGGGCCGGGGCCGAGCACATCGGAGATGGCGCGGGACATCGTGGTCGCCCTCGTCGAGTCCGGCAAGATCCACCTCGACCCCGATCCGAAGAAGCAGGGCGAGTGGCTGGGCGATCTCTTCAAGGCGATCCACCAGAAGATCGTCGTGGAGGGCGCCATCGAGATGCTCGTCGAGGATCAGATCAAGAACTTCGACCTCGACGACCTCCGCCAGCTCCGCGAGCTCCTCGACGCGGAGATCGCGGCGCGGAGCTGAAGGGTCACCGCAGGCCGCGCACGCTCCAGGTCGGCACCGGCCGGGCCAGGCCCTTCACGGTGAGCGGGCCCATGTCCTCCGCGTCGATCAGGCCCTCCACCGCGGCCGCGACCCGCGCCGAGATCAGGATCTGCCCGCCGCCGGCCTCGCCGCAGAGCCGCGCCGCGAGGTTCGTGACCGTCCCGATCGCGCCGTAGTCGAGGCGCCCCTCGAAGCCGATCGCGCCGATGGTGGCGTAGCCCTGGGCGAGGCCGACCTTGAGCCCCAGGTCCCAGCCACGCTTCTGCCACTGGGCGGCGCGGCTGGCGATGAGGTCGCGCATGGCGACCGCCATCCGGATCGCGCGCTCGGCCGGGTTCGGGACCTCGACCGGGTCGTTGAAGAAGATCATCATCCCGTCGCCGGTGAAACGCTCGAGCGTGCCCTCGTGCTCCAGGATGAGGCGGCCCATCTCCGCGTGGTACTCGCGGAGCATGCCCATGACCTCCTCGGGCTCGGCCGTCTCCGCGAACGAGGTGAAGCCGCGCAGGTCGAGGAACACGACGGTGACTTCTCGCCGGTGGGCCTTGAGCGGATCGTCCGCGCCCCCCGCCACGATGAGCTCCGCGAGCTGCGGGGAGAAGAAGCGCTTGAGCCGGCCCAGCCGCTCGAGCTGGGTCACCTGCTCGGCGACGCGCCGTTCCAGCGTCCGGTTCAGCTCCGCCAGCTCGCGGCGCTGGCGCGCCTCCCGATCGTGGAGGCGCTTCTTCTCCAGGCACGCGCCGATCCGGGCCTGCAGCAGCACCGGCTCGAACGGCTTGCCGAGGTAGTCCTCGGCCCCGAGCTGGATGCAGCGCACCACGCTGTCGAGCTCGTCGAGTGCCGAGATCATCAGGACCGGAATGTCGCGCAGCGCGGGATCGGCCTTGAGCCGCTCGAGCACCGCGTAGCCGTCGAGGTCCGGCATCATGACGTCGAGGAGCACGAGATCCACCGGCGCCGCCGCCAGCGCGGTGAGCGCGGCGCGCCCGCCGGCCGCGGTCTGCACCTCGTAGCCCTGGCGCCGGAGCCGGCGGGCGAGCATGTCGCGGTTGTCCTCGTTGTCGTCCACCACCAGGATGACGTCGCGGGGCCGCTCCGGCTGACCGGCGCCGGATTCCGCGCTCGCCTCGGGCCCGACGCCCGGCTGAGCCGACCGCGCGGCGCCCTGGCCCA
>DATEMP010000411.1:0-15694 GCA_035275545.1 Candidatus Eiseniibacteriota bacterium | reverse complement strand
CGGCGCCGGCGATGAACACGCTGCCCTCCAGCGCGTAGGCGGGCTCGCCGCGCGGTCCGCACGCGATCGTGGTGAGCAGTCCCGCGCGCGAGGCGATCCGGTCGCGGCCGGTGTGGAGCAGCAGGAAGCAGCCGGTGCCGTAGGTGTTCTTGCTGCGCCCGGCGGTGACGCAGCCCTGGCCGAACAGCGCCGCCTGCTGGTCGCCCGCGATGCCCGCGACCGGGATGCCGCCCGGCAGCAGCGGCACGCCGTGGGTGCGGCCGAACTCCCCGCACGAGGTCATGACCCGCGGCAGCACCGAGGCGGGCACGCCGAACAGGTCCAGGAGCCGCTCGTCCCAGCGCCGCTTCCCGATGTGATAGAGGAGCGTGCGCGACGCGTTGGTGGGATCGGTCGCGTGGACGCGGCCGGCGGTGAGCTTCCAGAGGAGCCATGCATCGACGGTGCCGAACGCCAGCCGCCCGCGCCGCGCCCGCGCGCGCAGGCCCTCGGCGTTCTGGAACATCCACTCCAGCTTGGTGGCCGAGAAGTAGGGGTCGAGCACCAGCCCGGTGCGGCGGCGCACGTCCGCCTCGAGGCCGCGGCGCTTGAGCGCGGCGCAGCGGTCGGCGGTGCGGCGGTCCTGCCAGACGATCGCGCGCCCCACCGGCCTGCCGGTGTCGCGGTCCCAGAGCAGCACGGTCTCGCGCTGGTTGGTGATCCCGATCGCCGCGATCTGCGAGCGGCGCACCCGCGCGCGCGCCAGCGCGCGCTCGATCGCGGTGAGCACGCTGTGCCAGATCTCGCCCCCGTCGTGCTCCACCCATCCCGGCTTCGGGAAGTGCTGGGGCAGCTCGGCGTAGCCGCGTCCGCGCACGCGCCCGCGCGCGTCGATGAGCAACACCGTGCTCCCGGTGGTTCCCTGGTCGATGGCGAGGACCAGCGGGTCCTTCATGACGCCTCCCATGCCCGGCGCAGCAGGCGGTCCTCGTCGGCGACCGTGTCGAGATAGCGCTGCAGCTCGTCGCGCCGCCGCCCGTCGCTCCAGCCGAGCTTACGCCCCAGCACCACGGATATCTCCGACGCCGCGACCCGCCCACGGTCCGGGGTGAGCCACAGCCGCGTGCGCCTGCGCACCACGTCCTCGACGCGGCGCGCGAACTCGAAGTCGGCCGCGAACTCCGCGATCCGCTCGATCGGATGTCCGGGGCCCAGCCCGCGGGGGAGCGGCTCGACCGGATCGCGGAACGGGCGGCCCGCCCGTCCCAGGCGGTCGGTCAGGCGCGCCAGCGTGTCGCGCGCCATGACCCGGAAGGTCGTGTACTTGCCGCCCGCGACCGTGACGATCGGCCCGTCCACGATCACGCGGTGCTCGCGCGGCGCGTCGCCGACGATGCCGCCCGCGGCGAGCAGCGGCCGGATGCCGCTCATCACGCCCAGCACCGGCGTGAGCGCGGGCTGGGGGAGCGCGCGCGCCAGCTCGGAGCGCAGGTAACGGATCTCCTCGAAGCTCGGCACCAGCTCGCCCGGCGACGGCGGCGAGGCGACCTCGACCTCGGTGGTGCCGACCAGGCTCATGCCCGCGAACGGGATCACGAAGAACACCCGGCCGTCGGAGCGCGCGGTGAGCAGGATGCCGTGGCGGCGCGTGAGCGCCGGGAACACCAGATGTGCCCCGCGGCTGGGACGCATGAGCGGTGGCGGATCGGGAGCGCCCGGGGTGAGCGAGCACACCAGCAGCTGTCGGACGCGGTCCGCCCACGGGCCCGCGGCGTTCACCACCGCGCGAGCGGTGAAGCGCCGCTCGCCGCCGCCCAGCGTGTCGCGCGCCACCACGTCCACCCACTCGGTGCCGACCGGGCGCGCCCCGATCACCTCGGTCCAGGGATGGACCTGGGCCCCGTGCGCGGCTGCGTCGCGCGCCACGCCCACGGCGAGCCGCGCGTCGTCCATGACCACGTCCGAGTAGAGCCCGGCTCCGAGCAGGCCCGAAGCCTCGAGTCCCGGCTCGATCGCCAGCGCTTCGCGCGGGCGCACCACCGAGCGGCGCGACAGGTCGCGCGGGCCCGCGAGCAGGTCGTAGATCCGCAGGCCGATCCGCACCATCCACGGCGGCCGCCGGTCGCCGCGATAGAAGGGGAGCATGAAGCGCGTCGGCCGGACCAGGTCGGGCGCCATGCGCGAGACCGCGGCGCGCTCGCGCAGTGCCTCGCGCACCAGGCGCAGGTGCCCCTGCTCGAGGTAGCGCAGGCCCCCGTGCAGCATGTGGCTCGAGGCGCTGCTCGCGCCCGAGGCAAGATCGCCGCGCTCGAGCACCGCGACCGTGAGCCCGTTGCGCGCCGCCAGGCGAGCCACGCCCAGCCCGGTGATGCCGCCGCCCACCACCACCAGGTCGAGCGGGGTCACCACGCGCGCGCGGCTCCGGTGGTGCGGCTGGGGAGGGAGGCCGGCGACGTCCGCCGCCGGCCTCCCGTGGAGCTCCGCAACGTCCTCAGCGCCCCGCGATGCCGGCGGTTCGTTCCGTGGTCGCCGGGGCCCGCGCCGGGGCCCGGACCGCGGTGGGCGCGCTGGAGAGCGTGTAGCGGTTGATCCAGTCGAAGGTCCACTCGGCGACCGACCGCTGCAGCTTGGGATCGCGCGGGCCGTGCGGCTGCCGGGGCAGCAGCAGCAGGTCGGTGGGGACACCCACCTTGCGCAGCGCGGTGTAGAACTCCCAGCCCTGCGAGGTCGGCACACGCTCGTCCTTCTCGCCGTGCACGACCAGGGTGGGGGTGACCACCTTGCCGGCATGGAGCAGGGCCGAGTGATCGACGTAGAACTGCGGATCCTGCCACGGCCAGCTGTCGAAGTAGTCGCGATTGAACTCGGGAATGTCGCAGGTGGTGGCCATCGAGATGAGATCGGTGACGCCGGCGCCCACCACCGCGGCGCGGAAGCGGTCGGTCTTGGTGACCACGGTCGAGGTCATGAAGCCGCCGTACGACCAGCCGCACACGGCGAGCCGCGTGCGGTCGGCGACCCCGCGCTCGATCAGCGCGTCGACGCCCGCCATGAGGTCTTGGTAGTCGCGCCCGCCCCAGTCGCGCACGTTCGCGGCGCGGAAGGCGCCGCCGTAGCCGCCGCTGCCGCGCGGGTTGGGGAGCAGGATCGCGTAGCCCTTCTGCGCGAACAGCGGCCACGCGTAGGTGCGCGATCCGGCCGAGAAGGTGTTCGCGTGCGTCCCTGCCGGGCCGCCGTGGACGTTGAGCACCAGCGGCACCCGGGTCCCGGCGCGATAGCCGGCCGGGTAGATGACCAGGCCCTCGATCTCCATCCCCTCGGCGCCGCGCCAGGTGACCAACTCCTTCTTGAAGGCGATCAGCTCGCGCACCCGCGGGTTGGTGTCGGTGATCACCTCGGGGTCGCCGTTCGGCAGGCGCACGCGCACCACCTCGCGGGGATGCTCGCTGTCCTCGCGCAGGAACACCGCCACCTTGCCGGCGCGGTCGTAGGAGAGACCACCGTTGACCTCGCGTCCGGTGGTGAGCGCGCGGGGCGTGCCGTCCGCGAGCCCGACGCTGTAGAGATGCTGGGCGGTGTGGATGCTGGACTGGAACGTCACCGCCTGGCTGCCGGGCGCCCACACCAGGTCGCCGCCCTGGAGGCCCTGCACGCGCTCGTCGAACGCGCTGGTGAGGTTGTAGATCTTGCCGCCCGCGGACGGGACCACGCACACGAAGTTGTTCGAATACCACCCGGAGGACTTGCCGTCCTGCGAGACGAACGCGATCCACTTGCCGTCCGGAGACCACGCGGGGTTGTTGTCGACACCCTCACGCCGGACCAGGGGGGTCGGGCGACCGCCCGCGGTCGCAACGAGATAGAGGTCGGAGTTGAACTGATCCGGGAGGAGGGGCGTGGGCTGGCCCGCGAACACCGCCTGCTTTCCGTCCGGCGACAGCGAGAAGCCGGTCACGTGCAGGTCGCCGCTGGTGAGCTGGGTCGCCTTGCGGCTCGCGACGTCGATGGTCCACAGCCGGGTCCAGGGGTAGAGCGAGCTGGGCGTCCAGGCGTCGTCCTTCTCCTTTTCCTTCTTCTTGCGATCGTCGCTCTTGGGCTCGCGCGACAGGTAGCCGAGCGTCTTCCCGTCCCCCGACCATTCGATCGAGGTCACGCCGCCCTTGGCGTCGGTAAGCATCCAGGCCTCGCCGCCGTCGGGATGGATGAGCCACGCCTGCCGCTTCGCCTCGTCGACCGTGGTGGTGCCGGACCGGTTCTCCTCGGGCTTCACGCCCGGCCGCGGGCGCTCGGAGATGAACGCGATCGTCCGGCCGTCGGGAGACCAGCGCGGGCTCTCGTCGACCGCCTGCGCGGTGGTGAGCCGGCGCGGCGCGCCGCCGTCGGTCGGGACCAGCCAGAGGTCGGAGTTGTACTCGGTGCCGTCCAGGTTCGGCTCCGAGACGACGTACACCACCCAGCGCCCGTCGGGCGACACCTGGGGATCGGTGACCGGCTTCACCGCCATGATGTCGTCCAGGGTCCAGGGCCGCAGGACGGCGGCGGCGGCGGATGCCGGGACGGCGAGCAGTGCGGCGAGCGCGAGTGCGGAGAACCAGCGGCGCGTGTGCATGCGACACCTCCGGGGAGCGGGGTCGCGGCGTGGGCTCGTCACGCCGGGGCGAACGGCTCGGGAGGATAGCACCCGGCGCGCCATCTTCGGAGCGCAAGCCTCGGATGGCTGGGATTGCCCTTTCCGGTGGGCCCGTGGTAATCGTCCCGCCGCACGGGGTGCCCGGCGGGTCGGCCCACTCACGCGAGGTCCGCATGTTCTCTCTGTTCCCGAAGCAAGAGGACTTCTTCACGCTCTACCGGCAGCAGGCAGCCCTGGTCCGCAAGGGCTGCGATCAGCTCCACGAGATGATGGAGAAGTTCGACAATCTCGAGGCGCGCGCGAAGCAGCTCAAGGACGTCGAGCACGAGGCGGACATCGTCACCCACGAGCTGTTCGAGCGGCTCAACCGCACCTTCATCACGCCGCTCGAGCGCGAGGACATCCACGACCTCGCGAGCGGGCTCGACGATGTGCTGGACGCGGCCGAGGCGATCGGCAGCCGGTTGGTGCTGTTCGGCATCAAGCGCCCCACGACCGAGGCGATCCGCCTGACGGGCATCCTTGCCCAGTGCAGCGTCCAGATCGAGCAGGCGGTGGGATCCCTCAAGGACATCAAGAACCTCATGCCGTTCACGATCGAGATCAACCGCCTCGAGAACGAGGCGGACACGATCTCGCGGCAGGTGGTCGCGGACCTGTTCAGCGGTCACCATGACGTGCTCGACGTGCTGCGCTGGAAGGAGCTCTACGGGCGGCTCGAGAACGCCGCTGACAAGTGCGAGGACGTGGCGAACACGATCGACGCGATCGTGCTCAAGAACCGCTGAGCGCCATGTCCATGCCGCTCGAGGTGGTCGCGATCGTCCTGGTCGCGCTGTTCTTCGACTTCAGCAACGGGTTCCACGACGCGGCGAACTCGATCGCCACGGTGGTGAGCACCCGGGTGCTCTCGCCACGGCTCGCGGTCGCCTGGGCCGCGTTCTTCAACTTCATCGCCTTCGCGATCTTCGGCGTGCACGTGGCGAAGACCATCGCCAAGGGCATCATCCATCCCGAGCTCGCGACGCCCGACGTCGTGCTCGCCGCCCTGGTCGGCGCCGTTGCGTGGAACTTCCTCACCTGGTGGCTCGGGCTGCCGACCTCGTCGTCGCACGCGCTGATCGGAGGGTTCGTGGGCGCGGCGGTGGTGGCGAGCGGACCCGGTGCGGTGATCGCTTCGGGCATCACGCGCGTGGTGACCTTCATCCTCGTGTCACCGATGCTCGGCCTCGCGCTCGGGTTCCTCAACATGCTCATCGTCATGTGGGTGTTCCAGCACTGGAGCCCGGCGCGTGTCGATGGGCTGTTCCGGCGGCTGCAGCTCGTCTCGGCGGCCGCCTTCAGTCTCGGGCACGGCTCGAACGACGCGCAGAAGACCGCCGGCATCATCACCGCGCTGCTCTACTCGACCGGCCATCTCACCGGCGAGTTCCACGTCCCGGGCTGGGTCATCCTCACGAGCTACGGCGCGATCGGCCTCGGCACGCTCGCGGGCGGCTGGCGGATCGTGCAGACCATGGGCATGAGCATCACCAAGCTCCAGCCGGTGGGCGGATTCTGCGCCGAGACCGCGGGGGCGCTGGCGCTGTTCGGGGCGAGTGCCGCGGGCATCCCGGTCTCGACCACCCACACCATCACCGGCGCGATCGTGGGCGTCGGCGCGACGCGTCGTCTCTCGGCGGTCAAGTGGGGTGTGGCGGGCCGGATCGTATGGGCGTGGGTGCTCACGATGCCGGCCGCGGCGCTGGTCTCGGCGGGCGTCTACTTCCTCATCAGGACGATCCGCGGCTAGACGCGGGGCGCAGGGGCTGCGGCGCCGACCCGCTCCGCCCGGACCATGACGTTGTAATCGGGCTCGCCCGAGACCGGATCGAACCGCCGGGTGATGAGCACGTTGGTCTCCGGCCAGTAGGTCTGGAGGTGCCGCGCCTTCATCGGCGCGATCCGCACCCGGCCTGTCCACTCGCCGACCTCGGAGCGCAGGCGCACGGCATCGCCCTCGGCGAGATGGAGCCCCGCCGCGTCGTCCGGGTTCATGAGCACGTCGTCGCGCCCGCTCCCGCCCATGAACGTGTCGCGCCTGCTCTGCACCATGCTGTTGAACTGCTTGCCGCGGCGGGTGGTGAGATAGAACGCGCCGGGCGGGATCTCGATGCGCGGCACCGGGACCGCGGTGAACCGGGCGCGGCCGCCCGGCATGCGCGTGAAGCCGTCCGTGTAGAGCCGCTCGCCGCCCCACTGCACCCACTGGCCTTCGCGCTCGAGCTTCTCGACGCCCGCGTAGAGCGGCATCACCTGCTCCATCTCGGCGCGGATGTCGGCGGTGCCGCGCCAGGCGAGGCGCTGGGCGAGCTCCGGCCGGGCGGCGATCGCCACGCGCACCGGGATCTCCCATTCGGGCCGCGCGCCGGCGATCCGGGGCCCCTCGATCTCGGGGGAGAAGCGGATGCGCCGCTCGGTATTGGTCGAGGTGCCGCCGCCGGGCGTTTCGTAGCGCGTCTGGGCCGGGAGCAGCAGCACCGTCCGCCCCGGGAGCAGCGACGAGGTGTTGAGCACGATGTCCTGGTGGACGCGGAGCCGGACCCGCGAGAGCGCGTCGTTCATGTACGCCCGGTCGGGCATGGTCTCGAGCAGGTTGCCGCCCAGCGAGTAGAGGAAATCGATTGCACCCTCGTGGGCCGCCTCCAGCATCTGGAGCGTGCGATGTCCCTTCCACGCCGGGAGCGCGTGACCCCAGAGCGTCTCGAAGCGGAGGCGGTCCTCGGCGTTCGCCACCTCGAAACCGCCCGGCAGCTTGTCGGGATCCAGGCCGCACTCGCTGCCGCCCTGGACACCGGAGTGGCCGCGGATCGCCATCACCCCGCACTTCTCCCGGCCCAGCATGCCGCGCGCGAGCGCCAGGTTGACGAGCGCCTTCACGTTGTCGACGCCGAAGCGGTGCTGGGTGAGCCCCATGCTGTAGACGAACACCGCGGTCCGGGCGCGCGCGTACTGCTCGGCGAAGCGCCGCATGTCGGCGCGCGTCAGGCCCGAGGCGGCTTCGAGCGCCTCCCAGGTTTCACGCGCGAGCAGTGCCTGGAGCTCGTCGAAGCCGGCGGTGCGCGAGGCGATGAACGCGTCGTCGAGCCAGCGGTTCTCGATCAGGTGCTTGAGCACGCCGTGCAGGAACGCGACGTCGCCGCCCACCGACACCTGGAAGAAGTCGTCCATGAGCTTGGTGCCGAACAGCGCGCTCCGCAGATCGCTCGGCACCCAGTAGCGCTCGAGCCCCGGCTCGCGCATCGGGTTGACCACCAGGATGCGCGTGCCCTGGCGCTTCGCGTAGCACAGGTACTTGGTGGTGACCGGCTGGTTGTTGGCGAGGTGCGAGCCCAGGATCACGACCAGGTCCGAGCCGATCATGTCCTTGAGCGAGCAGGTGGGGGCGGGGATGCCGAGCGTGTCCTTGAGGCCGGCGACGCTCGCCGCGTGGCAGAGCCGCGTGCACATGTCGACGTGGTTCGAGCCCATCAGCCGCGCCGCCTTCTGGAACGCGTAGTAGGTCTCGTTCACCAGCCCGCGCGAGGTGGCGAAGAACCCCATGCGCTCGCCCGGGACGTCGCGCAGCTCCTCGGCAACGATCGCCATCGCCTCGTCCCAGGAGAGCCGGTCGAGCCGGTTGCTTCCGGCGCGATGGACGAGCGGATAGGGGAGGCGGCCGAGACGGTGCAGCTCCGGGTTGCTCATGGCCCGGAGGGCGGACAGATCGCCGAGGCGCTCGTCGGGGACCGGGCCCATGGTGTTCAGGCGCAGGAGCTTCAGGCGCGTCATGCACAGGTGGACGCCGGAGATGACGTCGTCGCGCAGTCCCCGGGGCCCCAGCGCGCAGCCATCGCACACCCCGCGGGTCAGGATCCGCCACGCGTAGGGGAGGCTGTCCCGGTTCTCCCACAGCACCTGCGCCATCTCGACGAACGGTCGCGGGCGCGGGTGGCGCCCCGGCCCGAACGGGATCAGGTCGCGGACCCGGAAGCGTCCGCCGCTCGAGTTCAGGGGGGCCGGAGCCATCGGGCGGCGAGGTTAGCACGGTCGTACCACCCAGGGTGTCCCGGACGAATCACCTGAAAGCGTGCTTCGTCCTTTCTCCCGGCGGGCCGCACTGGTTAGACTCTTCGATGGATCGGCCCCGGGACATGGTCCGCGCCCCGGCCTGAGAGGACCATGCAGCCTTCGCTCGGCATCCTTCGAGTATTCATACTGACATGCTGTTTGGTCGTGGTGAACCGAGCCGCCCTCGCCCACGAGGACGTGGCGGTCCCGATCGACCGGCTCTCGCAGAGCATCGCCGCGAACCCTGGCGATGCCACGCTCTGGCTGGCACGCGGCGAGTACCGGCGCATCCAGGGTGATCTGGCCGGCGCGCGCGCCGACTACGACGAAGCCGCGAAGCGCCAACCCTCGCTTCCCGGGCTGGCGCTCGGCCGCGCTTCTCTGGCGCTGGATGCCGGCGTTCCCCGCGAAGCCCGGCGGCTCCTGGATGCGGCGCTCGAGCAACACCCGGGCGATCCGGAAGCACTGCTGCTGCGGTCGCGGGCCCTGATCGCGCTGCGCGAGCGGCAGGCGGCGATCGCCGACCTCTCGGCGCTGATCGCCGCCGCCCCTCGCCCGGATCCCGACCTCTGTCTCGAACGGGCACGGCTCCAGGTGTACGCGGGCGACCGCGATGCCGCGCTACGCGGGCTCGACGAGGCGCGTGCCAAGCTGGGCGCGATTCCGAGCCTCGAGCTCTATGCGATCGATCTCGAGCTGGCGGCGGACCGGCCGGTCCAGGCCCGCGAGCGGCTCGACGTTCTCGCCTCGACGCTCACCGACCCGACACCGCTCGAGGGAGTGCGCGCGCGCGTCGAGGCCGCGGGCGGCGGGACCGCGACGGCGAGCCCGGTGCCGGTCCCCGAGGCTGACGCCGAGGTCCAGAGCTCGAACGCAGCCCCGGTCTCGAACGGAACACCGAGCCCGCTCCTCGCCCCCACGCTCACGCGTGGTCCCTACCTCCAGATGGGCAACCACACCGCGGTCACGCTGCGCTGGCGCACCGGAACCGCGAGCGACAGCCGCGTGCTCTATGGCACCTCGCCGGGCAATCTCACCAGCAGCGAGTCGGACACGTCGGTGACCACCGAGCACGTGGTTCGGATCACCGGGCTCGATCCCGACACGCGCTACTACTATGCGGTGGCCACTTCGACCGAGATCGTCGCCGGCGACAACAGCTACACCTTCGTCACCGCCCCCGTGCCCGGCACGGTGAAGCCCACGCGCGCCTGGATCCTCGGCGACTCGGGAATGCCCACGTCCAATGCGTTCGCCGTGCGCAACGCGTACCTGGCCTGGACCGGATCACGCGGCACCGACCTGTGGCTCATGCTGGGAGACAACGCGTACGGCAGCGGGACGGACTCCGAGTACCAGGTCGCCGTGTTCAACCAGTACCCGGTCACGCTCCGCCAGGCGGTCCTGTGGCCGACCCGAGGCAACCACGACAACGTCCATAACGGCGCGAACAACGACTACTTCGACATCTTCACCCTGCCGTCCGCCGCCGAGGCGGGGGGGGTGGGCTCCGGCACCGAGGCCTATTACTCGTTCGACTGGGCCAACGTCCATTTCATCTGTCTCGACTCGCAGGGCAGCAGCCGCACCCCCGGCAGCGCGATGCTCACCTGGCTCTCGAACGACCTGGCCGCGAACAGTCAGCCCTGGATCGTGGCCTACTGGCATCATCCTCCCTACAGCAAGGGCTCGCATGACTCCGACTCCGAATCGGTGCTGGAGGAGATGCGCGAGTACGCGCTGCCGATCCTGGAGGCGGGAGGGGTGGACCTGGTGCTTGGCGGACACAGCCATTCGTACGAGCGGTCCCATCTCATGAACGGTCACTACGGTCATTCGTCCACGCTTCTTCCCTCGATGACACTCAACGCGGGCGATGGGAGGGAGGACGGCGACGGGCCGTACCAGAAGCCGCAGGGCGTCAACCTGGCGAACCAGGGCTCGGTCTACGCGGTCGCCGGCAGCTCGTGCCAGATCGGCGGCGGGTCGCTCAACCACCCGGTGATGGTGACCTCGTTCAACCTGTGGGGCTCGATGGTGCTGGACGTGGACGGTGACCGCCTGGAGGCGCGCTTCCTGAACCACACCGGCGTGGTGCTGGACAGCTTCACCGTCATCAAGCAGGGCACCACCGGCGTGGGGAGTGGACCGGGGCGCACCAGCCTCCGCCTCGGCCCCGGGCTACCGAACCCCTTCACGCGCGACCTGCGCATCAGCTACACGCTCGAGCGCGAGGGCGAGGTGCGGCTCTCGATCCACGACGCCTCGGGGCGACGCGTGGCGATCGCCGATCAGGGCCGGCGGAGCGCCGGCACGCACGAGGCGCGCTGGGATGGCCGCGACGCCCTGGGCCGGCAGGTCCCGAACGGCGTCTACCTGGCGGTGCTGGAAGCCGGCGGCGAGCGCATCAGCCGGAAGATCGCGCACGTGCGCTGACACCCCCCTTGCCCGGCGCCCCCAAACGAACGAGCCGCCTCCCGTGGTGGGAGGCGGCTCGTCGCTTGCTCGGTCGTTACCAGCGCGGAGGCTGCGCGAACCCCAGGTCGCCGTTCTCGCGCTCGCGGATCCGGTCGCGGTAGTTGCGCGGCTGGATGCCCAGCGCCCGCAGTCCGGACGCGTACTCGTAGCGCAGCACCAGGTGATCGGTCGCGTTGCGCTCGGGCACGAACCACACCCGGCGCACCGGATCGTGACCCCGCTCGCCCCAGCCGGTGCCCGGCACCGACTGCGTCGAGGGGCTGTCACCCCGGTACATCGACTTGTTGGGCGACGCCGACTCGGGACGCGCGCGGTCGAGGCCGTTCTGGCCCTCGGCCACCGGCGGAGGCGCCGCACCCTGCGACTTCGACTCCCCGCTGCGGCTCATCTCCTCGTCAAACCGGTACTCGTCGTCGTCCTTGCGCTCGCGCTGGTTCTGGTTGATCCGACCCGGAATCTGGTCGTACCAGGGCCGGCCCTGCTCGTTGAACGCCAGCACCCGGATCCAGCCCATGTCGCCGTTCGCCTGGCCGGTGCGCTCGGCGTACGAGCGCTCCTCGTCCACGAACACGAACTTGCGGATCTGGTCGAGCGAAGTCCGCCAGCCGCGGATCGTGGTGCGCTCCCACGGATCGAGCACGTACATGGCCTCGTCCGCGGCGAGCCGCGAGCGCTGGCCGTTGACGACGTTCAGTCCGTCGACGGCGATCAGCACGCCGACCCGGCGGCCGGTGTTGTTGGTGAGGGCGAGCGCGTAGTTACGACCGCGGAACGCCTGGAAGTAGCGGCGGTCCCAGCGACCCTGCGCGGTGTAGAGCGGCGCCGCGTGGCCGTCCACCAGCACCTGGACATCCACCAGCCGGCCGTCCGAGGCGAGCTCGACGCGGTTGCCCACCCCCGCCTGCGCGGGGGCGCCCAGCGCCGCGAACAACCAGAGCGACGACACCGCCGCGGCCACACGCAGCCTCGGAACGCTCACCGGAAGCGGCACGGGGGCCGGCAGCCGGCAGGGATCGAAGGCGTGCGTCCAGCGCGACAGGGTTTCGACGAGACGCGACAGCGTGGAGCGGAGCCGGGCGGTGTGGCACGTGGCCCACGGCCGGCTCAGGCGGGCGAGACTGACGAACGGTGACAGGTTCTGCATGGCGTTCCCCCTCGTATGAGGACGCGGGTCAGGTGTTCCACGCGTCGGTAACGCAGGATCTACGCCACCCTGCCTCCGGTATTCCGAAGGAGGCCCAACCGACGGGGCGCGAGCGGGTTTCGGGGCATCGCCCTGCCCGGCCCCGGCCGGAAAGGGGCCCCGCCGGGCGGGCACATTGATGCGGGTTCGCCACAGCTTCGGAAATGGGTCACGGGACCCACAACCGGCCGTACAATGGAGGGCACCGATCCACCCGGCGGTTACCGGCGGCGAGGAGGACGACTTCGATGCGCATGCGACCGTTCGTGCCGGCACTGCTGGCCGCCCTGATCCTGGCGGGTCCCGCGCAGGCGATCGTCCAGCCGGGCGACATCGCCCCCAACTTCACCAAGAACGAGCTCGATTCACCCGCCATCGGGCAGGTCACGCCCCGCACCCTCGCCGACTACGCCGGCAAGGTGATCGTCTTCTTCCTCCTGGGCTACGACTGACCCTTCTGTCTCGCCGACGGTCCGTCGGTGCAGCAGAACATCCAGCAGTACTACGCGACCAACTATCCCGGGCAGGTGCAGGTGGTGGGTGTGGACGAGTACAACGGCACCGCGGCGCAGCTGCGTTCGTTCAGGAACCAGACCGGCGCCACCTATCCGCTGCTCCTCCTGGGCGCGACCGCGACCGGCGGGAACTTCGCGACGCTTTACGGCACCTTCGACAACTACGTGGTGGTGAACAAGCAGGGCATCGTGCGCTATCACGCGGCGCTCACCTGGCCGCACGGAAACCGCTACCACCTGAACGAGATCCGCGGCGCGGTGGACTCGCTCGTGACGCAGGTGATCGGCGTCCCGGCGCCGCCGGTCGCGGCGGGACTCAGGCTCACCAGCCTGCCCAATCCCGCGCGCGGGTCGGCGGTGGTCGAGCTCGCGATCCCCGAGGGGCGCGACACGGACGCCCGGGTGAGCGTCTTCGACCTCCGCGGCCGGCGGGTCGCCACGCTGCGCGACGGGATCGCGCATCCCGGTGTCCACCGCATCGCGTGGCGCCACGAGGACGCCTCCGGCGCGCCGCTTCCGCCCGGCATCTACCTGATCCGCGCGGACGTGGGCGGCGCGCCGATCGTGCACCGCGCGGTCGTGCTGCCTTGACGGCGTCACGCCGGGTCGCGCTCATCGCGCTGCTGGTCGCGGTCGCCGCTCCGTGCCCGATCGCGGCCGGGACCGGGGACGCTCCGCTCGCGCCCGCATTCAGCACCCGGAGCGTGACCGGGGAGACGCTGGACCTCGAAGCACTCCGGGCGCAGGGGCCGGTGGTGCTCGACTTCTGGGCGACCTGGTGCAAGCCGTGCCTCGCAGCACTCCCCGAGCTGGAGGCGCTGCGCACCCGGTTCGCGGAGCGCGGCCTCACGGTGATCGGGATCTCCGTGGACGGCCCGCGCAACTTCCCCAAGGTGCGCCCGGCCGCGCGGCGGCTCGGCCTCGGGTTCCCGATCGTGCTCGACGAGGACGGCGACCTCCAGCGGCGGTTCCAGGTGCGCGCGGTGCCGACCAGCGTGCTCATCTCGCCGGAGGGCCGGATGGTGCGCGTCACCCAGGGCTGGCGCCCCGGTGAGACCGCCGACCTGGAACGGGCGATCGAGGCGCTGCTCGCCGACACCACGGGCACCGCGACGCCGTGAGACGGAGCGCCGGGGCCTCCGTCTGCATCCTGCTCCTCACGCTCTCCCGGGCCGCCGCGTCCCAGCCCGCGGTCACCAACCTGCTCGAAGCGCAGAGCGGCAACGTTCCGTTCGCCGAGCCGCGCAACCGGACCGACCTCTACGACCAGTTCCAGCTCGAGTACGGGTTCGGGAGCGGCCGCGCGGGCCTGCGCTTCGAGCAGGATCACAACAGCGAGGACCAGTTCGACTACCGGGCGATCACCCAGCGCTGGGCGGAGTGGTCCGATCCCCGCCTGCGGGTGCGGGTCGGCAACTTCTACACCATCCTGGGCCGCGGGCTCGTCCACCGCTCGTTCGAGCTCCCGGGCGTGGTGCTCGACCAGCCGGGGGTGCGATCCCGGTACGGCCCCTCGCGTGACGTGGACGGCGTGCTCGTGGACGGGCGATGGGGTCCGGTCGCCGGCCGGGCGTTCGGCGGCACGCCGAACTCGGGCGAGTTCTCGGCGGCGCCCGAGAACGAGCTGTTCGGGCTCGAGCGCTACGTGGGAACGGTGTCGGGGGGCCAGCTGGCGGCGACTGTTTGGCGCGAGGCGCGCCTCGGCGCCACCTACTTGCGCACCTCGAACGGCACCGGCACCCAGCGCGAGCTGGGCTCCGGCTTCGTCGAGCTGGATCCGCTGCGCCTGGCGGGGGTCGCCACGGCGGCGCTCCCCATCTACGTCGAGTACGCGCAGGCTGACCGCGCGCTCGGGGACGCGTGGAAGATCCGGACCGGCGAGCGCGACACGTTCGCCCTGTACGCGGGCGCCGACCTGCTGGCGGGGAACTTCACGCTCTCCGCGGAATGGAAGGACTACCGGCAGTTCCGGCTCGGCATCAACGACCCGCCCTCCCTGGTGCGCGAGCACGCGTGGACGCTGCTCAACCGCGCCACCCACGTGCTGGACGCGACCGCCGAGCGCGGCTACCAGCTGGAAGGCTCGTGGACCGAGCCGCGCTGGGGCACGATCACCGCGAACCTGAGCCGGTCGGACGGCGGCGGCGATCGCTTCGACGAGCGCTACCTCGAGCTGCACGCCGCCCCCCAGGGCCGGGCGTGGGACGCGACCGTGTTCTGGGACGAGGGCGAGGACGGCTTCTCGTTCATCGCCGACCGCCGGGTGCTGGGGGCGGGCGCCACGGTGCGCTTCCGCGAGCGCTGGGCGGTGAGCGCCGACCTCGAAGGCGCACGCGCGACACGGCGCCTGATCGGCGTCCCCTCGCCCGAGTTCCGCGACCACCTGGCCTCGGTGACGGTGAGCCGCGCGGCGATCGGCAGCGTGAGCGTCCAGTGGGAGCGGAGCACCGATCCCGAGCAGGAGGACCCGGCACTGCTCGGGGGCGAGGTCGATCCGCGAACGTTCATCGCCGGCATCGTGCGCGCGACGATCTCCGCGCATCACGAGGCCACGCTGTTCGCGGGCCAGCGGCGCGGCGGGCGCGCATGCACCGCCGGGACCTGCTACGAAGTGCAGCCGTTTCGGGGCGTCGAGCTCAGGCTCCTGTCGCGGTTCTGAGCGCGGCGCGGCGCCGGCCCGGCCGTGACGCGGCGTGCAACCTTCACGGCGGGCATCGCCATCTGCGCGATCGCGGGGAGATTGCGCTCTGCGCGAACCCGACCCCCGCACCGGCCCAACCCCGCGTCGCGATTGGAAAACCGGCCCCGGCGCGCTCCCAG
>DATEMP010000410.1:0-5172 GCA_035275545.1 Candidatus Eiseniibacteriota bacterium | reverse complement strand
GGTCCTGACGGTCGCGATCCTCGCCACCCTCGCCGGCTGCGGCCGCAAGCCGCCGCGCTTCGTGCCGGCGGGGTCCGACTCCACGCAGGCGGTGACCGCCGACTCGTTCGCGATCTACGTCGGCCAGGCGCTCGAGCGCTGGGAGGCCGATCCCTCCGGCGCGGCCGCCTCCACCGCGCGGCTGTTGCTCGACGACCTGCGGCGCCATCCCGACCGGCGGCTCGCCGACCGCGCTCGCACGTTCCTCGATTCGTGCGGCTTCAGCGGCGAGGTGGCGGGCGGCGTCGACCTGGCGGCGGTCAACTTCTTCGCCCGCTCCGATCCCACCGGCGGCTCGTGGCCCTGGCTCCTGTGGCGCGATGGCGGCGCGATTCGCGGCCAGAACGTGCAGGGGGGCGGCATGCGCCTGCTCGATCTCGCGCTGCGGCCCGGGGACGCGGGCGGCGCCGAGCCCCAGCAGGCGGCGGCGATCTTCGCCCGCTCGAGCAACCGCGGCCAGCAGCCGGTCGTGATCGTGTGGCGTCGCGCCGCATCGGGGCAGTGGTCGCTCGCCCAGACGCTCGGCTCCGACTCGCTGGGCGGCACCGGCGTGGTCGAGTTCGTGGCGCTCGCCGGCGGGGCCACCGGCCTCGAGGCGCGCACCTACCGGCCCACGCCCGGCTTCGACGAGTGTCCGACCTGCCCGCACATCCACAAGACGCTTACGTTCGCGTGGCCGGCCTCCGGCTTCCAGAAGACCGCCGAGGAGGCGGCACCCTCGCCCTACCGTTCGTTCGTGAGCCTGATCTCGGCGATGGCGGTGAACGACGAGGACATGGCGATGCGGGTGCTCTCGGACCGCTACCTGCTCGAGAGCGCCCAGCGCTTCGAGTGGGGAGCCAACAAGGGCCCGTGGCGCGTCGCGCCCGGCACCGACGAGTCCGCCTCGGAGATGACCTTCTTTCGCGGCCGCCGCGAGGCCTACCGGATACGCTTCGTCGCCCGCGAGGGCCAGTGGCAGATCACCGACATCCAGCCGACGCAGCGGACGGTGGAATAGCGCGGGCCGTCACCGCTATCGGCGCGCCCCGGACCGTTTCGACATCGCCGGCACGTCCACGCCCAGCGCCGTCGCGAGATCGATCTGGTGCTCCTGCTCCTGCACCAGGATGGTGCGGATCTCCTCGGCCATTGCGTACTCCTCGAGCGCCTCGCACTGGCGGATGCGCTCCTGGTAGTTGCGCACCGTGTCGACCTCGTTCTGGAGATCGAAGCGCAGCATGTCGGTGGCCTTCTTCGACGTCTTCACCGGCTGCGCCACGACGGTGGGCTCGCCGCCCAGGTAGTCGATCTGCTTGGCGATCTTGATCGCGTGCTGGAGCTCCTCGCCGGCGTGCAGCTCGAGCTCCGCGGCGATGTTCATGTACTGGGCGCCCTTGATGACCTGGGAGTAGACGACGTAGGCGATGATCGCCTGGTACTCCCGGCTGAGATCCTCGTTCAGCGCGTCGATGAGCTGCTGCCGCGGATCGGCGGCGGACCGTGCCTGCTTCTTCATGGGGAGACCTCCTGACCGCGCGTCGTGCGTCGCTCGTGGCGGACGCTAACGGCTGGCGCGCTGCTGCAGCGCCTGGGCCCGCGACCGGCCCCGCAGCTCGAGGATCTGGTCGTGGTCGATGCCGTAGACGTCCTCCCGGAATCCTACCGCGTCGTGCTCGTCCACGAATGCGGTGAGATAGACGATGTGCACGGGCAGGGGCTCCGGGACCTCGATCGTTTTCGTCTCGCCCGCGGCGATCAGCTCCTGGACGCGGCTGGTGTCGGCCTCGGGAAGCCCGCGGAGCACGTACTGGGCGAGCGCCAGGGGCTTTTCGACCCGCACGCAGCCGTGGCTGAAGCTGCGCTCCTCCTTCGCGAACAGGTGGCCGGACGGCGTGTCGTGCAGGTAGACGTCGAACTGGTTCGGGAACAGGAACTTGATCTTGCCGAGAGGATTCTGGTCGCCCGCGTCCTGCCGGAACACCAGCCGCTCGGTCTCCGAGGTGTCCGACCAGTCCACGGACCGCGCCTCGATCGCCTTCCCCGAGTCGTCGTAGACGCGCATGGTGTTCGTGGCGAGATAGTTCTCGTCCTCCAGGATCGCAGGCACGATCTCGTTGCGCGCGATCGAGCCCGGCACGTTCCAGGTCGGATTCACGACCACCTGCGTCATCTTGTCGCTGAAGACCGGCGTCTGGTTCATCGCCTTGCCCACCACCACCCGCATCTCGAGCGCCGGCCGGTCGCCCTCGTAGATCCGGAGCATGTACTCGGGAATGTTGACCAGCAGGTAGCGCTCGCCGAACGACTCGGGCAGCCAGCGCCAGCGCTCCATGTTGAGCTCGATCTGCCGCAGCCTGAGCTCGGCGGGCACGTTGAGCTCGGCGAGCTCGGTCGCCGCCACCACGCCGTCCGGATCGCGGCCCATGCGGGCCTGGTAGCGTTTCACGGCGTCGGACAGCCCGCGGTCGAAGGTGTCGCCGCCCTTGGCGCCGAAATCGCCGGACGCAGCGAGCCGCGCGCGCAGCGCCGCCACCCGCGGGCCGCGCTGGCCGGCACGCATCGGTCCGCCGGCGGGGATCGAGGGCCAGCCCCCGTCGGCGACGATCTTCGCGTAGCGGACCCGCGCTTCCTTCAGCTTGCGATAGCCGTCCTGGGTCGGGACCAGGCTCTCGAGCAGGTCCCCGACCGTGTTCTTCTGGAGCGCCTCTGCGAGCATCGCGTGCAGGTCGCCCTCGGCGGGCTTCTCGACCCAGATCGCGTCGAGCGCCTTGGGCGAGATGCGCCCGTCGCGAAGGTCGGACATGTAGTGGAACGCCGCGATCGTGCACAGCAGGTCGAACTCGGCGAGCTTTTTGGCGTCGTGCCCCGCCAGCAGGCTGCCGTCCTTGCGCTCCAGGTGCCGCGCGACGTCGGACGCCGAGTAGTCCTCGGGCTCGAGGCCTTCTTCTTCCGCGTGCAGCAGGGCCTCGGAGAGCTTCTCCGCTTGGCCGGTCGCGCCGTCGCCGGTGGTCCACGCCGGACGCATCCGGCGCTCCTTGTAGAAAGCGCGCAGGAGCGACTGGGTGCGCCGGTCGCGCCAGGGCGCGTCGTCCGGCATCTCGCGGCGCGCCAGCGCATGCTCGATCTGGCGGCCGACTTCGAGCGTGGCGCGGTCGCCGCCGCAGGACGTCACGCCCAGCAGGGCGACGAGCCCGATGGCGACTCCGAGGGGAGACAATCGAGACATGGGATGGATCCTCACGCTGGATGAGAAGCGATCTCGTGGCCGGTCGACCCGGGCAGCCTGAACACCTGAGCAACCCACGGGCCATACCGACGGCCTTGCGGCATCGTGAGTTAGCGGTAGATGCCCAGCGTCGATTACACCCCCTTGCGTCCAACGTACAAAGGGCCGCCACGGCACTGCACATGCGTGCCGTTCGCGCTATACTGCGCCGCCTGGGCTCGATCCCCCAACACGCCGGAGCACGCGCGAGGATTCGCCATGCACGTCGAACCGGGAAGGTTTCTCAGGTCACCCGATGCGGAGCGCGGCCCTTCGGCGCTGGCCGCATGGCTCGCCGGGCACGCGCGCCGGCCGGAGAACCGCGGCGCGATCGCCCACTGGGAGACGATCCCCGCGCGCCCCCCGCGCTTCGGCGAGCTGACCCTGCCGCTGCCGCCGCCGCTCGCCGACTCGCTCGAGTCGCGCGGGATCACCCGGCTCTACACGCACCAGGTGCAGGCGATCGAGGCGCTGCGGGGAGGGCTCGACGTGGTGGTGGTGACCGGGACCGCGAGCGGCAAGAGCCTCTGCTACCACCTGCCGGTGCTCGAGCGGCTGCTCGGCGACCCGGAGGCGACCGCGCTCTACCTGTTTCCGACCAAGGCGCTCACCCAGGATCAGCTGAAGGGGCTGACGCGCATCGCCACCGGGCATCCCGATCTGCTGCGGGGCCTGGTCGCGGGCGTCTACGACGGCGACACGCAGCCCGCCACGCGCCGCAAGCTGCGCGAGACCGCGAACGTCATCCTCTCCAACCCCGACATGCTGCACCAGGGCATCCTGCCCACCCATTCCAAGTGGGCGCGCTTCCTGAGCCGGCTCACCTACGTGGTGATCGACGAGATGCACGCCTACCGCGGCATCTTCGGCTCCCACGTGGCGTGCGTGCTGCGCCGGCTCGCGCGGCTCGCCGCGCACTACGGGGCGACCCCGCGCTTCGTCCTGTGCAGCGCGACGATCCGCAATCCCGCCGAGCTCGCGCGCGGGCTCACCGGGCGCGCGGTGACCGTGGTCGACGACGACGGTGCGCCGCGCGGCGAGAAGCACTTCGTGTTCTGGAACCCGCCCTTCCTCGACGCCTCGCGGGTCGAGCGGCGCTCGTCGAACGGCGAGGGCTGTACCCTCACCTCGGGGCTGCTGGAAGCGGGCGGCCAGGTGATCACCTTCACCAAGTCGCGGGTCGCCGCCGAGCTGGTCTACCGCTACGCGCGCGAGCGGCTCCGGCGGATCGAGCCGGGCCTCGAGGACGCGATCCGGCCCTATCGCGGCGGCTACCTGCCCGAGGAGCGGCGCAAGATCGAGCAGGCGCTGTTCTCCGGCGCGCTGCGTGGCGTCATCAGCACCAACGCACTCGAGCTGGGGATCGACGTGGGCGGGCTCGACGCCGCGGTGCTGATCGGCGCACCCCCGACGCTCGCGAGCGCCTGGCAGCAGGCGGGGCGCGCCGGGCGCGGCGGCGACCCCGCGCTCGCGATCCTGATCGCCTACAACGACACCGTGGACCAGTACCTCATGCGGCACCCCGAGTACTTCTTCGGACGCTCGCCCGAGGCGGCGGTGATCGATCCCCACAATCCCTACATCCTCGCCCAGCAGCTCGCGTGCGCCGCGTACGAGCTGCCGCTCTCGTCCGAGGACGCCCCGGCCTTCGGTCCGCAGATGCGCGAGATCCTTGGAGCGCTCGAGGAGGCGGGGGAGACGCGCGCCATCGACGGGCGCGCCTACTGGGCGAAGACCGACTTCCCGGCCGCGGGGGTCAACCTGCGCACCATCTCGGACAACACCTACACGATCCTCGACGTCGGCGACGTGGGGCGGCCGAGCGCGCTCGAGGCCCATCCCGCGAACGTCTCCGATCCCGGCGCGCCGCAGCGCGAGGCGCGGAG
>DATEMP010000409.1:0-2820 GCA_035275545.1 Candidatus Eiseniibacteriota bacterium | reverse complement strand
CGCCGTGGCGGTGGAGCAGCCGCGCGGCCGCCAGGCCGGAGCGCGCCGCACCCACGACCAGGGGCCGGGTGCCGGGCAGGGGATGGCGCGGGTCGAGCGTCATTGCAGCTTGAACGTCGAGAGCGAGAGCAGCGCCAGCAGGGCGCCGACGATGTAGAAGCGGAGCACCACCCGCGACTCCGCCCAGCCGCTCAGCTCGAAATGATGGTGGAGCGGCGACATGCGGAACACGCGCCGGCCCCACACCTTGAAGGAGACCACCTGGATCATGACCGACAGCGTCTCGGCGACGAACACTCCGCACACGATCGCCAGCCAGAACTCGCGCTTGATGAGCACCGCGACGGTGCCCAGAGCGCCCCCCAGGGCGAGTGAGCCGGTGTCGCCCATGAACACGTCGGCCGGATGGCAGTTGTACCACAGGAAACCCAGCGAAGCGCCCAGCACCGCGGCGCAGAACACGGTCAGCTCGCCCGCGGAGCGCAGGTAGCTGAGGTTCAGGTACTCGCTGAACTTGGCGTGGCCGCTCAGGTAGCACATGCCCGCAAACGCGATCGCCGCGATCGCCATCAGGCCCGAGGCGAGGCCGTCCAGGCCGTCGGTGAGGTTCACGGAGTTCGAGCTCGCGGTGATGATGAAGATGACGAACGGCACGAACAGGAGTCCAAAGTCGATGAACCGGAACTTGAGGAACGGCACGTGGGTCCAGGTCGGCGAGATCCCGGACTCGACCGGCCAGAGCACCAGCGTGATGCCGATCGCCGCGCCGCAGATGATCTGCCCGGCCAGCTTGTAGCGGCCCAGCAGGCCCTTGGGCAGGCCCTTGACCACCCGCAGGTAGTCGTCGAGGAATCCCAGCGCCCCGAGCCACACGGTGGCGCCGAGCGCGATCCACACCGGCCGGGAATGGAAGTTCCCCCACATGAGCGTCGGCACCACAATCGCGGCCACGATCAGGAGCCCGCCCATGGTGGGCGTGCCCGCCTTGGCGAGGTGCGCCTGCGGCCCCTCGGCGCGGATCTTCTGCCCGAGCCGGGTGCGGCGCAGCCACTCGATCATCGGCGGCCCGAGCACGAAGCACACCAGCAGCGCGGTGATCGCCGCGTAGGCGGCGCGAAAGGTGATGTAGCGGAAGACATTGAACGCCCCGAACCCGTCGATGGTGTGGAGCGGATAGACCCATTCGTAGAACATCAGGCCTCCGCTCCCGAAGACGCTCCCAGCGCCTTCACCACGTCCTCGAGTGCGGCGCCGCGCGAAGCCTTGACCAGCACCACCACCCCGGGTGCCAGCAGCGGGCGGAGTGCCGCGGCCAGCGAGGGCTTGTCGTCGAACACCCGAGCGTCGATGCCCGCGGTCCGGGCGCCGGCGGCGTAGTCGCGCGCGTGCGCACCCACCACCCATAGCTCGGCGTCGCGGACCGCTTCGCCGGTCTCGCGGTGGAGGCCCGCAGCACCGGGGCCCAGCTCGAGCATGTCGCCGAGCACCGCGATCCGCCGCGTGGCGTCCGGCCAGTCCGCGAGCGTCTCGAGTGCGGCGCGCGTCGAGTCCGGGTTGGCGTTGTAGCAGTCCACCAGCAGCGTCGCGCCGCGCAGCTCCTGCACCTCCATGCGGCCCTTGGAGGGACGCTGGATCTCGAGCGCCGCGACCGCCGCCGGGGGCGCGATGCCGAGCTCGCGCGCCACGGCGAGGGCCGCGAGCGCGTTCACCACCTGGTGGCGTCCGATCAGCCGCAGGTGGACCGGCGGGAACCCATCGACCGTGAAGCGCGAGCCCGCGGGTCCCAGGTCCTCGATCGTGCTCGGACGCACCGCCGCGCCCTCGACGATCCCGTAGGTCACCACCTTCGCCGGGCTGCCCTCGAGCGCGGTCATCAGCCGGCGTGAGTCGGCGCCCGCGAACACCGGCGCGCCCGGAGGCACCGCGGCGGCGAGCGAGGCCTTCTCGCGCGCGATCGCCTCGAGCGAGCCCATCCCCTCGAGGTGCGCGGTACCGGCGTTGGTGATGACCGCGGCCGCGGGGCGGACCAGCGCCGCCAGCGCCGCGATCTCGCCAGGATGGTTCATGGCGACCTCGACCACCGCCGAGCGGTGCTCGGGCCTCAGCCGCAGGAGCGTGAGCGGCACGCCCCAGTGGTTGTTGAGGTTCCCTTCGGTCTTGAGCGTGGGGTTCGCGGTGGAGAGCACCGCCGCCACCAGGTCCTTGGTGGTGGTCTTCCCGGCGCTCCCGGTGACCGCGATCATGAGCCCGGGCCATCCCTCGCGATAGCGCGCGGCGATCCGCTGGAGTGCCTCGGTCGCGTCCTCGACCAGCACCAGCGGCCCCGGCTCCTTGCCCTCCCACGCCGGGTACGCGGCGCGCTCGCACAGGGCGAGGCCCGCACCCCGCTGGAACGCCTCGGCGAGGAAGCGGTGGCCGTCGGTGTTGCCGCCCTTGAGCGGCACGAACAGCGTGCCGGGCGCGATCGTGCGCGTGTCGATGCTCACCCCGTCGATGCCGGAGCGGAGGAACGCCTCGCGCTCCAGGGGCGCGCGCGGCACCTCGCGCGCGATCAGGTCGCCGCCCGCCATACGGGCGATCTCGGTCACGGTGAGCACCGGAGCGGTGGCGAACCCCATCATGCGCGGCCCGCTCCCCGGCCCTGCAGCGCCTCGCGCGCCACGATCCGGTCGTCGAACGGCAGCACGCGGTCGCCGATCGTCTGGGTGGTCTCGTGCCCCTTGCCGGCGATCAGCACCGCGTCGCCCGGCCCGGCGGCGGCGATCGCCGCGACGATCGCGGCCCGGCGGTCGGGCTCGATCGCGAGGCCGCGCCCGGGAG
>DATEMP010000408.1:0-3617 GCA_035275545.1 Candidatus Eiseniibacteriota bacterium | reverse complement strand
GCTGGGCCCGGCGCGCCGCGCCCTCGACGCCGCGATCGACTACGCGGTGCGCCGCGACCACTGACGCGCCCTCCACGCACTCTCTCGATCGAGGACCGCGCCCCGCTTTGACCGCCCGTCCACGCGCTGCCTCCCGTCCCGCCGGCCTGCGACTCCTGCGCGCCGCCGCCTCCGCGGCCGCGGCCAAGAAGGCGCAGGACCTGGTGGCGCTCGACCTGCGCACCGTGGCGGGGGTGGCGGACTACTTCCTCATCTGCTCGGCCGGGAGCGAGGTGCAGGTGAAGGCGATCGCCGAGGCGGTGGAGGAGAAGCTGAAGGAGCACGGGACCGCCCCGTGGCACGTCGAGGGGCTCGCGGGCCGGCGCTGGGTGCTGCTCGACTACGTGGAGATCGTCGTGCACGTGTTCCACGAGAAGACCCGCGAGTACTACCTGCTCGAGCGGCTGTGGGGCGACGCGCGGAAGGTGGATCTTGGTCTGGACGACGCTCGCTGAGGGCCTCGCCGCGGCGCTGAAGGCGATCGGACTCCACACCCCCGAGCGCATGGCGCGGCTGGAGCTGGCGATCCCGCGCGATCCCGCGCACGGCGACTGGACCACCAACCTGGCGCTCGGCCTGGCGCGCGAGGCGAAGCGGCCCCCGCGCGCGGTGGCGGAAGCACTCGCCGACGCGTTCCCGCGCGACCCGGCGCTGTTCTCGGCGGTCGAGGTCGCCGGCCCCGGGTTCCTCAACTTCCGCTACAGCGGAGCGTTCCTCGCCGCGCTCCCGGCGCGGATCGCCGGGGAGGGCGCGGGGTTCGGCCGCTCGGCGCTCACGGCCAGCGAGCGCGTGCTGGTGGAGTACGTGAGCGCCAACCCGACCGGCCCGCTCAACGTGGTCAACGCGCGCGCCGCCGCGGTGGGGGCGACGCTGGTGCGGCTGCTGGAGACCACCGGGCATCACGCCGAGGGCGAGTTCTACGTCAACGACGCCGGGCGCCAGGTGGAGCTGCTGGGCGAGTCGATGGCGGCCCGGTTCGCCGAGCGGGTGGGGATCCCGCGCGCCATGCCGGAGGACGGCTACCAGGGCGCCTATCTCCTGGACCTGGCGGCGGCGCTGCCCGAGGCGGAAGCGCGTGCGGCGCTCGCGCGCTCGGACATCGCCTGGTTCCGCGACCAGGCGCTGGAGCGCGTCATGGCCTGGCAGCGCGAGGACCTCAAGGACTACGGGGTCGAGTTCGCGCGCTGGTACCGCGAGTCGACCCTGCACGCCGCGCACGCGGTGGAGGAGACGCTGGCAGCACTCGAGGCGCGCGGGGTGGTCTATCGCGCGGTGGTGCCCGAGACCGGAGCCGACGACGCCGATCGCGAGGGCGACGCCGGGCCCGCGGCAGCGGCGGCCCGGGGCGAGGCGACCTGGCTGCGCACCTCCAAGTTCGGCGACGAGAAGGACCGGGTGCTGGTGCGCGACAACGGCGTGCCCACCTACCTGCTGCCGGACATCGCCTACCACCGGGACAAGCAGGCGCGCGGGTTCCAGCGCGCGATCGACATCTGGGGCCCGGATCATCACGGCCACATCGGCCGCATGCAGGCGGCACTCCAGGCGCTCGGCCATCCCGGCTTCCTCGAGGTGCTGATCGCGCAGCAGGTGAACCTCCTCTCGGCCGGCCAGCCGGTCAAGATGAGCAAGCGGGCGGGCGAGTTCATCACGCTGCGAGGCCTCATGAACGAGGTGGGGGCGGACTGCGCCAAGTTCTTCTTCCTCATGCGCTCGACCAGCGCCCACCTCGACTTCGACCTCGACCTCGCGCGCCAGCAGAACGACGAGAACCCCGCCTACTACGTCCAGTACGCGCACGCGCGCATCGCCTCGCTGCTGCGCTTCGCGGGCGAGAAGGGCCTGACGCCCGCGAGCGGAACGGTGCCGGACGAGGAGCTCGCGGTTCCCGAGGTCGCCGCCCTGGTGCGCAAGCTCGCCACCTGGCCCGAGGTGGTGCGCGGGGCGGCGGCGGCGCGCGAGCCTCACCGGATCCCCACCTACCTCATGGAGACCGCGGCCGAGTTCCACCGCTACTACCACGCATGCCGGGTGGTGACCGAGGACCGGGAGCGCTCGCGCGTGCGGCTGCTGGTCGCCGGCGCCGCGCGGCAGGTGATCGCCAACGGCCTGGCGTTGCTGGGCGTGGGGGCGCCCGAGCGCATGGAGCGCGCTGCCGAGGTGGCGCCGTGAAGGAGCCGGGCGAGATCCTGGTGGTGGGCTCGGTGGCGCTCGACTCGGTGCGCACCCCCTACGGCGAGGCGACCGAGGCGCTGGGCGGGTCGGCCTCCTACTTCTCGCTCTCCGCGAGCCACTTCGCCCCGGTCAAGGTGGTGGCGGTCGTGGGGGAGGACTTTCCCGACACGCACCGCGCCCGGTTCGAGTCTCGCGGCGTCGACCTGAGCGGGCTCGAGACCTCGCCCGGGCGCACGTTCCGCTGGCGCGGCGAGTACATGGCAGAGCTCGGGCACGCCCACACGCTCGAGACCCAGCTCAACGTGTTCTCGACCTTCCATCCGCGGCTCGAGGCCCGGCACCGCACGTGCCCGTACGTGTTCCTCGCCAACATCGATCCCGACCTGCAGCTCGAGGTGCTCGACCAGATGCAGAAGCCGCGGCTGGTGCTCTCGGACACCATGAACTACTGGATCGCCCGCAAGCCCGAGCGGGTGGTCGAGGTGCTGCGGCGGGTGGACGTGGCGCTGCTCAACGAGGAGGAGGCGCGCGCGCTCTCGGGTGAGACCCAGCTCGCGGCCGCGGCCGACCGGCTCATCGACCGCGGCGGGCAGGCGGTGATCATCAAGAAGGGCGAGCACGGCGCCCTTTATCGCTCGCGCGAGGAGCTCTTCATCACCCCGGCGTTCCCGCTCCCGGTGCTGCGCGATCCCACCGGCGCCGGCGACTCGTTCGCGGGCGGATTCCTGGGCTGGCTCGCCCGGCGGGAGCAGCCCGATGCCGACGCGCTCCGCCAGGGGCTCGCCTGCGGCGCGGCGATGGCCTCGCTGGCGATCGAGTCGTTCAGCCCCGAGAGGCTGATCGAGACCACCCGGGAGGAGATCTCCCAGCGGGTCGAAGCGCTGCACCGGATGGTCTCGTTCCGGCTCGAGCCCCTCTTCTGAGACCGCCCGATCGCCAGGGCATCCGCCAAACGCTTGTTTCGTATTGCTTTACACGCATTGGTGATAGCCGGATACGGCGCCCCTGTGGTAGGCTGCGTGCCGCACGCCCCCTTGACACATGGAAGGAGGACGTTCCTCTGACGCTCGACACCACTCAGGGCTCCTGGACGAGCAAGGCGGAAGCCGCGATTCGCGCCCTGCGCGACGTGGACGGCGCCAGCGTTCAGCTCGACGGCGACGAGATCCGCGAGATCCACGTGCTGACGCGCTCGAAGCGGCCGCCCAAGCAGATCGTGCGCGACGTGCAGACCGTGCTCCTCACACGGTTCAACCGCTCGATCGATTACCGCGTGGTGTCGATCGCCTACGCGAAGCCCGATGCCGCGCCGGTGGCTTCGGCCGCGTCTGTCCCCGAGGTTACGCCGTTGCCGGCCGCTCCGCCGCCGGCCGCGGCGCCGCAGGCTGCGCCGCAGCAGTTCG
>DATEMP010000407.1:0-3506 GCA_035275545.1 Candidatus Eiseniibacteriota bacterium | reverse complement strand
CGCGAGCAGGCGCGCCAGGCAGAGGGCCGGCGCCGAGCCGCGCAGGCCGGCAACCCGCACGGCCTCTCCCGCTCGCTCGTCCACCGCCCGCGCCAGCCGCGCGACGAGTTCACTCAGAGGTGTGGCCATCGAAGACGCGCGCGAATGCGCAGTCCGCCGACGATAACGGCCGGTCCAGGCGCCGGCAAGCGAGCGAGGAGCGAGCGACCCGGCCGGCTTTGCCGGCCGGAAGCGAGAGACGAAGCCTGCAACCCCACTCCACTGTGGATTCTCCGCGCGCGCTGCGCGCGCGGCCGAGATGGGATGAGAGGGCCGGCCTCCTCCGGGAGTACCCTGAGGTCTCCAACCATTGCGGGCTCGAAGCCCAAGGAGGAGACCGGCCATGGGAAGCGATAGCAGGAAGCCGCTGGGGATGACCATCGGGGTGGATCTCGGCGATCGGCGCAGTGATCTCTGCATCCTCGACTCGACGGGACGGGTCGAGGCACGGCGGCAGGCGGCCACGACGGAGACCGGCCTGACGACCGCGCTGCGCGCGTACGCCGGCGCGCGCGTCGTGGTGGAAGTCGGGACGCACTCGCCGTGGGTGAGTCGGCTGCTGGGTCGGCTGGGGCACGAGGTGGTCGTGGCGAATCCGCGGCGCGTGCGGCGGATCGCGGCGCAGGAGGACAAGAGCGATCGTATCGACGCCGAGCTCTTGGCGCGGCTCGGCCGGGTCGACCCCGCGCTGCTGCGGCCGATCCGGCATCGGGGCGAGCAGGTCCAGCGCGATCGCGCGGTGCTGCGCGTGCGCGACGCCCTGGTCCGCGCGCGCGCGATGCTCGTGACGCAGGCACGGGGTCTCGCCAAGTCCTTGGGGACGCGCTTGCCCCGCTGCGATGCGCAGACGTTTGCGAAGCGCATGACGGCCGCCGGGCTGAGTGCGGCGTTTCCAGGCTGCGCGGCGTTGCTCGCCACCGTGGCGGAACTCAGCCAGCAGATCCGCGCCCTGGATACGGCGATCGCCCGCGTCGGCGACGCGCAATACCCCGCGACGCGCACGCTGCGCCAGGTGGCGGGCGTGGGGCCGGTCACCGCGCTGGCCTTCGTGGTCACGCTCGAGGATCCCACCCGCTTCCCCCGGAGCCGTGCCGTCGGCGCGTACCTCGGGCTGCGGCCGAAGAAGCGGCAGTCCGGGGATCAGGATCCCGCGCTGCGGATCACGAAGGCCGGGGATGCGTACCTGCGGCGCATGCTCGTGCAAGCGGCGCAGTACATCCTCGGGCCCTACGGCCCCGACACGGCGCTGCGCCGCTTTGGCGAGCGGCTGATCGCCCGCGGCGGCGGCGCCGCGCGCAAGAAGGCGGTGGTCGCGGTGGCGCGCAAGCTCGCCGTGCTCCTGCACCGGCTGTGGGTTACGGGCGCGCCGTACGAGCCGCTGCGCGGCATGCCGCGCGAAGCCGTGGCGTAGGGGCAGCACCGAACAAGAGGAGATCCTCGGGTCGCGTTCGCATGAGAAGGAGTAGGAAGACGGGCCACTCAGACGCCACCGCCCCGTCCGGGCGACTGCGAGCTTCGCTCACGTCCACGCCGTCGCGGTACGCGGCGCGAGACCGCGGCCGAGATACTGCAGCGCCCTCCGACGGACCCCAACCTGCACCGAGGTCCACGATGACCTCCACGACGAGTGCGAATGGAAGCGCGGCGGATGCGCCTGCTCGAGCCGGACACCCTACTCCCCTCCGGGCCCACTTGACGCGAGCGGGCCCTCTCATGGAAGCGAAGCGAGCGGGGAGTGAGTCGCCATGGGCCTTTACGGCCCACCCAAAGCGCATGAAAATCCCCGCCGCCGTCCGGCGACGTCGGGGGTCCCTGGTGCCAGCGAGCCCGTGAGTGAGTCGGACGCGGGAGCCTCGGGCACTCAAAACTGTTGCTGCGAGCACGTACCTCAGACTCCGTACGATGAGGCTCCTCCGGACGGCGGAAAGGGGAGGAGCAATGGACACGATGATCGAACGGTGCGCGGGGCTCGATGTCCACAAGGACACGGTGGTGGCCTGTGTGCGGGAACCGGCCCCAGGCGGGGGGCGCCAGCAAGTCGTGCAGACGTTCGGCACGACGACGGCGGCGCTCCTCACGCTCCGCGATTGGCTCGCCGCGCACGGGGTGACCGTGCTCGGCATGGAATCCACCGGCGTGTACTGGAAGCCCGTGTACTATCTGCTCGAGGACGCCTGCACGTGCTGGCTGCTCAATGCCCGCCACCTGCGCCACGTCCCCGGGCGGAAGACCGACGTGGCGGACGCGGCGTGGATCGCGCAGTTGGTGGAGCATGGCCTCGTGCGGCCGTCCTTCGTCCCGCCCAAGCCGATCCGCGAGCTGCGCAACCTGACCCGCTACCGCAAGGCGCAGATCGAGGAACGGACCCGCGAGGCCCAACGGCTCGACAAGGTGCTCCAGGACGCCGGCATCAAGCTCTCGTCCGTCGCCTCCGATGTGCTCGGGGTGTCGGGCCGCGCGATGCTGCAGGCCCTGGTCGCCGGCGGGCACGATCCCGCGGCGCTCGCGGAGCTCGCCCGGGGCACGCTCCGCAAGAAACTCCCCGCGCTGCGCGAGGCGCTGCAGGGGCGCTTCGGCGCCCACCACGCGCTCCTGGTCGGGGCGATCCTCGCCAAGCTCGACGTGCTCGACGGCCTGATCGGGGAGCTCTCCGCCGAGATCGCGCGGGTGCTCGCCCCTTTCGCGCGGGAGGTGGCCCTCCTGCGGACCCTGCCGGGCGTTGACCAGCGGACGGCCGAAGGCCTGGTCGCCGAGATCGGGGTCGAGATGCAGCGCTTCGGGACCGCCGCGCGCCTCGCCTCGTGGGCTGGCATGTGTCCCGGCCACCACGAGTCGGCGGGGAAGCGTGGCGCCGGGACCACCCGCAAGGGCTCCAAGTGGCTGCGCACCTATCTCACCGAAGCCGCAAAGGCTGCGGGGCGCACCAAGGGGACATACCTCGCCGCGCAGTATGCCCGGCTGCGCGGCCGGCGCGGCGCCGCGAAGGCTACCGTGGCCGTCGGGCATTCCCTTCTCGTCGCCGCCTTCCACATGCTCGACCGCCAGCAGCCATACCACGAGCTCGGCCCCGACTACTTCCACGCCCGCCACTCGCGCCAGCACCACCTCCGCCGCCTGCTGCGCCAGATCGACGCACTCGGGTACAAGGTCAGCGTGGAGGGCGAAGCCGCGTAAAGCCCCCCCGCCATTTTCACCTCAGGCCCCGTCGGGCTTCGCCCGACGGGGCGAGGGGCGGAGCCCCTCGCTTAGACATTATCGGGAGGAACGACGATCGCGAACAGGCTCTGCTTGCCGAACTCGAACGCGTCCTTCTCGGTCGCGGTGAGGACGTCGAGCCGGAAACCCTTGATCGCTCCGCCGCAGTCCTCGGCGCGGTACCAGCCGATGCCCTCGATCCAGACCGAGGAGCCGTAGGGGATCAGCTTCGGGTCGACCGCGACGGAGGCCAAGACGTTCGGCCGCCAGGA
>DATEMP010000406.1:0-23542 GCA_035275545.1 Candidatus Eiseniibacteriota bacterium | reverse complement strand
CCCAGGCCCGCGGCGACAGCGCGCTCACGGCGGGGATCCGCGCGCGGCTTGCCCTCTACGAGCACGGGCGCGCCTACATCGAGGCACCGCCCGGGCGCTGATCCGCGCTCCCTAGCGTCGCAGCACGATCGGGGCCGGGTAGGAGATCGGGCCCAGCTCGGTCGAGATCGTGGGCACGACCTCGAGGCGGATCGGCTTCGTCGTCGACCCCCATCCGCCGATCGCGAGCGCGGCCTCGAACAGGTCACGGGCGCCGGTGTGGAAGAACTCGAGCGCGTCGAACCGCACCGAGACCGGGATGTCGACCGGCGTTCCCGGCGGCAGCAGCTTCTCGCCCGAGAACCGGCCCTCGATCGCCTGCCGGTCGTCGACGAAGAACTTCCACTGGAGATCGACCAGCCGCGCCTGGACCGAGTTCTCCTTGGGGTTCTCGGCGCGCACGTGCACCACCAGGTCGAGCGGCACGCGCTGCGACGTGACCGCGGACAGGATCCCGGCCGCGTCCGATGCGCTCAGCTCCGAATACCGGCGGATGGTATCGAGGCGGACACCCGCGAGCGCGACGTCGCTCACGCGGTCGAACGCGAAGCCCACCTTGCGGAGTGCGGCGAGCTCCTTGAGCGTCGCGCAGCCGCCCATCCACAACCCCAGCACCGCCACCACCGTTATCCCTGCAAGTGCCGCCGCGGTCGCGACTCCGTAGCGCACGCCAATATTCCGAGTCCAAAGCGGGTTCGACATGGGTGCCTCCGATGCGTCCCGCGGCCGATATCAAAGTCTCTCATAGCCGAGGGAGTTTGTCGGACGCGACCGGCCCGTGGCAGGATCGGGCCGTGAAGCGAATGCTCGCGGTCATCGTCCTCGGCGTCGTCGTCTGGCTCGGCATCGACCTCGTGGGCCCGCGGCGGGTCGACATCCGGCGGTTCGACCCCGACGTGGTCGCCCGGCTCGACACCGAGATGTGGCGGTCGTACTACGACCGCAAGCCGGCCGACCTCTACTTCCAGCTCGCCGAGCTGCTGCGCGCCCAGTTCCACTTCCCGGTGGCGCGCTCCCACGCGGTCGCCGCGAGTGCCGCCAAGGCGGCGTTCGTGTTCAAGGACGGCCACAACCGCGCCGAGTACCGGCGGGCACTGCCCGACCTGGTCCGGTACTACGAGGCGATCCGCAAGGTGAGCGCCACCTCGTTCGACGTCGCGAAGACCGCGGAGCTCGAGCTGGAATGGTGGATCGTGCACCGGCAGCGCGCGACCCAGCCGCCCGGGGCGCTCGAGCACGCGCTCGCGGTCGCGGCGGCGGAGCTCTATCGCGTCCCGCCGGAGACCATGACGGTGTACGCCAGGGAGCGCACCGACGCGATGGAGATCCGCGACACCAAAGCCAGGGCGGGAGGCGTCACGGAGGAGGACTGGGGAAGGATCGAACAGCACCTGCGCACCTCGTGGCGCTCGCTGCGCGACGCGGTCCAGCCGTGAGCCGGTTCCTGTTCGTCTCCTACGACGGACTGATCGCCGACGCCGCGTGGCAGGTGGTCAAGGAAGGCCACGACGTCAAGCTGCACATCGCCAACGCCGAGGAGCGCGAGATCGGCGAGGGGTTCGTGCCGCGCTCCGCCGAATGGGCCGCCGACGTGGACTGGGCGGAGGTGGTGGTGTTCGACGACGTGCTCGGGCACGGCACGCTCGCCGACGAGCTGCGGCGCAAGGGCAAGCCGGTGGTCGGCGGCACGCCCTACACCGACCGGCTCGAGGACGACCGCGCGTTCGGCCAGCAGGAGCTCAAGGCGGCGGGCGTGTCGATCATCCCGCAGGCCAACTTCACGTCGTTCGACGACGCGATCGCCTACGTGCGCGACAATCCCAATCGCTACGTCATCAAGCCGAGCGGCGAGGCGCAGAACTACAAGCGGCTGCTGTTCGTGGGGGAGGAGGAGGATGGCCGCGACGTCATCCAGGTGCTCGAGGACTACCAGCGCGCCTGGTCGGGGCGCATCCGCGAGTTCCAGCTCCAGCGCCGCATCATGGGCGTCGAGGTGGCGACCGGCGCGTTCTTCAACGGCAAGGAGTTCGTGCCGCCGGTGTGCGTCAACTTCGAGCACAAGAAGTTGTTCCCCGGCGACATCGGCCCCTCGACCGGGGAAATGGGCACGGCGATGTTCTGGAGCGAGCCCAACAAGATCTTCAACACCACGCTCAAGAAGATGGAGCCGAATCTCGCGCGCGAGCGCTACGTCGGCTACATCGACATCAATTGCATCGTCAACAGCAACGGCATCTACCCGCTCGAGTTCACCGCGCGCTTCGGCTACCCGACCATCAGCATCCAGCAGGAGGGCCTGCTCACGCCGCTCGGCGAGTTGTTCCAGAAGCTCGCCGAGGGATCGATCAGCCGGCTGCGCGCGCGATCCGGATTCCAGGTGGGGGTGCGGGTGGTGGTGCCGCCCTTCCCGTTCAACGATCCCGAGACCTTCGAGAGCAGCTCGCGCGACGCGGTCATCCTGTTCAAGACGCCGAGCCGCGACGGCATCCACATCGAGGACGTCAAGACCGTCAACGGGGAGTGGCTGGTGACCGGCACCTCGGGCGTGGTGCTGATCGTGTGCGGGGTGGGTGCCTCGATGAAGCAGGCCCAGCGCCAGGCCTACAATCGCGTGCGCAACGTCATGATCCCGAACATGTACTACCGCGAGGACATCGGCGACCGCTGGCTCGAGGAGGACAGCGACCGCCTCCACAGCTGGGGCTGCCTGCGGGAGTAGGCGATCAGGCGGCGGGCGGCCCGGCCGGGACCTCCGCCGCGGGCGTTCCTGGCGCCGGGCGATTGGCGAGCACTGCCCACACCACGTAGCCGAGGGTGATCAGGGTCCAGAGGAATCCCCAGCCGCCCGGCTTGACGTGCGCGAGATCCAGCAGCCCCTCGAGCAACAGCGCGGGGGTGAGCGCGACCGCGGTCAGGCGCATGAGTGCCGCGAAGTCGAGCCGGATGCGCGTGAGGGCCGCGGTCATCATGGCGACCAGCGCGAACGCGACCAGCTGGACCATGCGAAACGCGAACATGCCGGCGAATACGAACGGCGTCGCCACCGGCGCCGCCCAGGCCGCGAACAGTCCAAGCCAGCGCTTCGCGCGCTCGGAGTCGATGCGCAGGTCCTTGACGCCGGAGAGGTTGAATACCCGGGTCTCGGCGCTGCTCTTGCGATAGAGAATCCGGTCGGCGGTCACGAGCAGGGTCGCCTGCCGGTCATCGAGCGAGGTGATCGCACCGGTGGTATCGACGATCACCAGCTCGGCTCCCTTTTCGCTCCGGATGACGTACGGCATGGGCTTGCCGACTTCGACCACGCGGTGGCGGATCACCAGCGTCGGGATCTGAGCGGTCAACTCCCGTGTCGAGTCGTGCACCCACCGGTTGATCGACACACCCATCCATGCCAGCACCAGCACCGCGAGGATCGCGACCAGGACCACCATGTAGACGATCCCGGCCCCGCGCCACGCGGTCGCGACGTCGCGGTAGAGGTCGCGGGAGAAGAACGAGAGCGGGATCGCCTGGAAGATCGAGTAGCGGCGCACGTGGGGACGGTAGGATCGGGACCGTCGAGGGTCAAGCGCCCGCCCGACCGCGGCGCGGGCCACGGTCGCGCCGGTCGTGCTAGGCTCGGGGCTCGGCTCACAGGGAGGCATGCACGTTGCGCGCAAGCCTGGAACGGATTCCGGTCGTCATCACCGAGGTCCACGACCACCTCGCCCGCCGCATCGCGGGGCGCATCGCGGAGATCGTCCGCGCGCGCCGCGCCTCGGGCCGCCACGCGGTGCTCGGTCTCGCCACCGGCTCGACGCCGATCGGCATCTATCGCGAGCTGATCCGGCTCCACCGCGACGAGGGGCTCGACTTCTTCGGGGTCGTCACCTTCAACCTCGACGAGTACTACCCGATGTCCCCGGACAGCCTGCACAGCTTCAACCGCTTCATGCGGGAGAACCTGTTCGATCACGTCAACATCGACCCGCGCAACGTACACATTCCGCGCGGCGACCTGCCGCGCGACGCGGTCGCCGCCCACGTCGACGAGTACGAGAAGCAGATCCGCGAAGCGGGCGGCATCGACTTCCAGATCCTCGGCATCGGCCAGACCGGGCACATCGGCTTCAACGAGCCCGGGTCGAGCCCCGATTCGCGCACGCGGCTCGTTACGCTCGACACCATCACCCGGCGGGTGGCGGCGGGCGACTTCTTCGGCGCCGAGAACGTGCCCACCGAGGCGATCACGATGGGGGTCGCCACGATCCTCGAGGCGCGCGAGATCGCGCTGGTGGCGACCGGCGAGCACAAGGCGGCGATCGTCCAGCGCGCGGTCGAAGGGCCGATCGACCACGCGGTTGCCGCCACCTACCTGCAGCAGCATCCCTACGCCACGGTCTACCTCGACGCCGCGGCGGCGGCGCGGCTCACGCGCATCGAGACGCCGTGGCTGCTGGGCGAGATCGAGTGGACGCGCGCGCTCGAGATCCAGGCGGTGGTGTGGCTGAGCATGACGGTGGGGAAGTCCGTGCTGCGGCTGGACGACTCGGACTACCGCGACCATCACCTGAACGCGCTGCTCGCCCGGTACGGCTCGGGCGCGACGCTCAACGGCATCGTCTTCAACGCTCTGATCGCCAAGGTGCGCGGGCGCGGCAAGCTGCCCAGCAAGAAACGGATCGTGGTGTTCTCGCCGCATCCCGACGACGACGTCATCTCGGCCGGCGGCATCCTCCACAAGCTGCACCTGAACGACAACGAGATCGTGGTCGCCTACCAGACGTCCGGGAACATCGCGGTGTTCGACCACGAGGTGAGCCGCTACCTCGAGTTCATGCGGCGCACCTCGGCCGATTTCGGCTACGGCAACGAAAAGCTGGCGCCGCTGCTGTGCGAGGTCGAGCGCTTCCTGGACACCAAGGAGCCCGGGGCGATGGACAGCGACGCGGTGCTGGCGCTGAAGCGCCGGATCCGCGAGGTCGAGGCGGTGTCGGGCATCGAGACGCTGGGGCTGAACGCGAAGCAGGCGCGGTTCCTCAACCTGCCCTTCTACCGGACCGGCGAGGTGCGCAAGGACCCGATCACCGAGCGCGACGTCGAGATCATCCTCGAGCTGCTCCAGGAGCACCGGCCGGAGATCGTGCTCCTGGCCGGCGACCTCTCGGACCCGCACGGCACGCACCGCATGTGCCTCGAAGCGGTGGAGCGGGCGCTCGAGCGGTACAAAGGCGACGCCCCGGAGCGCTGGTACTACCGCGGCGCCTGGCAGGAGTGGTCGGTCGCCGAGGCGGATCTATTGGTGCCGATGTCGCACGAGGAGCTGCGGCTCAAGATCAGCGCGATCTTCAAGCACCAGAGTCAGAAGGATCGCGCCCCGTTCCCGGGGCTCGACGAACGCGAGTTCTGGCAGCGCGTCGAGGAGCGCAACGTCGGCACCGCGCAGGTGGTCGATAAGCTCGGGCTGCCCGAGTACTACGCGATGGAAGCGCTGGTGGTGAAGTAGCAGGAGGAGTCATGGAACGCAGAACGAATCGCATCCCGATGTCGGGCGTCTTCGCCCAGCTGGTCATGTTGCTCACCGCCGGACTCGTGCTCTCGGGCTGCGGCACGCGCGGCGAAGCGCCGCGCGCACAGGCGACCCGGCTCACGACGCCCGCGGATCTGGTGGCGACCGACCTGGCCGCCGCCGCCGTCGAGCTGGAGTCGGCGAGCGATATGCTCCTCGAGCTTCCCGGAGTGGTCGGGGTCGGGCTCGCGCGCGGGCCGAGCGGAGCGCCCGTCGCGCTGGTCCTCGCCGAGCGCGCCAGGATCGCGGGAGTCCCGCTGCGCGTCGGCACCCTCGACGTGCAGACCGAGGTGGTGGGCCCGATCCGGGCCTTCGCCCTCACCGATCGCTATCGGCCGGTCCCGATCGGCGTGTCGGCCGGCAACGCGATCGATTGTCTGCCCGGAACGATCGGCTGCGTGGTGAATGCGGGGGGCAGGCAGTGTCTGCTGTCCGCCAACCACGTCTTCGCGCGCCAGAACCAGGCGCAGATCGGCGAGGCGATCACGCAACCGAGCCTGCCCGACGCGGATCCCACCTGCACCCAGGCCCCGCCGCCGACCGTGGTGGCGCGGCTCACCGACTACCAGCCGGTCGTGTACGACGGCCATACGCCCAATCGCTTCGACGCCGCGATCGCCGAGCTCATCGACGGCAGCAGCTGCGCCACGCTCCCGGCGTTCTACGGCCAGCCGTCGAGCCAGCCGTCGCCGCCGCTTCTCCACGCACCAATTCTCAAGGTGGGGCGCACCACTGAGCTGACGCGGGGGAGCATCAAGGCGATCGACGTCAAGGTGAAGATCACGTTCCCTGCCGGGACCGCCTTGTTCGTCGGTCAGATCCTGACCACGAAGCAGTTCGGCGCTTTCGGGGACTCGGGATCGCTCATCGTGACCGACGACGGCGCCTACCATCCGGTAGGGATCGTCATCGGTGGGGGATCCAACGGCACCGCGATCGCGAGCCCGATCGGGCCCATCCTGGAGCGATTCGGCGCCAGCGTGTGCGGACGCTGAGCGGGCGCCGCGCGGTCGCGACACACCGCTGATGGTCACGGTCGCCGCGACGAGGCAGCGACCGTGACCGTTTCAGCTCACCGTACGATTGCCGCTCGCGCTGCCACGGCGCGCGCGCCCTGGATCAAGCGAACCGTGTAGATGCCGGCGGGCAGGCGCTTCGCCTCCTCGAGTCGCAGGACGTGCTGGCCGGGGCCCATCGAGCCCACCTCGCGCGCCAGCACCCGGCGACCGGCGACGTCGAGCAGCTCGATGCGCGCTGATCCGCCGCCCTCGAGCGCGAATGCCACGCTCAGCTCGCCGCCGGCGGGGTTGGGGCGGATGCCTTCGATGCCGAACGCGAGCGACGCCGGCACCCGGATCGTGACCTGGCCCAGGTACGCGGTCGTGCCGCCGTCCGGAACCGCGAGGCGGTACTGGTACGTGGCGCCGGCGGCCACGGCGCGGTCCTCGAAGCGGAGGTTGCCGGAGCCGTCCGCCATCACCTCGCCGATCGTCGCGAACTCGCCGCCCATCTCCGCGCGCTCGACGGTGGCGCGCATCACGCTGCCGTCAGGCGTGTACCAGTGGAGCCGCACCAGCCCCGGCTCCGCGGTCGCGTCCACCAGCGATGCGAGTGCCGAGACGGTGCCGTCCGAGAGGATCCGGCCGATGAGGAGCTGCGGATTGCTCGTGTCCGTGAAGTCCTGCCAGGTGACGACCGCCCCGCCGGCGCCGTCGCTGGCGATGACCGCCAGGCTCTGATCGCCCGCGCCGTTGCAGACCGGGACGCCATCCGCCGCCCATCCTGGATCGGTCACGCCGGTCGACATGATGTGCTGGGCGAGGATGTCGCCGAATCCGCTCCCGACGTCGGTCCACGCGATCAACGCGCCGTTCCCGCCGTCGCTGATGATGTTGGAGGGGATGAAGGCGGTCGCGCCCGTCGACACCGGCACGCCCCCCGCCGGCCAGCCGCTCGAGATGGCGCCGAGGGCGGTCACGCGCTGGACGAAGATCTTGAAGCTGGGGAGGGGGAAGAAGCTGTTTTCCTGCCACGCCACCAGCGCTCCGCCCGCTCCATCGGCGATCACGTCCGGCAGCGCCTGCAGATCGGTGCCGGTGCTGACTTGGAGCCCTGCGGCGGGCCAGCTCGCGTGCACCGCGCCGGCCGAGGTGACGCGCTGCACCACCACCTTGCCCAAGTCCGGGTCGTCCCAGGCGACCAGCGCGTCTCCGCTCGAGAGCCGGACGATGCGCGGGTTCACCGCATCCGAGAACGGCTGCGCGGCCGTGAAGACGACCAGGCCGCCCGCAGGCCAGCCGGCGACCACGCCGCTGGCGTTGACGCGCTGCACCAGGATCTGGTTCCCGGTGGCCCAAACGCCGTAGACACCCCCGGTGCCATCGGGCACCGGCTCACCGCTCGCGTCGTCCGGAACGCCGGTGTCGAGGCCGGCCGCCGGCCAGCCGCCGGTCTCGGTGCCGTTCGCGTCCAGTCGCTTGATCCGGATCGTGGAGCCCGAGGGCGACGACCAGCCGAAGTACACGCCGCCCGCGCCGTCCGCGATCATGCCGAGCGTGCCGACCGAGCCGGAGACGATCTTCTTGCCGCTCGCGGGATAGCCACCCGCGACCGCGCCCGCGGTGGTCAGGTGCTGCAGGTAGCCGTCGTGGGAGTTCTGGAACTGCGGATCGACGTTCGTGTAGGTGACGAACAATCCGCCCGCGCCGTCGGTTCCTCCGCTGGTGACCACCTGGCTGGAGTCGGTCGGGGTCTGCAACGAGACCGTGTTGCCCGTCAGCGCCCAGCCCGCGACCAGATCTCCGGAGGAGTTGAGCTTGGTGGCGAAGGCGTCCAGGTTGCCGGCGACCGGGCTGTTGCGCGCGTCGCTCCAGGTGACGATCGCTCCGCCGCCCTCGGGCACCACCGTCTGGACGAACGTGAAGGTCGTGGTGGCGGGGGTGAGGGTGATGCCGCAGCCGGTCCACGCACTCACCGCGTTTCCGCCGTCCGGGCGCGCGGCGGCGGTGGCGGGATGCTGCCGTGGCGCGGGTGGCGTGCCGAAGCGGAACCGTGCGGCGGCCGCCTCGGGAGGCGAAGTGAGGGCGAGGACGATGGCGACGAGGGAGCACGATGCGGCGAGGGGAGACAGGCGACGCATTTGAGGCACCTCCACGGAGTCCGTTCCACGGTGGTGATTCTGTTTCCTGCGATGTCTGCGGCGCTCGCGGCCGGGCGGCCGCGCCGGGCGGAAGCCCGGGCTGAAGTGCGCAAACTCTAATCCAGATGTGAGCGGAATACGAAATCCCCGGGTCAGCCGCTGAACCGGTCCCGGAACTCGTTGGTATGCGCGCCCAAAGCGGGGGGCGGGAGCCGCAGCGGGGGCCGGGTTCCCTCGATCCGCCAGGGCAGGGCGAGGAGGCTGGTCGTGACGCCTCCGGGCACCTCGGCGCTCGCCACCATGCCCCGTTCCGCCAGTGCCGGATCGGCCATCACCTCGTGGAGATCGCGCACCGCGCCCGCCGGCACGCGCGCGGCCCGCAGGCGCTCGAGCCAGGCGTCGCGGGGCTGGCGCGCGAGCGTGGTAGTCAGCCACTCGACGACCTCCTCGCGGTGCAGGATGCGCGCGGGATTGCGCGCGAAGCGCGGGTCGTCGGCGCGCGCGGGATCTCCGAGCGCGGCGCACAGCCGCCGGAACTGCTCGTCGTTGCCGATCGCGATCACGATCAGCCCGTCGGCGGCGGCGAAGGTCTGGTAGGGCACGATGTGCGGGTGGGCATTGCCCTGCCGCCGCGCGGGCTGGCCGGTCGAGAGTGCCGCCTGCGACTGGTTGACCATCGCGTGCACGCCCACCTCGAACAGCGCGATGTCCAGGTGCGAGCCGCCGCGCCCGAGCAGGCGGCCCACCAGCGCCGCCAGGATCGCGGCCCCCGCGTGGACGCCGGCGAGCACGTCCATGAGCGCGACCCCCACCTTGATCGGCGGCCCGCCCTTCTCGCCGGTGATGCTCATCAGCCCGGTGAAGCCCTGGAGCACCGCGTCGTAGCCGGGAAGCTGCGCGTAAGGACCGTCCTGGCCGAAGCCGGTGATCGAGCACACCACCAGCTCGGGCTTCATCCGGCGCAGCGACGCCGGGTCGAGCCCGTGAGGCACGAGTGCTCCGGGGAGGAAGTTCTCGACCACCACGTCGGCGGCGAGTGCCGCGCGCTTGATGGCGGCAAGATCGTCGGCGTTGCCGAAGTCGAGCGCCGCCGAGCGCTTGTTGCGGTTGACGCTCAGGTAGTAGGCGCTGGTATCGCCCACGAACGGCGGGCCCCAGGCGCGCGTCTCGTCGCCCAGGCCCGGGCGCTCCACCTTCCACACCTCGGCGCCCAGATCGGCGAGCATCTGCGTGGCGTAGGGACCGGCGAGCACGCGCGAGAGGTCGAGCACCACGAGGCCTTCAAGCGGGCGGCGGATGTCGGGCAGGAGCGCCTCCGAGGTGGATGACGAACGCCGCAGTCTCGCCGACCGCCACGGTTCCCGCAACGCGCTTGCGAGCGCCTCCGCATTGCCGGAACATAGCCGCCACCCGGAGGGTCCATGGTCCGCGCTTCGATGGTCGCCGCGCTCGCGCTCGCCCTGTCTCTCCCCGCGCATGCCCGCGAGGATCCGTCGCCACACCTCGGCTTCGAGCGGGCCGGCGCCGGCGACGGGTTCGCCGCCTGGACCGGAAAGCCCTCGGGCCCGGCAGCGACCATTGCCCTGGACAGCACGGTCGTGCACGGCGGTCGCTATGCCGCCCGCCTTCGGCGAGTCGAAGGAAGCGAGAGCCCCTTCTCGTCGATCGGCTTCAAGATCCCGGTGGATTTCCGCGGCAGCCAGGTGGAACTGAGGGGCTGGCTGCGCATGGACAGCGTCAGCTACCACGGAGCCCTGTGGCAGCGCCAGGACGGACGTCGGGCGCCGTCGCTCCAGTTCGACAACATGGGGAACACGCTGCGAAGCGGGACCACCGACTGGCAGGAGGTGCGCGTCACGCTGCCGCTCGACGCGCGGGCCGATACGATCATCGTCGGGGCCCTGCTCGCCGGCACCGGGACGCTGTGGGTGGACGACCTGAGTGTGCTCGTGGACGGCGTCCCGGTGAAGGACCTGCCGGTGTACGTGCCGCCGCTCACGGTGTTCGACAGCGATCACGAGTTCGATGGCAACTCGCGCATCCATCCCGGTCGCCTCACCGGGCGCCAGGTCGACGATCTCGTGCTCCTCGCCAGGGTCTGGGGGTTCCTCAAGTACCACCATCCGGAAGTCGTCGAGGGCAGGCGGCACTGGGACTACGACCTGTTTCGCGTGATGCCGAAGGTGCTCGCGGCGCGGGATCGCAGGGAGGCGCTCGCGTCTCTGGACACCTGGGTGGCGTCGATTGGCGAAGCGCCTCCCTGCACGACCTGCGCGAGCGCCCGGGAATCCCTGACGATCCGGCCGCGGCTGGAATGGATCTCGGACGCGAAGCGCCTTGGGCCCTCGCTGTCACGGCGCCTGGCGACCATCCACGCACGGCGGCAGGCGCGCACCACTCAACACTTCGTGTCAATGATGCCCGGCGTGGGGAACGGCGATTTCTCCAACGACGTGGTCTATCCGCTCCCCGACTCGGTGGATGCCGGCTACCGAATGCTCTCCCTGTTCCGCTTCTGGAACATCGTCGAGTACTGGTCACCCTACGTGGACGTGGTCGGCGCGCCGTGGGAGTCGATCCTGCGCGAGCATCTCCCGCGCCTGGTGGCGGCGGCCAGCCGCCCGGACTACGAGCGCGAGATGATTGCCCTGGTGGCGCGCGTCAACGACACGCACACGAACCTGTGGGGGGCGCTCCGCGAGCAGCCGCCCAAGGGCAGGGCCCAGCTCCCGGTGATCGTGCGATTCATCGAGGGCCGGGCGACCGTGACGGGTGATCGCGACTCGGTGCGCGGTCCGGCATCCGGGCTTCGCCGCGGCGATGTCATCGAGGCCATCGACGGCGTCGACGTGAAGACGCTGGTCGGGCGTTGGTCGCCGCTCTACGCCGCGTCGAACGAACCCACGCGCCTCCGCGACATCGCCCGGAACCTGACACGCGGCGACTCGGGAAGCGTGCGATTGCGCATCGATCGGGACGGCCACCAGCAGACGCTCGACGTCGAGCGCGTGCCGACCCGGCTCATGCCGCGGGAGGCGGGAGCGATTCACGATCTTCCCGGTCCGGTCTACCGGCGCATCAGCGACGACATCGCCTACCTCAAGCTGTCGGCGGTGAAGGTCGCGGATTGCTCCCTCTACGTCGCCCGATCGCGCGGAACCCGTCTCTGGATCGTGGACATCCGCAACTACCCCTCCGAGTTCGTGGTGTTCGATCTCGGCGGCCGCCTGATCGCGAACGCGACGCCCTTCGCGCGCTTCTCCATCGGCGACCTTTCCAGCCCCGGTGGCTTCGCGTTGACGAGCCCGCCGCTCGAGATCACGCCGATCGCCCCGCGATACGAGGGGCGGGTGGCGATCCTGGTGGACGAGGTCAGCCAGAGCCAGGCGGAGTACACCACCATGGCGTTGCGCTCCGCCCCCGGAGCGGTGGTCGTGGGAAGCACCACGGCGGGCGCGGACGGGAATGTCTCGCGGTTTGCGCTGCCGGGCGGCGTCAGCACCATGATCAGCGGCATTGGGGTGTTCTATGCGGACGGGCGGCCGACGCAGCGCATCGGCATCGTGCCCGATCTCGAGGTGCGGCCGACGCGCGCCGGCATCCTCGCCGGGCGCGACGAGCTGATCGAGGCAGCGGTGCGCCATGTGCTGGGTCGCGACCTCACCGCCGCCGAGCGCGAGGCGATGCGTTAGCGCCGCGTGCGCATCGAGTCGAGCGCCGCCGCCACGTCGGGATTGTCGCCCAGCACGCCCTGCGCCTCCTCGAGAATCGACACCGCGCGATCGACGTTCCCGGCCCGCGCGGCGCACTCGGCGAGTGTCACCCACGACAGCACGTGCCGGGGCTCGTACTTCAGGCGCAATCGCAGGGCGGATGCCGCCTGATCCCAGCGCTCGAGGGCGAGGAACAGCGAGATCAGGTCGTCCTGGTAGGTGACCACGTTCGGGCGCAGGCGGACCGCGGCCACCATCGGACCCAGCGCCTCCGCGAGCCGGTTCTGGCGCGCGAGTGCCAGCCCGAGCCCGCTCTGCGAGTTGCTGTTCATGGGATCGCTCGCGATCGCGAGCCGGAACCAGCGCTCCGCCTTCCTCAGCTCGCCCTGGTTCAAGTAGTAGGTGCCGATCATGGTCTCGCCGCGGCCGTGGGTGAGCGGCAGGCGCTCGACCCGGGCCATCGTGCGCTCGACGCTGTTGTTGAGCGCGATCCACGGCACGGTGTGGAACAGCGAAGCGGCGAGCAGCGCGAGCATCAGGGCGCGCGCACGCCGGTCGTCCAGCGCGCTCAGGGCGAGCGTCAGCCCCGCGAGCGGTGCGACCAGCGCCGGGGCGGCGAAGATGTCCCAGTCGCGCGCGGCACCCAGGGCACCCTCGCCCATCACCAGCCGCGGGCCCAGCAGCGCCGCCGCGCCGACCAGCAGGAAGACCGTGGTCGCGCTGCGCCCCGCGCCCGCCGGCCACAGCACCACCACGACCACCGCGAGCCACGGCAGCGACAGCGGGCCCACCAGCTCGAGCTGGCTCCACACGTTCGCCCAGTGATGCGCGTCGAGCAGCGTGGGCGCCCTGAGGCTCGAGTTCCCGAGCACCTTGGTGGCGCCCGCCAGGATGCCGGAGAGCAGCGAGCGGCCCTGATAGAGGTGCGCGGTGGCGAGCGACGCCACGAGCAGGAGTGCGACCGCCGCGAGTACCGCCAGCGCGGTGCGCCCGCGACGCTCCGGGCGCCACAGCCCGTACGCCACGAGCACCGCCGCGGGTGCCAACGTCAGCCCGCCCAGGATGTGGAGCGCGTACGCCACCACCGCCGCAATCAGCGGTGCGAACGGCCCGCCCCGGCCCTCGATGAAGTCCACGCCGGTGGTGAAGAACACCAGCAGCGCCACCGCCAGGTACGAGTAGTTCTCGACGTGGCCGAAGAAGATCGACGCGAATCCCTGGGCGAGGAGCACCGCCACCGCGCCGATCGCGACCGCCGGCCCGCGCGCGCGTGACGAGAACCAGTGGACCGCCCATCCACTGAAGAGCATCCCCGCCAGCACGCTGCCGATCGCGACCGCTGTGACGGCCGACCAGCGCCCGCCGCCCAGGCGGTAGAGCATCTGGTGGATGAACAGCGTCAGCGGCTCGTCAGGATGGAACGCCTGGCCCTTCGGAATGTTGATCGAGAGCGGGAGCGCATCGCCCCAGAAGAGATGGCGGTCGCGGAACACCCAGAAGAGGATGCCCGACACCAGTGCCGCTGCGCCGATGAGCAGCCAGTTCGTGCGCGGTGCGATCGGTTGCGGCTCCTCACGCGTGGCTCCGGCGGAGCGCCAGGCGATCGCGATCGTCGCGAGCGCGGTGAGTGCGGCGATCGGCAGCACGATCCGCGGGAAGAAGCCATAGAAGTGGGCGCCCCACAGGCGATCCGCCCAGAGCAGGGATTCGAGCGCCCCGTAGACGACCGAGAGGGCGGCGAACGCCATGAGGCCCGCGAAGCCGCCGCGGGAGAGGGTGGGGGATGCCGGTTGATGCATCCGCCCAGCCTATCGGCCCGCCTCCGCGGGCGCCACATCGCGGGTGCGGCACCCGCGGGATTCATAGTGCGTGGATGCCTCGGACGTGCATAGAATTCAGCCCGCGACGCGAGCCCCTCGGCCTGGCTTCCCCCGCCGCCGATGCCCGCATCGGAGCGATCGCACCCCATCGCGAGGTGAGTCCCCATGACCGCACCACGGCTCCTTCCGCTCGCGGCGCTGCTCGCCGTTTCGATCTCCTTGCCGGCGGTGGCCGCGCCCGCCCCGGCCTCCGCACTTCGGGCCGACCAGCTGCGCGAGCTGCTCGACCAGGCTCCGGACGAGTCACGCGGCATCGCGGCCGGGATCGAGATTCAGCTGCCGCTGCCCGACGGACGAATGGCCCGCGTGCGGGCGGTGCGCTCCCCGATTCTCGGGGAGGCGCTGCAGCTCGCCCATCCCGAGATCCGCACCTTCCTCGCGTCCGGCGTGGACGACCCGCGGATCCACGCGCGGCTGAGCGTGACGCCGCTCGGAGTCCACGGCATCGTGTTCACGCCCGAAGGGACCGCGTGGATCGGCCCGCCCGGGTCCGGCCCGACCGATGTGGTCTCCAGCGCCTGGACCGGAGATCACGCGTCGTCGCCGGTCGAATGCGAAACCATCGAGAGTGCATCCCCGTCCATCGCTCGCGTGGCGTCACCGACCCAGTCGTGGGGAAGCGAGCGGCGCACGCTGCGTTTCATCCTGATGGCCACGGGCGAGTTCACGCAGGCGCTGGGAGGCGTCGCGGCCGCGACCGCCCGCATGGCGGTGATCATGAACCACGTGAGCGCGGCCTTCGAGCGCGATGTGGCGGTCCGCCTCGAGGTGGTCCAGCTCATGCCGTTCGCCGATCCCGACACCGATCCGTATGCGTCGATTGTCATCACCGCTCTGATCAACCGGAACTGCGCGGTGGTGGACTCTATTTTCGGCGCCGCGAGCTACGACATGGGCGCCGTCATCACCACCCTGGCCGGCTCGACCCGCGGGCTCGGCTTCCGGCCGACGATCTGCGGCGCCTGCAAGGCGGGAAGCGTGGTGGCGACGCACGACCCGGAGGGCGTCAGCCCGGAGCTCACGCTGGGACACGAGCTCGGCCACGGCATCGGCGGGAGCCACACCCAAGATCGGGACTGCAATCGCAGCAGCGAATCCGCTGTCGAAACCGGGAGCGGACTCACCATCCTGTGCAGCATGCCGGCCGCCTGCCCCCCGGACGTCCAGCCGCAGCGCGAGACTTACTACCACGTGGCGAACCTCGAGCAGTTCATCGCCACGCTGACCGCGAATCCGGCCTGCGGAACCACGACCGTCACCGGCAACACGCCGCCGACCTCGGACGCCGGGCCGGATGTGACGATTCCCCGCGGCACGCCGTTCGTGCTCACCGGGGCCGGAACCGATCCCGACGCCGGCGACGTCCTCAGCTACACCTGGGAGCAGTTCGACATCGCGCCGACGTCGTTTGATCCGATCCTGGGGCCGCTCTACCGGTGGAGGCTGCCGGTGACCGAGCCGGTGCGCTACTGCCCTCCGGCCGCTTCCGTGCTCTCCGGTGTTCCGGAGACCTACGAGCCGCTGGTGCCCGTCGATCGCACGCTCCATTTTCGCCTGACGGTGCGCGACAACCACGTGGGCGGCGGCGGCGTGGCGTGGGACGAGCGGGTGATCACCGTGGCGGGGGCGCCGTTCGTGGTGACCTCTCCCAACGGTGGCAACATGATCGACTCCAGCCAGCCGTTCATGGTGACCTGGGACGTCGGAGGCGCGAGCGTGGCGCCGAACGTGAACCTCCTGCTGTCGCTCGACGGCGGCGCCAGCTGGGAGTCGCTGATCAGCGGCACGCCCAACGACGGCGCCGAGCCGGTGTTCCGCCCCACCGCCACCACGTTCACCACCTGCCGCATCAAGGTGGAGGCGGCGGACAACATCTTCTACGACGTCTCGAACGCCGACTTCTCGCTGGTCGGGACCGCGACGCCGACGCTGCTCTCGTTGCTGGAATCGGAGACCCGGGCCGACGGCATCCTGATCCGCTGGCGACTCGCCGATCCCGGGTCGTACGAGCGTGTGGTGGTGGAGCGCTCGGAACCCTCGGCCTCGTCCTGGATCGAGCCCGCCGGGGAACGGCGCGAGGAGCCGGACGCCTCGGTGTTCATCGATCGCAGCATCCAGCCCGGGCGCAGCTACCTCTACCGGCTCGAGGCGACCGCGTGGGACGGGACGTCGATGCGCTTCGGTCCGATTGCGGCCCAGGGAACGCCGCTCGCGGAGGGGTTCGGGATCACGCGGGTCGCGCCGACGCCGGCGCCGGGAGCGCTGCGGATCGAGTACGCGACGCCGAGAGCCGCACACGTTCGGCTGGACGTGCTGGACGTGCAGGGCCGGGTGGTCGCCGTGGTGGTGGATGAGCTGCAACCGGGCGGGCGGCATGAAGCGCTGTGGAGCGGACGAGGCGCCCGGGGCCGGGTCGCCGGGCTCTACTACGTGCGTCTCACCAGCGGGGGAGACACCCGTGTGCGCGCCGCGACGCTGACCGAATAGCGATTCACGCCTTGGATCGGCGCGGGCGGGGTCGAGGCCTCGCCCGCGCGAGTTCCCGCTCGAACTCCTCGCACTTTGCCTCCGCGCCCTCGATTCGGCTCCACTCGCGGATGATTCGCATCCGGACGGGATTGCGCAGCGCGATGGCGACCGCCACCGACAAGGCTTGGCGATCGTTCCAGTGATAGAAGGCGGCGAGGCGATCCCGGCAGGAGTCCGTCGCCGAAAGAGCGAGCGTCGCCCAGTTGCCCTTCCGGAACAGAACGGCCCGTACGGAGTGATCGGTTCCAAGCGCGAGGGGACCGCGTGGAAACTCGACCACGTATTTCATTTCGGGGTGCACGTACCGATCCCTCCGGCGACGGAATCCGAGCCCTGCCAGGACGTCGTCGAGCTCTCGTTGCGCGGGCAGCGAGGTCAGCACGAGGTCCACATCGAGCGAGGAGTGGAACCCGCCGGATCGGATGTGAGCGCATGCGCCGCCCGTGAGCACGGCCTTGATTCCGTTTCTGCGCAAGGCGTCTCCGACCCGCAGCGCGACCTCACCCAGGGTGGCCCCGCCTCCACGTTTCACAACGGCTTGCCGGTCCGCCTAGGCCTTCTTCGGAGCGCGGCAATGCGCTCCCGGAGCTCCGACTCGGGTTCAGATAGCTTCATCACGTAGGCTTCGAGCTCAGGCTTGGCGAAGTGGCCAGGATTGATTCGAAAGGCCCGCGTGCGCCCGACGCTGCGCGCGGCCACGAGCCCGTCCTTCTCGAGACTCTTGAGCGCCTGCTGAACCGAGTAGAGAGGCACGGACAGCAGCCGGGCGAGCTCGCGCGCGTGGCTTTCCGTCAGAAGCCGCAGGGCGATCAAGACCTGGGTGCGGCTCTGGCTGCCGAATGGGCTCGTGTTCCTGATGACCATAGTAGTTGGTCATATATCACAAAAGATTGGTCGGTTGCAAGGCGACACCGGGCACCGGGCGCGGCACACCGCGGGGCCCGTTGCTGCTGCCTGGAGGAGACTCCGCTGAAGCATGCTCGGAGCCGTGAATGCCCGCCATCATCTCTGCGCCCAACCTCCAGCCCATTCCGCACGTCCAAGTGCCCGAGAGGGTGACCCCGCCTATCCCGCGCCCCACTGTCCCTCACCTCCGAGGAGTCCCCGTGCGTTCCGGATTCACATCCATCGCCTGCATCGCTCTGGCGAGCCTGATCGCAATTCCGGCGCTCGCTGCGCCCGCGCCGGACTCTGTGAGCGCGCAGGCCGATCGGTACCTCGCCGCGCGGACCGCGCTGGGACAGTTCAGCGGCGCGGCACTCATCGCGCGCGGCGGGCGCGTGCTGTTGCGGAAGGGCTATGGATACGCCGACGTCGAGCGGCGCGTTCCCTTCACGCCCGAGACGCAGCAGGAGGTTGCTTCGGTCTCCAAGATGTTCACGGCGATGGCTGCGCTCAAGCTGCGCGACCAGGGAAAGCTGCGTCTCGAGGATTCGCTCGGGCAATGGCTTCCAAATGTCCCCGCCGCGTGGAGGGGGATCACGCTCCAGCAGCTCATGCGCCACACGTCCGGGATCCCCGACTACGAAGAGAAGCTGGAGATCGGCTCGCCCGCCTACATGGAGTTCATGGGTCGGAAGGACGCTTCGGCCCGCATCGTCGAGGAAGCGAAGGCGAAGCCGCTCGACTTCAAGCCGGGCGAGAGGTTCCACTACAGCAACACCGGCTACGTCGTGCTCAGCCGGGTCGTGGAGCGCGCCGCCGGACGTCCGTTCGCTCAACTCGTCACCCGCGAGCTGCTGCGCCCGGCGGGCATGTCACGATCCGGCGTGTTCGACGGGGGCCCGCGGCCCACCGCGCTGGCCCGCGGCTACACCCACGGAGACCTGGGCTGGCCCCGGCAGCTCGGCGGCGTGAGCCTCGGCGACGGCCATCTCCAGCTGGTCCCGCCTCTGCCGCTGGCGCCGCCGGCAGGGGACGCGGGCCTCTACAGCACCGTGGACGACCTCTATCGCTGGAGCCTGGTGATGGACGGGAGCGCGCTGGTGCCGGCCGCCCTGGCGGCGGAGGTGTTCACGCCCGGGCTCGACGACTACGGATACGGCTGGTTCGCCGGGCGGGGTTTCGATCGCCGGCGCTACCGGCACAACGGCATCCTGCCGGGACATCTCACCGACTTCATCAAGTTCCCCGACGACTCGATCACCATCGTGCTGGTGTCGAACCTCGACCGCGTGCGGCTCGACCGCGTGGCCCGCGACGTGAGCGCGATCGCCCTGGGCACGCCCTGGGACCCGCCGGTTCATGGCGCGGTGACCACGCTCTCGCCTGCGCAGATCGCGGCGCTCGAGGGCACGTACCGCATGGCCGACGGGAAGACCCTGACGGTGCGCATGGACGGCGAGATGCTCACCGCCAAGCTCGAGGGTCGCTACACTGCGGGCCTGATCCCGCTCTCGCCGACCGAGTTCTACTTCCCGCTCGGCGACGGCCGTGCGCTCTTCACCCTCGGCGACGACGGCCGCGGGACGCGCGTCAACATGCGTTACGGCGGCGAGGACCACATCGCCGAGCGCCAGGCGCCCTGATAGACTTCCGCGCTCGAGTTCTCACCGAGCGATGAGGGGGCCAAAGGCATGCACGTCGCGACGCGTTGCGGGCTGGCTGCGTTGATTGTTCTGATCGTCCTGGGCTGCGGCAGCTCCGCGGATCGAACCGGCCGCGACGCCGCCACGACGGCCACCGCCGATCCGCCGGCGGCTCCGGCAGGGCAGGGCACGGAGGCACACATGCCAGCGCAAACGCCGGGCGAGGCGCGCTTCGTAGCAGAAGGGGAGCCCTCGGTCACCTTGCGGCTGAACGAAACCGCCGACGGTGGCATCAACGGAACCCTGTCCGAGGGCGCCGTGGCGATGCCGCTCACCGCCCGCCGGGGCGGTGCCGGCTTCAGCGGAACGGTTGGGCCCGCCGGCGGCGCGATGCGTTTCACCGCCACCGAGCGCGGCGACCAGGTGGTGCTCCAGATCGGCACCGGAGACGAATCGGAGCGGCTCACGTTCAAGCGCGTGACCGGCGGCGACCGTGTGGCGGCCGGCTCGCCCGGCGCCGGCGGTGGGCGCCACGTCGTGATCAACGAGCGCAGGCTCAGCGACCAGGAGCTCGCGCGGGCCGAGCAGACCTACCGCATCCGGATACCGGATGCCGACTACTGGTACGACCGCGTGCTGGGAGCGTGGGGCGCCAAGGGCCAGCCGACCATGGGCTTCATCGCCCCGGGGCTCGATCTGGGCGGCCCGCTCCGGCCCGACGCCTCCGGAGGCGGCACGCACGTGTTCGTCAACGGCCGCGAGTTGCCGCCGCCCGACCTCATGGCCCTGCAGCAGATCACCGGGCCGGTCCCGCCGGGACGCTACTTCATCACCGCGCAGGGGCTCGCGGGCTACGAGGGCGGCCCGGCCCAGTGGAATCTCGCCGCCATGGCCGCGCAATCCGGCGGGGGCGGCAGCAACGCGTGGCAGTCGAGAATCACCGGCGCCAGTGGCTTCTCCGACGGCACCACTGGCGCCGTGTTCCTGCCGAACGGCGGAATCGTCAGCACCGGCAACTGATCAGGCCGGCTTGATGTTCTGGTTTACGCGGAACAGGTTGTCCGGGTCGTACTGGCGCTTCACCTTCGCGAGGCGTTCGTAGCTGGGACCGTAGGCGTTGCCGACCCGGTCGGCCTCGTCGGCGGTGAGGAAGTTGACGTACACGCCCGCGCTCGCGAACGGCGCCGACGCCTTGAAGAAGTCGCGCGCCCATCCGATGCAGCGCGCATCGTCGGCCGGGTCCTGCCAGCGGCCGTGCACGTTCATCGCGTAGCGGGCGTCGCGGTGTGCGTACGCCGTCGCGTCCACCGCCGGCCGCGTGGTGGCAGCGCCGATGCCGCCGAAGAAGATCTCGCACTCGGGCGACGGGAGCTTGTCGAGCGCGGCGATCACCGCGTCGAAGAGCCCGTCGCCCAGCTTGGTAAAGTTGTGCGACTTCCAGTAGTTCCTGGCGCCCGGCGCGAGCAGCGGGTCGAACGTCTGCTGCCAGGCGGCGTAGGGGTTGAGCCCGACCGCCTCGCCCAGCACCGTGCCGAACTTCCGCAGCGGTGCGATCAGCGCCTCGCCCTGCTTCGGGTCCCCCGCGTGGAGCAGCGCCAGCGCCACGATGCCCTTGCCGTGCACCTCGGCGGGGAGGAACGGCAGCGGCGGCGCGAGCCGCAGCACCGCCCACACGGTGAGGTCGTCCGGCGCCTGGGCGGTGAAGTCGTCGTACTTCCGCAGAATCGACCGGGCCTCGGCCAGCGGGTAGACGATCAGCCCGGAGAGCAGGTTGGGGCCGACCGGATGGAGCCGGAACTCGAACCGGCTCACCACGCCAAAGTTGCCGCCGCCGCCCCGCAGCGCCCAGAAGAGATCGGGGTTCTCCTTGGCGCTCGCGGTCACCACTTCGCCCGCCGCGGTCACCACCTCGGCCGACTCGAGGTTGTCCACGGTCATGCCGAACTTGCGGCTGAGCCAGCCGAAGCCGCCGCCCAGGGTGAGGCCGGCGATCCCGGTGGTGGAGTTGATGCCGACCGGGGTCGAGAGCCCGTGGGCCTGCGTGGCCGCGTCGAAATCGCCGAGCGTGGCGCCCCCCTCGACGGTGGCGCGGCGGGCGCCCGCATCCACCTTCACCGCCTTCATCGCCGAGAGGTCGATCACGACGCCGTCGTCACAGAGCGCGTTGCCGGCGATGTTGTGGCCGCCGCCGCGCACCGCGAGCAGGAGCCGGTTCTCGCGTGCGAAGTTGACCGCGCGCACGATGTCGGGCGTGCCCGCGCAGCGCGCGATCACGCCCGGCCGCTTGTCGATCATCGCGTTCCAGATCTTCCGCGCGCTCTCGTAGCCGCCGTCACCGGGCAGAATGACCTCGCCCTTGAAGCCGTTCTTCAGCTCTCCGATCTCCGACGCCGTCAGGTTTGGCATGGTCCGATCCCCTTCCAGATCACTGGATGAACGCTCATCGGCGGCCGCGTGCGGGGGAGCCTACCGCACCGGCCCACGCCGGGGGAAAGGGGAGAACTGACGGAGTCTTGACCTACTTGGTCGCCGCCACCACCTGGCGCCGCGCACCTCGTCCGCTCGCCTCGCTCGCCTTGACCAGCTCCACCATCAGCCCCTTCTGGAGGTGGAGGCGGTTCTCGGCCTGCTCGATCACGATCGACTGAGGGCCGTCCATCACCGCGTCGGTAACCTCCTCGCCGCGGTGGGCGGGCAGGCAGTGCATGAAGAGCGCGTCGGGCTTGGCGACCGACATCAGCTCCTCGTTCACCTGGAAGCCGGCGAACATGACGCGCCGCCACTCGGCGTCCTTCTCCTGGCCCATGCTGGTCCAGGTGTCGGTGTAGACCACGTCGGCGCCCAGCACCGCCTCACGCGGGTCGCGGGTGCGGCGCACGCCGCCCTTGGAGCGGCGCTCGGCCTCGATGAACAGGCCGCCGTCGGGCTCGAAGCCGTCCGGCACCGCGACGTTGAGCTTGAACCCGAACAGCGTCGCCGCCTGGAGCCACGAGTGGAGCACGTTGTTGCCGTCGCCCACCCACGCGACCGTCATGCGGTCCAGGTCGCGTCCGGCACGCCGCAGCGTGTAGAGGTCGGAGAGGATCTGGCAGGGGTGCGAGTGGTCGGTGAGCGCGTTGATGACCGGGACCGATGCGTGCTCGGCGAGCGACTGGGCGATCCGGTGCGCGAAGGTGCGGATCACGATCAGCGAGCACATGGTCGAGAGCACCTGCGCCACGTCCTGGAGCCCCTCGCGCCCGTTCTCGGACACCTCGGCGCCCGAGAGGTCGACCACGTCACCGCCCAGGTCGTGCATGCCGACCGTGAACGACACGCGCGTGCGCAAGGACGGCTTGTGGAACACCAGCGCCGCGGTGCGGCCGTCGAGCGGATGCGGCGCCGACTTGGTGCCGCGCGCCTCGCGCAGGCGCTCCGCCTCGTCGAACACGCGGATCAGCCATTCGCGCTCGAGGCCGAGCAGGTCGACGAAATGGACCGGGGCAGCGCTCATCTCGGTTCGCACCTCCTTCATGACACGATGGGGAATGTGCCGGGCTTCATCTGAAGCTGCGGCAGCGACAGGGTGAACTCACGTCCGGCGGCCTCGGCCGCGGCGGTGGCGCCGGGCACCAAGTCGAGCGCCACCGCGACCTCGTCGCAGGCGTGACGCTTGGGACAGCGCACGCAGTCGGTCCACACCTTGCGGGGGAGCGACTCGCGCGGCACCACCACGAACCCGCAGCGCTCGAAGAACGGCACCTCGCGGGTGAGCGCGATCACGCGCGGGATTCCCAGGGCGCGCGCGTCGGCGACCAGGTGCTCGACCAGGTGCCCGCCGAGACCGCGGCCATGGTGGTCGGGGCGCACCGCGAGCGTACGTACCTCGGCCACGTCGTCCCACAGCACTCGCAGCGCGGCGCACGCGACGATCTCGAGCGAGCCGTCGGCTCCGGGCCGCTCGGCGACCACGAACTCGCGCACGCACTGGTAGAGCTCGCTCACCGGCCGCGGCAGCAGCACGCCCTGCATGACGTAGTCCGCCATCACCGCGGCGATCGCCGGCACGTCGGCCAGCCGTGCACGCCGCAGCATGGTGCCGTCGGCGAGCATCGCCGCGAGTGGCCCGCCGGCGGTGGATGCGGCCGCAGTGCCGGCGCCCGGAGCACCGGGCACGCGGGGCGTCA
>DATEMP010000405.1:0-10148 GCA_035275545.1 Candidatus Eiseniibacteriota bacterium | reverse complement strand
TGCCGGGATTCGGCGAGCTGTTCCGGATGCTGTCGTGGGAGGACGTGGGCAGCGCCGCATGGCTGTCGCGGGCGGCGGCCGGCATCGCCGCCGGCAAGCTGCTGGTCATTCTGCCGGGATCGCCGGCCGCGGTGCGGCTGGCGGTCGACCGGCTGCTGGTTCCCGAGCTCGCCCACGCGGCGCGGCTCCTGGGTCGTCTCGAGCGGGAGGAGTGAGCATGTCGATCAAGTCGGACCGATGGATCCGCGAGATGTGCGTCAAGCACAAGATGATCGAGCCGTTTGCCGAGAAGCAGGTGCGGGAGGGCGTCATCTCCTACGGCATCTCGTCGTACGGATACGACATCCGGATCGCCGAGGAGTTCAAGATCTTCACCAACGTGAGCTCGAGCGTGGTCGATCCCAAGAACATGGACCCGGCCTCGATGGTGGACTTCAAGGGCCCGATCTGCGTGATCCCGCCCAACTCGTTCGCGCTCGGCCGCACGGTCGAGTACTTCCGCGTGCCGCGCAACGTGCTGTGCACCTGCGTCGGAAAGTCCACCTACGCCCGCTGCGGCATCATCACCAACGTCACGCCCTTCGAGCCCGAATGGGAGGGCTTCGTGACGCTCGAGATCAGCAACACCACGCCGCTCCCGGCCCGCATCTACGCCAACGAGGGGATCGCCCAGGTGCTGTTCTTCGAGAGCGACGAGGTGTGCGAGACCTCGTACAAGGACAAGGCCGGGAAGTACCAGTCGCAGCAGGGCATCACGCTGCCGCGGCTGTAGCGTCCCGGGGCCCGGCGCCTTGCGTCGCGCGGCGAGCGGCCGCTATGCTGCGGACTTCGCGACCCCAAGGGAGGAGTGGGTTCCATGTTCAAGGAGCTGGGCCAGGGACTCGGCGTCACGCTGGAAAACCTGTTCAAGAAGCCCTTCACCGTCCAGTACCCGGACGAGAAGCTGGAGATGTTCCCGCGCTTCCGGGGGCTCCACATCCTCACCCGGCACGAGGACGGCCTGGAGCGCTGCGTGGGATGCGAGCTGTGCGCGGTCGCCTGCCCGGCGGACGCGATCTTCGTCGAGGCGGCCGAGAACGATCCCAACCGCCCCAACTCCCACGGCGAGCGCTACGCCAAGCGCTACGAGATCAACATGCTGCGCTGCATCTTCTGCGGCATGTGCGAGGAAGCCTGCCCCGAGGACGCGATCTACCTCGAGAAGAAGTACGAGCTCTCCGACTACCAGCGCGACGCGTTCATCTACACCAAGGACGAGCTGATGGTGCCGGAGGAGAAGGCGGGCTACCTCCCGGCGCGCTAGGCGCGCACCCACGACCTGCGTAGCGGCGGGCGCCCCGGGCGCCCGCCGTTCGTGTTTCAAGACCGTGCGCTCCTGTTTCAGCGCGTGACGCCGACCGTCCAGCCTTGGAACGTTCTACAAGCGCCACTCCGGCCGGCCTTTCAGCGGATCTCGAAACTCATTCGAAGTTGGATGGTTAGCCATCGGGGTGCGACCGGCACACCGCATGCTCTATGGCTGCGGCGTAGCGCCCCACGACCCGGAGGCCAGCCCGGAGGACAGCGGCGGGGCGCAGAGACCCAGTCGCAAGAAGGAGAGAGACACGACATGACGCTGATCCGTTGGAGCCCGAATGCATTCACCCCGGTACGGGACGTCAACAGCATCCAGGAGGAGATGAACCGGCTGTTCGACGGTTTCTTCCCGCACACGGGCCGCGAGCATAACGGCCTGTTCACGCCCTCGGTGGACATCGAGGAGACGTCCGAGGAGTTCGTGATCAAGGCCGACCTGCCGGGCGTCGCGCAGAAGGACGTCAAGGTCAGCCTGATGGGCGACACGCTCACCATTCGTGGCGAGCGCAAGGCCGAGAGGGCGACCCCGAACGGCAATCGCCATCACCGGCTGGAGCGTGCGCACGGGACGTTCGAGCGCTCGTTCACGCTGGGCACGCCGGTCCGCAACGACCAGGTCAAGGCTCAGTACCGGGATGGCGTTCTCGAAGTGCGCGTTCCCAAGGCCGAGCAGGCCCGATTGCGCGAGATCGAAGTCCAGGTCGGCTGAGCACACATTCGAACGCGGGTCACGCGGCCCCGGCGGACGCCGGGGCGCGTGGCGTCCGCATGACAGGAGAACCCATGGGTAAGGTCATCGGCATCGATCTCGGAACCACGAACTCGTGCGTGGCGGTCATGGAGGGCGGCGAGCCCAAGGTGATCGCGAACGCCGAGGGGTTCCGAACCACGCCGTCGGTGGTCGCGTTCTCGAAGACCGGCGAGCGTCTGGTCGGGGTGGTGGCACGCCGCCAGGCCGTGACCAACCCCAGGAACACCATCTACTCCATCAAGCGCTTCATGGGCCGGAAGTACGACGAGGTCCAGAGCGAGCTCAAGCTGGTGCCCTACGAGGTCGCCTCGGGGCCGAACGGCGACGTGCGCGTGCGCGCCGGGGGTGAGGAGTTCTCGCCGCCCGAGATCTCGGCCATGATCCTGCAGAAGATGCGCCAGACCGCCGAGGAGTACCTGGGCGAGAAGGTGACCGAGGCGGTGGTCACCGTGCCCGCGTATTTCAACGACAGCCAGCGCCAGGCCACCAAGGACGCCGGGCGCGTGGCCGGGCTGGACGTGAAGCGCATCATCAACGAGCCCACCGCCGCGTCGCTCGCCTACGGCCTCGACAAGAAGAAGGACGAGAAGATCGCGGTCTTCGACCTGGGCGGCGGCACGTTCGACATCTCGATCCTCGAGCTGGGCGACGGCGTGTTCGAGGTGCGCTCGACCAACGGCGACACCCACCTGGGCGGCGACGACTTCGACCAGAAGGTCATCGACCACCTCGCCGACGAGTTCAAGAAGCAGGAGGGCGTCGACCTCCGCAAGGACCCCATGGCCCTCCAGCGCCTCAAGGAGGCGGCCGAGAAGGCCAAGTGCGAGCTGTCGACGGTCATGGAGACCGAGGTCAACCTGCCCTTCATCACCGCGGTCGACAACGTCGCCAAGCACCTGGTGGTGCGGCTGACGCGCGCGAAGCTCGAGCAGCTCTGCGAGAGCCTCATCGAGCGCTGCCGCGGCCCGGTGCTCCAGGCGCTCAAGGACGCGGGGCTCTCGACGTCGCAGATCGACGAGATCGTCCTGGTGGGCGGCGCCACGCGCATGCCCAAGGTCCAGGAGCTGGTCAAGGAGGTGTTCGGCAAGGAGCCGCACCGGGGCGTCAACCCCGACGAGGTGGTGGCGATCGGCGCGGCCATCCAGGGCGCGGTGCTCATGGGTGACGTGCGCGACGTCGTGCTCCTCGACGTGACGCCGCTCACGCTCGGCATCGAGACGCTGGGCGGCGTGCGGACGCCGCTCATCGAGCGCAACACCACCATCCCGACCAAGAAGTCGCAGGTGTTCTCGACCGCCTCGGACAGCCAGACCACGGTCGAGGTGCACGTGCTCCAGGGCGAGCGACCCATGGCGGGCGACAACAAGACCATCGGACGCTTCCATCTCGACGGCATTCCGCCCGCGCCGCGCGGCCTGCCCCAGATCGAGGTCACGTTCGACATCGACGCCAACGGCATCCTGCACGTGTCCGCCAAGGACCGGGCCACCGGCAAGGAGCAGAGCATCCGCATCGAGGCTTCGAGCGGGCTCGACGAGAGCGAGATCCAGCGCCTGGTGAAGGACGCGGAAGCCCACGCCGGCGAGGACCGCGCCCGCAAGGACGCGATCGAGGCCCGCAACCGCGGCGACGCCCTGGCGTACGAGGTGGAGAAGAACCTCAAGGAGCACGGCGGCAAGCTGGACGCGGCGGTCAAGTCGCGCGTCGAGGGCGAGCTGCTGAAGGTGCGCGAGGCGCTCAAGGGCGAGGACGTGGCGGCGATCACGTCGGCGACCGGGGCGCTCGAGCAGGCGTGGCACGCGGCGGCGGCGGCGCTCTATCAGAACGCCGACGCCGGCGCCAACCCCCAGGCCGGGCCGGACGGAGCGCCCCCGGCGGGCGAGACCCAGGAGAACCCCAAGGGGAAGCCCAAGAGCGGCGCGGTGGACGCGGACTACGAAGTGGTCGAGTAACCGCGAACGTTTGACGGTTCACGGGACGCACACCTAGTGTGCGTCCCGTGCCATTTCCACCCGCGGTGCCGTCCGCCGCCATGCTCCTGGACGGGGCCCGGTTGCTCGCGCTCCTCGGCTACGTGGCGGCGCAGATCCTGGTGCTGTTCTACGCCGCGCATCGCTACCAGCTCCTCTGGCGGTGGCGGCACGCCCGCGCGGCGCCCTCCCCGGGCGCAGGGTTCACCGGGCCCGCGGCGTGGCCGGTGGTGACTGTGCAGCTTCCGGTCTACAACGAGGCCCGAGTCGTGGAGCGGCTGATCGATGCGGCCGCGGCGCTGCGGTATCCCGCCGGCCGGCTCGAGATCCAGGTGCTCGACGACTCCACCGACGAGACCCGTGCAATCGCCGCGGCCGCGGTGGCCCGGCATCGGGCGCGCGGCATCGACATCCATCACCTCTGCCGGCCCTCGCGCGCAGGCTTCAAAGCCGGAGCGCTCGCCGCGGGCCTGGCGCGGGCGCGTGGCGAGCTGCTCGCGATCTTCGACGCGGACTTTGTCCCGCCCGCCGAGTTCCTCGAGCGCCTCGTGCCGCGCCTGACCGATCCTGCGATCGGCATGGTGCAGGCGCGCTGGGGCCACCTGAACCGCCGCCGCTCGCCGCTCACCGCCGCCCAGGCGGCGCTGCTCGATGCCCACTTCCTGGTCGAGCATCCGGCGCGCGCCCAGGCCGGCCTGTTCTTCAACTTCAACGGCACCGCCGGCGTGTGGCGCCGTAACTGCATCGCCGACGCGGGCGGCTGGTCGGACGACACTGTGACCGAGGACCTGGACCTGAGCTACCGGGCCCAGCTCAAGGGCTGGCGCTTCGCCTACGACCACCGCGTGGTGGCGCCCGCCGAGGTCCCCACCGACATGGAGGCGCTCAAGTCGCAGCAGCGCCGCTGGACCCGCGGCGCGATCCAGACCGCGCGCAAGCTGCTGCCCGTGGTGTGGCGGTCGCCCCTGCCGGCGGCGGTCAAGCTCGAGGCCACCTTCCACCTCACCGGCAACGCCGCGTACCCGCTGGCCCTGGCGCTCGGGCTCCTGCTCCTGCCGGTGCTGCTCGCGCCCTCGTCGCTTCCCGCCGCGCTGGGCTGGGCGATCCAGGCGCTGGTGGCGGCCCTGGGCGTGATCCCGGTGCTCCTGTTCCTGGCGGTGGGCCGCCGCGAGGCGGGGGCGGGGCTCGCCGAGACGGTGCGCGACGTGCCCGCGGCCCTGATCCTCGGGATCGGACTCTCGGTCAACAACGCGCGCGCCGTGCTGGCGGGGCTGAGCCGCCGCGCGGGGGCGTGGGAGCGCACGCCCAAGACCGGGGACACTGATCGGGCGCCGGCGCGAGGGCACCGCTACCCGTCGGCGCGCGGTCTCGCCGGCGGCGCCGAGCTGCTGCTCGCCGCGTGGTTCGTGGCGGTGGGGGTGTTCGCGTGGCGCGCCGATCATCACGGCGCGGTGCCGTTCGCGGCGCTGCTGGTGGCGGGTCTGGGCTCGGTCGGGCTCGGCTCCCTGCGCGCGAGCCTCGCTCAGCGCCCGCGCTAGAGCCGGACGATCTTGTTCGAGCGCCTGCCTTTGAGCGCGTTCCGGGTGTCGACGATCCCCTTCGCGTAGCGCACCACGTCCCCGTAGGGGAAGTCGATGTGGGCGGTGGCGATCACCACGCAGTCGAACCGGCGAAGCCGCGCCGGGGTGACCGGCACGCTGGTGTACTTCCGGCCCTCGAACTCGAGCTTGGGCACGAACGGGTCGCTGTACTCGACGTGGGCGCCGCGCTCCTCGAGCGTGGTCATGATGTCGAGCGACGGGCTCTCGCGGACATCGTCGATGCCGCCCTTGTAGGCGACCCCCAGCACCAGCACGCGGGCGCCCTTCACCGCGATCCCGCGCTTGTTGAGGCTCTGGGCCACCAGGTCGACCGAGTAGCCGGGCATCTGGCCGTTCACGTATCCCGCGAGCTCGATGAAACGCGCCTCGAATCCGGTCGACCGCGCCTTCCACGACAAGTAGAAGGGGTCGATGGGAATGCAGTTGTGCGAGACCATGCCGTACGAGGTCACGTAGGTCTGCGTTCCGGGCACCTCGATCGAATAGACCCAGCCTCCTCGCGGGAGGGATCGTGTCTCGCCGGGCTCGACGGTCAGGACGCCATCCACCTGCCGGACCCTGCGCGAGGGCATGGGCTTCGCACGGTGGTTCAGATAGCCCTCGAGCTTGGCACGCTTGTGCGCCCTGAACAGGGGCGCCACCGCACGCAGGTGGGCCTCGCCGAACAGACGCAGCTCGGGTTTGCCGCGCTTCACGCTCGGGACCAGCTCCAACGAATGCATGAGCAGCGTGGCCTGCTGCAGAAGCCGGGGGCTGGACGTGAAATAGCTCACGCACGCGGCGTTGTTGCGATGGACGTACCGGCGGCCGTTCTTCACATAGGCGCGCCTGCCGGTCGTCCAGTCGACGCTGCCGTCTCCGTTGAGGAGGCCAGCGAGCAGGCCGCGGCGGATTGCGGTCGGCGCGCCCATGAGCAGCGGCGGAATCCGCATCTCTTCAGAGCGACGGCCGCAGCCGAGGTGGTCGCCGATCAGGCGCCCGAACAGGTTGGACGAAACCTTGATCTGAACCGCCTTCCAGCGTTTCACGCGATGGAGCGACCACGCGAACCCGAATTGGTCGAGGATCCCGGTGAGATCATCGATCAGCTCGGTCTCGTGGGAACCGAACGTCCATCGCGTGCGCAGCGACTTGTCGCGGGTCAGGCAGCCTTCGCTCAGGTAGTAGCCGATCAGCCGCGCGAACTCCGGGGTGACGGCAACGACCCAGGGCACGCGCGAGTGGCCGGCGCCGCGGCCGGTGGCAAGCAGGAGCTCGCGCCGGCCGAACGGGGCCACTCCGGCCCGTTCCAGCTCCAGGCAGGTGTCGAGCGGGAGGGTGTTGGAGCGGCGCAGGTCCTTCTTCTCGACCCGCGCGCGGCGCGCGTGCTTGCGGATGCGATCCCAGTGGTCGATCCACGCGCCTTCGCGCGGGGCCACCCGGGTGCGGGTTCCGGCGAGCGAGAGCGCCGACACTAGGTCGATCGGCTCGGGGGTCGATCCCTTCGGCAGATCCATCGCCAGGACGAACCGGCTCTTCGTGTTCACCTCGTCGGCGCGGCGCGTCTCGATGCCGTGTCCATTCTGAACGATCATCGGGTGGCCGTCGGTGACGGTGAGCCGGCGGCCCTCGGCGCTCTGCAGCGTGACGAGGCGCGGATACCACCGCTTGAAGAGATGCGTCGCGCGACGGAAGCACGGCTTCTGGCGCTCGAGGTCGAAGGAGAGGACCTCGACGTCGTCGAGCGGCGTGACCTGGACGTCGCCGACCTTCCGAGAGCGCCGTGCCTCGAGCTCGCGCATGCGGACGGCGTCGACTCCTCCGTCGCGGCGCACGAACACGAACTCGTCTCCATCCTGGCAGTGACCACCCAATCCAGGACCGGGGAAGAACGGCATGAAGCCGAACGGCTTGGTGGCCGCCGCCTCGATGACCTCCCACACGTCGATCTTGAGCCGCTTGCACATGAGGGCGAGCTCGTTCACCAGCCCGATGTTGACGCTGCGGAACGTGTTCTCGAGCAGCTTCACCATCTCCGCGACCTGGGTCGACGACACCGCGACCACGCGGTCGAGCCGCTGCGCGTAGAGCCGGCAGGCCAGCTCGGTGCACACCGGGGTGACGCCGCCCACCACCTTCGGGATGTTCCGGGTGGTGAACTTGGGGTTCCCGGGGTCGACGCGCTCGGGGGAGAAGGCGAGGAAGAAGTCCCTGCCCACCTTCATGCCCGACTGCTGGAGCAGCGGCAGGATCAGCTCGTCGGTGGTGCCGGGATAGGTGGTGCTCTCGAGCACCACCAGCATGCCGCGGCGGACGTGGCGCGCCACCTCCTTCGCGGAGGCGACGATGTACGAGACGTCCGGGTCGCGCTGCTTCGAGAGCGGCGTGGGCACGCAGATGTTGACGGTGTCCGCGCGGCGCAGCACGGAGAAATCGGTGGTGGGCTTGAACCGCCCGGCGCGCACCAGGGCGCGAACGTCCGCGCTCGACACGTCCTGGACGTGGGAGCGGCCGCGGGCGAGCGAGGCGACCTTGGCCTTGTCGATGTCGATGCCGGCCACTTCGAAGCCCGCCTTGCCGAACTCGACCGCCAGCGGGAGCCCCACGTAGCCGAGGCCGATGACCGCGACGCGCGCGCTGCGGCGCTCGATCTTGCCGGCCAGCTCGCCGGCCGGAGAGTTCGGAGAGAAGCGGGGCCGGCGTGACATGAGGCGCGACCGTAGCAGGGGGCGCGCGCAGGGTCAAAACGCGCGGCACTTCTCGACGGCCGCTGCTCCGTGAGAGAGTGCCGCCCCATGTCGAGCTCCGAGGTCCGGCACATCGCCCGCTATCGCGTGGACGGCGCGGTGCATCATGGCCGACGCGATGCAGGAGGCTTCGCACGCCTGAGCGATCCGCCGTGGATGGGCGGACGGGAGACCGGGGACTTCGACGCCGACGCCGCGGTGCGGCTGCTCGCGCCGGTCGCGCCCACCAAGATCGTGTGCGTCGGGCTCAACTACCGCGCGCACATCGCCGAGAGCGCGAGCGTGGTCCCGGGAGCCAAGCCGGCCGAGGAGCCGCTGCTGTTCCTCAAGCCGGTGAGCGCGGTGATCGGGCCCGGCGAGGCGATCGTCTACCCCCCGGGCGTCACGCGCCTCGATCCCGAAGCGGAGCTGGCGGTGGTGATCGGACGCCGCGCGCGCGCCGTGTCGGAGTCCGAGGCGATGACGTGCGTCGCCGGCCTCACCTGCTTCAACGACGTGAGCGCCCGCAACTACCAGCGGCAGGATGGTCAATGGACAAGGGCCAAGGGCTTCGATACGTTTGCCCCGATTGGTCCCTGGATCGCGGTCGGACTTGCTCCCGATCGTCTGGAGGTCGCGTGCCGCGTCAACGGCGCATCACGCCAGCGCGGCAACACGGCGGATCTCCTGTTTCCGATCCCGGCACTGGTCCGCTTCATCTCGGGCATCATGACGCTCGAGCCCGGTGACGTCATCGCCACCGGCACGCCGGCCGGTGTGGGTCCGGTGGCCGTCGGAGACCACATCGAGGTCGAGGTCACGGACATCGGCGTGCTCGAGAACCGCGTGGAGGCTGCCCGAGCGTGAGGTCGCGCGCAGAGCTGGTGATCGTCGATGCCCGTCCCTGGTCGGACGGCGCCCCGATCGCGGACGCGGACGCGATCGCGATCGCGGAGGGGCGGATCCTCGCCGTGGGGCGGCGCGCGGACCTTGCACCGCTGATCGGCCCGGCGACGCTGACCCTCGACGCCGCGGGCGGGACGGTCACGCCCGCGCTCACGGATGCCCACATCCACCTGGTCGCCTGGGCGCGCTCGCGCGGGGCGCTCGAGCTGTTCGACTGCGGCACGCGCGCGGCGGCGCTGGCGCGGGTCGCCGGCTACTTCCAGGTCCATCCCGGCGACGGCGTTGTGGTGGGCCGCGGCTGGGACGCGAACCCCTGGAGCGACGCTCCGGACCGCGCCGCGCTCGACGCCGTCACCGGCAGCCGTCCGGTGGTGCTCCACAGCAAGGACTTCCACTCCCTGTGGGTGAACAGCGCCGCGCTCGCGCGCGCGGGGGTGACGCGCGCGACCCCGGACCCGCCGGGCGGCCGCCTGGAGCGCGACGCGTCCGGCGAGCCGACCGGGATCGTGCGCGAGCACGCCGTGCGCCTGTTCGCGCCGCTCGCGCCGCCCGAGGGATTCGAGGCCGATGTCGCGCACGTGCGCGACGCGGTCCGGGCGTTGTACGCGGAGGGCATCACCGCGGTCCACGACTTCGAGGCCGCCGAGGAGCATCGCATCCTGCGCGCGATCTCGGAGGGCGGGGTGGGAGCCTCGGGAGGCCTGCGGGTGCTCATGCACCTCCATCACTCGGGACTGGACCACGCGCTGGCGCTCGGGCTCGGCAGCGGCACCGGCGACGACCGGTTCCGGATCGGCGCGCTCAAGCTGTTCGCCGACGGCACGCTCGGCTCCCAGACCGCCGCCCTGCTCGAGCCCTA
>DATEMP010000404.1:0-8203 GCA_035275545.1 Candidatus Eiseniibacteriota bacterium | reverse complement strand
CTCGTGTGCGGCCACCTTGTGCGAGGCGGCCGCACGCTCGACCTTCTGCAGGTGCTTGACGAGCGCGACCGTCACCAGGCTCTTCACCGGGAGGATCTCGCTCACCGCGCGTCCGCCGAAGGCGTTCTTCTTGGCGCTGGTGATGACGACGATGCCGATCAGGTCCGACTGGTCGCCGAGCGGTAGGCAGATGCACGACTTCCAGTCCGCGATCACCGTGAGCGGCATGAGCTCGGAGGCGTCGCGCTCCTCGGCGACGTAGCACGGCACCGTGCCCAGGCCGCTGGAGAACATCGAGCGCTTCTCGTTGGCGTTGAAAACCGCACTGGCGTCGAAGAGCTTGCGCACGAGCCGGTCGGGCAGCTGGTTGGCGGGGACCACGATGTGGCGCCGGATGACGCGGTTGCCCTCGGTCTCGAACACGTCCACGAACGCGTCGGCGCTCACCTCGTAGAAGGCGAGCGAGGCGCGCCAGTCGGGGCGCGCGTCCTCGAGGCTGTTCAGGAACTCGAAGACCACGCCCTGGACGTCGCGCGAGCGGGTGAGGCGCGCCGAGATGTCACGCAGATCGAACTTGGACATGAGGGTTCCCCGGACGGTGTGATGGTCCACCCGGGAAGGCAAAACGCATGCCGGTCAGGGCGGCCAGGAACGGGGCACCCGGACGCCTGCAAGTCCTGAAACCATCGAGCCGTCCCGGTGGGAGGCCGGAACGGCTCGAGTCGGGCTGGCCAGATGTTGGCCGTGTCAGGGCATCAGCACCAGCGGACGCGTCCATTGCCCGCCCTCGGTGCGCACCCGCACGTAGTAGATGCCGGCGCCCGCGGCGGCGCCGCCGGTCCGCCGTCCATCCCAGGCGACGCTGTGCTTGCCGGCCGTGAACCGGGCGTCGCGCGCCAGGGCGCGCGTCTCGCGCCCGAGCACGTCGAACACCAGGACGTCGACGGTGCCCGGCCGGCCGAGGCTGAACACCACCTCGGAGGGTCCGCGCGTCGGATTGGGCTTCACGGTCTCGAAGCGGTAGCCGGAGTCGCCGCCGTTCGGCACGCCCGCGACCGAGGGGGTCGAGGCGGGATCGCCGGGGTCGCTGCCCGCGTCCAGCTCGTCGCCGTCGGGATAGGTGTCGCGGTCGCGGTCGATGCCGATCCGCACCCCGCTGCCCTGGGGCACGCCGGTGATGGTCAGCTCGTGGCCCGCGCCGGTGGCGAGCGCCAGGAGCTGGGCGGTGGTGAGCTCGGGCTCGAGCGCCTTGTCGGGATCCCAGAAGTCGCCGCCCACGTACACCCAGCCCCGCGGCTGCGTGCCCACGCGCCCCTTGGCGACGATGTCGCAGCGGCTCTGGTCGTACACGGTCTGGAGCGTGTCGACCTGTTGCTCGCCTTCGGGATTGAAGGTGCCGTCGAACGTCACCTGGAAGCCCACCGCCGGGGCCATGCCGGTGTCGAACGAGAGCAGGAACTGCTCGACGTCGCGGCGGTTGTCGTCGGCCACCGAGGGCGAGCCGAAATTGAAGAGCGGGAAGTGCAGGAAGTTGAAGAGATTGTCGGTCGCCCCGTCGTGCGTGAACGCGGTGCCGTGCTTGTTCACCGAGGCGCCCTTGTTGAAGCCACTCTTCTTGTACAGGTTGCGCAGCTGCGGAACCTTCATGTCCTGGTCCGACAGCAACGCGTTGTCGGGGATCATCGCGCGGTTGGTGCCCGCCGGCAGGGAATGGCAGTCCACGCACTTCCCGCCGTCCACGTTCGCATTCAGGAAGAACACGCGGCCGCGCCGCGCGCTCGCGGTCCCGGGGGGTGCGTCGCGCAGCGAGTCGTTCAGGAACTGGTTCGGGTTGGGCGGATAGACGAGCGGCATGGTGAACGCGTTGAACGCGGTCATCTCGGAATCGGGCATCGCGCCGTTCCTGCCCAGCAGGCTCAGGAATGCGGGCTTGAACGCGGAGAGGTCCTCCCGGTCACCGCGCCAGTGGAGCGGCTCGGTGGAGGTCATGCCGCGCAGGCTCTGCGTCATCATCGGTCCCTTCTCGGGATCGAAGCCCTCGAGCAGGAACGGATTCGGGACCGGCGGCGGCGTGAACGCCCCCGCGGGGTCGCCCAGGTCCCACGGCAGGTGGTCGGTGTCGCCGAACACGTGGCAGGTCGCGCACGCCTGGTCGCCGTGGCTCGAGGTGGTTCCGCCGTAGAAGAACTTGCGCCCGTTCACGATCGCGTCGGGCGTGGGATCGAAGCCGATGCCGGTGACCGCGACCTGGGTGAGCAGATCACGCGACAGCGTCTGGAGCTGGTTGTGGTTGCGCCCCACCACGTAGATCCGGCCGCGGGCGTCGTCGACCACCACCCCGGTCGGTCCCGCCACGGTGGGAACGCGGGCGAGCATCTGGCTGATCGATCCTCCCGCGGCCGGATTGATGACCGCCAGCTTGTCGGTCCCGAGCGACGTGACGTAGACGCGCGACCCGTCGGCGGCCCACGCCACCCCGGTGGCGAACGAGATCGCGGAATCGCGCTCCGCCTGCGTGCCGGGATTGATCACGTGCCCGTTCAGGTCGAAGTAGGTGGTGTGCGGGTTCAGGATACGGTTGGTGATCGTGCCGCCGGTGGTCACGTACGAGAGCCGCGCCTCCACCAGGTAGCCCCGGATCTTGGGCTCGAAGCGGAACTGGTTGCGCGCCTCCATGCCGGCCACCGCGAGCTTGCCGTCCACCGGGTTGACCGCGATCGCGAAGATCGTGCTGCCCATCTTGCCGAAGTTCCGGCTCACCAGGTTCGTGCCGGTGTTGATTTCGGCCACGTCCCGCTCGTACATCGTGTACGGAACCAGCGAGCTGTGGTAGCCGCCGTACTCGTCGTACCAGCCCGGGCCCGAGTTCCCGCCGTCGGCGTACTGGACGATCGCGGCCACGCTGGGCGCCGGTGCCGGCTGTCCCGGATGGTCGGGGTGCCCGAACTTGTTGCCGGTATCGCGCGGGAAGTCGGGGTCCTCGCCCAGCCCCGGGTTGTCCGTGGCGGAGAGCACCGTGGTGCGGTTCCCGCCCATGAAGATGCTGGCGAACACCAGCGTGCCCGCGGCGTTCCGTGCCAGCGCCCGCGGCATGCGGCCCTGGACCGCAATGGTGTTGGTGAGGGCGAGGGTGGTGGGATCGTAGACCTTGATGACGTCGTCGCTCGAGATGCTCACGTACGCCCGGGTGGGCGTACCGGCGAACACCACGTCCATCGGCTCGTCGCCCGTGCGCAGGGTGGCGCGCACGTGCATCGTGGTGAGGTCGACGACGCTGATGTCGTCCGAGAGCGTGTTGACCACCCACGCGGTGTTGTTGTCGAGCGCCGCTACCGAGACCGGCTCGAGCCCCACCGGGATCTCGGCGACCCGGGCGGGAGTGGCGCCGGTGAGGGAGAACACCGAGAGACGGTTGTCGGGCGTGTTGACCACCAGCAGGCGATTGCCGTCCGGGGTCTTGACCGCCGGGTGGACGTGCGCGCTCTCGAAGTGAACGAAATCGCCGCCGCCCATCGGCCGCGAGGCGAGATGCCGCGGAGCGACAGCGATCCCCGCCGCGAGCACCAGCACGGCGAGCACGATCGAAATGCGGCGCATCGGCGGAAATCTCCGTCGGGATGGATGGCGTTCGGGCGCAGGGCGACCCGGGGGAGGCCGCCCGTGGCAGCGCGTCGATCAGTCTACCATCCGTACCCCGGGCGGCGAAGCCTTCCCTCCCCCTTCGGGAACGCTGTCGCGTCACATCGAACCCGAGGCCGGACGCTCCGCGGGGCGCGCGTTTTCAGGGCTCGATGAGCCAGGCTTCGGCGCGCGAAAGGTCTACCGCGCAACGATAACCGGCGAGGAACCCGTTCGAGACCACCCCCGCGAGCCGGAAGTTGGGGTTGAGCTCGAGACGCGCCGGGAAGGTGCCGTAGGCGCCGGCGAGCGAATCGCGGCACGCCCCGCCGATGCACAATCGTGCGATCTGCACGTCGAGGTAGCCCACGCGGCCGCCCGCCGAGGTGCCGGTCTGCACGCGCGTGGAGTCGATCGCCACGCCCGCTTCGTCGAGCGTGCTCGCGGGTGCGGCCAGCGCCGGGCCCGGACTGCCGATGTCGAGCAGGAACGGGCGCTCGGGGCCCTGGTTCACGCGCCCGTACGCGATGAGCAGATGGGTGCCGCGCAGGAGCACCGGCACGCGATGCGCGGCCGCACCCGCCGGCAGCCATGCGGGGCGCGCGCTGTCCGCGGGCGCTTGAGCACCCGCGGGCGGCAGGGGCTCGAGCGTGAGCATGCTGTCACGCGGGTCGACGCAGAAGCGGAAGCGCCGCAGCGCCTCGAATCCCAGCAGGCCGCGGACGCCGCCCTCGGTCGCGAACCCCGGGTGCCCGCTCACGCCCACCGGCAGGCGATGGAGCGTGGTGGCGCCGATCGCGAGAGAGTCGAGCACCGTGTACGCGAGACGGTCGCCGGCCGCGTCGGCCTCCCCGGCGACGAGCCCCAGCTCGCGCGCGACGCTGCTCGCGAGCACGCACTCGGGACTTCCGGCGTCGATGCGGAAGAGCAGCGGGCCGCGGCCGTTGACGGTGACCGGCATCACCAGCCCGCCACGCGTGCCCTGCGGGACGAACCGCACCCGCTCGCGGCCCCGCCCGGTGATCCGGTAGGGCGCCTCCCCCACGGTGCGCAGCACCGCGGTGAGCGCGCTCCGATCCGGCGAGCCGCTCCCGGGCAGCGCGCGTGCGCGATCCCAGTGTTGCGCCGCCGCAGCGAAGCGTCCCTCGAGGTAGAGGGCGTGCCCGAGATCCTCGTGCGCTTCCCAGTCGTCGGGACGCATGCGCACCGCGCGCTCGAGCCAATCGACCGCCTCGGCGAAGCGTCCCTCGCTGCGCGCCACGCGGCCGCTGAGCAGCACGGTGTCGAACTCGCGCGCACCGATCGCGCGCGCGCGCTCCAGGCTCTTCGCGGCCCGGCCGTGATCGCCGACCTGGAACCAGGCGCGCGCCAGGCGATCCCAGTTCACTTCGATGCCTAGACCCGCGCGCACGCGAGCCTCCTCCGCCTTCACGATCGCCATGAGCGAGTCGAGCCGGGCGCGCGCAACCGGGGCGGGCTCGATCGCCACCGGCGCCTGCGCGCGCACCGACGATGCGCCCGCGAGCACGGCGAACACGAGTGTGATGGTCGCGCGCGGCGCGCGCGCGCGGCTCACCGCAGCGTGACGGCGGCGGAGAATCCCGGGCCCGCGCGGTGGACCGCCGCGACCAGGGCGGTGTCGGCGACGTCGCGCTCGCACACGACGTAGGCGCGCCGCTGCGGGAACCGCACCGCGACCGTCGAGACGCCGGAGACTCCGGTAAGGCTGGTCTGGACCGCCGAGGCGCAGCCGCTGCAGGTCATGCCCGCCACGTCCAGCGTCACGATCCGCTCGCCCGAGCGCGCCGCGAGCGAGCGCGACGGGAGGTTCTTGAGCTCCCGGGCCAGCAGGGGGCCGCCGACCGCGAGCACCAGCAGGCCCGCCACCAGGGCGGCGGCGTTCAGCATGTCGCGCTTCACGGGCTCTCCATCGTCAAGGGGTCCGGGCGGCCGGATTGGGCGGTGACTCTAGCGCACCCGATCGGGCGCGGCCAGAACCCCCGGTGGGCGCTGCCGACGGTCATCCGCGGGGGTCCAGAGCGGACCCCGGCCGGCCGAAAACAAGGAAGCGCCGGTAGGGCTTTCGTGTCGCGGCCCGCCGGCGCTACAATTGATGGTCCCAAACCCACCCCATCGCACCGTCGATCGTCTCGAGGAGAGACCAGGCATGAAGTTGCGGACCACAGTGCGCATCATGTTGATCAGCATCGGGATCCTGGCCGCGACCACGGCCATGGCGGCCCGCCCGGGAACCGTGACACTCCGGGGGCTGGGCGGATTCGCGACCATGACCCACGGCGCCATCAACCGCCAGATCGAGGCCCAACGCGCCGGCTTCCTCGCCGACACCCTGCTCGAGGACGCGACCTGGAACCCGCTCGGAGGCGCGGCCAACGTGGGGGTCGAGCTGGATGCCCAGGTGACTCCGGTGGTATCGGTGGGTCTCGGCTACAGCGCCCAGCGCGGCTCGCGTCGGAACGAGGCGGCGCGCACGTTCAGCCTCGACGAGTTCGGCGAGCCCGCCGAGTTCGAGGAGTTCGAGGAGGAGCCGAGGTTCTCGGCGTGGGACCTGACCGGCACGCTCGGGCTCTGGGTGCCCTCGGCCCCCGGCCTCCACTTCGGAGCCCAGCTCGGCGTCGTGCGCGGCACGTTCTCGAGCCAGACCGCGCACCTCTTCAGCACCTTCTCGGGCGAGTTCACGGAGCAGACCTGGGGCACCTGGACCGGAACGGGCGTGGTCGCGGGGGCCTTCACCGGCTACGAGCAGCCGCTCTCCTCGGCGCTCTCGCTGTCGACCCGGCTCGGCTATCGCTATCGCCAGGTCCGGCATCCCGAGGGCATGAAGCGCACGCTGAAGCTCGACGAGAGCGAAGGCACCTCCTACGAGTGGGAGCAAGGGCCGCTGCTCGACGTGCAGGGGAACCCCATGAAGCTCGACCTCGGCGGCTTCTACTTCAACGTGGCGTTGAGCGTGGGCCTCTCGCGCGGGGAGTGAGCTCCGCGCCTACGCTTTCCTGAAACTCGCCACCATTGCGACGCCGCGGCGCTCGACCGGGCGCGGGCGCTCCGCGTGGCCGAGGCGCACGAACATGAGCGGCGTCTCGCCCGGCGCCCCGAACCGTCCCAGCAGCTCGGAGCGGAACCGCTCCTGCTCGATGAGCGCGTGGATCGGCTGGTGCGCGATCCCGAGCTGCGTGGCCTTGAGCGCCAGCCGCTGGTAGACCTGCCCTCCGACCAGCACCGCCTCGTTGCGCGCCGACGGGGCGGTCAGCAGCACCAGCGCCCCGGATGAGCGCACGCCGCCGCGCGCCTTCTTGCCCATGCTGCCCGCGCCCTGGCCGAGCAGCCAGCTGCGCGGATTGAAGTACCGCCCCGCGAACCACTTCGCGGGCCCTCCGAGATCGAGCGCCTTGATGGAGAGACCGTCGCCGTGCTCGCGCGCCTGGTCGTCGAAGCGCATCCACGAGAACCGCTCCGCCTGCGCGCGCTTGTCGGTCACCTCCTCGTGCACGGCGTCGTGCGCGAGCTGGCCGATCGCGTGGATCTCGTCGCGGTCGTCGATCCAGTGCAGCCGGTACTCGTCGGGCACCTGCACACTCAGGGCGGTGCGGTTCTCGCGGAACAGCCCGCGGCCGTCGTAGTCGTAGCGGTTGGTGCGGCGATCCACGATCGCGCCGAGCAGTCCGCGATCGCGCACCGGCTCGCCACCGCTCCACGTCACCTCCGCCACCGCGTCGCCCGCATCGCGCGACGGCCGGTAGTTGACGGTCGGCCGCAGTCCCCAGGCGCGCGCCGCCACCAGGAGGTTCTCGAGTGCCGCTCCCAGCGACAGGCGCATCGCCCGGCGCTCGGGATCGATCAGCGGCAGCGCGCGCATCGGGTCGCCGAGCAGGCGGATCACCTGGCCCTCGACTTCGAACCGCCAGGGCTGGGCGTTCCAGTGGCTGGGCGCCAGCACCGCGGCCCCGATCAGCGCGCGCGCGGTCTCGATGTCGCCCGCGGGCGCTCGCTCGGGCAGGCTCCAGGGCTGGAGCGGCGGCAGGCTGGTCGCGGCCTTGCGCGCCAGCGTCGCGTAGGGCCTGAGCGCGGTCCAGGCCGCGGCCCCCGCGACCACGATCATGAACCGCCGCCGTCCCAGCGGCGCGGTCAGGAACCGCGGCTCGTCCGGCCCGGCGGATCCGCCATCTCCGGCGGCTCGTCTCATGTCCTAAAGGTGCGCGACGCCCCGAGCGACCGTCAACAGGTCAGCCCCAACCCGCTCCACCGCAGCGTGCTAGCGCACGATCCCGAGGCCGTCCGCGACCTCCGCGGCGCCCGACGCAACGCGCTTGCCGCGCCCGGCTCCCGCCACTACGGTGCGGCGGTGACCCGCTTCGTCACCGACACCTCGCTCGAGTTCCTCGCCCACCGCCTGGTGTTCCTGGGCTACGACGTCACCACCATCGCCGGCGCACGACTCGAGGATCTGTTCGAGGCGGCGCGCCGCGAAGCGCGCACTGTGCTCACGCTGAGCGCCCGCCATCCACGGCGGTTCGTGGAGGTCGCGGCGATCGTCGTGCCGCGGGGTGACGTCGCGGGCGCGCTG
>DATEMP010000403.1:0-10085 GCA_035275545.1 Candidatus Eiseniibacteriota bacterium | reverse complement strand
GGCGCATGGATGCGCTCTACCGCGCCGAGGCAGCCTGGAAGGGCGGCCGCGCCGACGTGGTCGCGGTGCTCGAACAGGCGACCCGCGCGGTGGCGGGCGCCCTCTAGCGCACCAGCAGCAGCGTCCCCCGCACCACGCCGGTGCCGAGGCGCAGCCGCACGAAATAGACCCCTGCGCCCGCGTCACGATCCCGCACGCCCCGGCCGTCCCACGACACCGCATGCGGGCCAGCGGGGCTCCAGCCCTCGTACAGCATGCGCACCCGGCGTCCCGTGATGTCCGTCACATCCAGGCGCACCGGGCCCGCCTCGCTCTGGTCCCAGGCGATCCGCCCCGGGGCGCGGAACGGGTTCGCGAACCAGACGCGCCCGCGGCCCGGGGATGGCGGCGGTGGCACGGCGGTTCCTTCGAGGTCCCAGGCCAGCGTCGGGTCGGTGTCGGCGTCGAAGCCCGGCATCACGTCGACCGCTGGCGGATCGCGCGGGATCGCCGGGCCGCGCCCATGCGCCAGGTCGAGGCCCTTCTCCAGTCCGAGCAGGTCGAAGGAGCCCAGCAGCGCGCCGTCGGTGGTCCGGAATCCGTAGACCCGCGCGGGCGTGAGCCCGGCGGCGATCGTCGGCACCGCCAGCAGCCGGCCCACCGGCATGTTCGGCACCGCCTCCCAGCGGAGCTGGGCGACGTCGCCGCTCGGATCCTCTTCGGGAATCATGACGAACTGCTGGCCGGGATCCGACTTCTTGAACAGGCCCAGGTCGACGTCCCATTCGAAGCCCGAGAAGGTGACACCTGGGTTCAGCGTTTCGAGGCTCGAGGCTGCTGCGACGTTGGGAGGGAGCGCCAGGCGCAGCACGTCGGCGTCGCTCCCGTCGGCGGTGGAGACCGGCACGAACAACGCCGCCTCGGGATCGAACGGCCGCGCGGTGATGGGGTCGACCGAGCGCACGAACCCGGTCACCGGCGCACCGTAGAGCGCGCTCAGGATGCGGCCGTCGTTGTCCATGGTCAGCAGGCCGGCGCCCGCGGCACCCTCCATCGGGATGAGCACGATCCCGGGCTTCCAGAGCAGGGGCTCGACGCCCACCTCGAATCCACGCACGGTGGTGCCGGGATTGAGGATCGGATCCTCCGCGTGCCCGATGATGTGGCCGTTCACGAGGTTCACCACCAGCACGTTCGCGTCGCCCGTGACCTCGTCCTCGACCGGCACGACCACGCGGTGCGGCTGGGTGCCGCCCAGGTCGCAGAGGCGCATGAAGTCCACGCCCTCCTCGTAGCCGTTGAGCGGCGGAGCGGTGGAGCCGCCGCTCGACGAGTACTTCCATTGCGCCACGCCGGCGCCGTTGGTCATGTAGAGGTCGGCGGTGCCGGCCCCCTCGACCGGGATCAGGATCCGCTGCTCCGGGAACGCCACGCCGCACTCGACGATCGGAGCGCTCTTCAACACCATGATGTCCACGTCACGCTCGTACCCCGGAAACGCGAGCGGGATGGCGCCGCCGGCGTTCGTGGCCTTGACGCTGGTGTGGCCGGTGAACAGCGGCGGCTCGAAGTGGGGGTCGAAGTCGATCAGCAGCAGGTCGCTCCCGCCGGCGCCGGTCACCGGCAGGGCGGTCCGCACGCAGCAGCCTGGCACCTCATAGGCGGACGGGTCGACGGCGTCGACCAGGCCTGGCATCCAGTCGGCGAACTCCGCCACGTCGCACAGGGCGAGCGCGGTGTTGGACAGCAGCCGGCAGCTCCCGAACTCGCCGTCGCCGTCCAGGTCGCTGTCCTCCGCATCGGCGTCGATCGCCAGGAATCCCCGCTGCGTGCCGTCCTCGCTCTCGAGCGCGAACACGGCGAGCATCGGACCGGTGTAGGCGGCCCACGTCCCGTCCACATCGGGGCGGAACCCGAGCGACCCGAGATCGATGCCCACCTCCTCGATGAACGTGCCGTCGCCGAAGAGGCGAAGGCACAGGATGCCGGCCGCCGAGCCGTCCGGGCTCTCGTGGGGAATGAAGACCGCGTAACCGTCGAGATCGGGATTGTGTTGCGCCACGATGAACGGATCCACCGCGTGCTCGAATCCCAGCAGCGGCCGCACCAGGCGCGGCGTGACGAACTCCCCGCTCGCCGGGTTCAGCGCGAGGATCTCGACCTGGGGGGGATTGAGCCCGCTTTCGTCCTGCTCGCATACCACGACGAAGCCGCCGTTGGGCGCGACCACCAGATCCACGTCGTCCTGGAAGCCGAGCACCGAGTAGGTCACCGCGGTTCGGGCTTCGTCGGCCGGAGCGGGGGTGACGATGAGCGAAAGCAGGAGCCCGCACGCGGCGAGACAACGGGCGGGGCGGAACGGGGCGCGCACGCGGGTGCGCGTGACGGCGCAATCGCAGGGCATGGCGGCACTCCTCTGCCGGATGGCGGCACGGCGTGGCCCGGCGTGGCGTTTCCGTGAGCCGCAATTCTAGTCCCCGGCGCCGGCCGGAGGGAAGCGCGGCGCCAGGCCGCGTCCCACGCGGCCCGGCGTGACACGATCCGCCGCTCCCGCTAATCTCCGCGCCCCATGAGCAACCGCTATCCATTCGCCGAGGTGGAGCCCCGCTGGCAGGCCTACTGGGAGGAGCACGGCACCTTCCAGGTGACGGAAGATCCCGGGCGCCCCAAGTTCTACTGCATGGACATGTTCCCGTACCCGTCCGGGTCGGGGCTCCACGTCGGACACCTCGAAGGCTACGTCGCCAGCGACATCGTCTCGCGCTTCAAGCGGATGCGCGGCTTCAACGTGCTCCATCCCATGGGCTGGGACGCGTTCGGCCTGCCGGCCGAGCAGTACGCGGTCAAGACCGGCATCCATCCCCGGGTGACCACCGCGGACAACATCGCCACGTTCCGGCGCCAGATGCGGCGGTCCGGGCTCTCGTACGACTGGTCGCGGGAGGTCAACACCACCGACCCCGACTACTACCGCTGGACCCAGTGGATCTTCCTCCGGCTGTTCGAGCGCGGCCTCGCGTACGTGGCCGAGGTGCCGGTCAACTGGTGCCCGGCGCTCGGCACCGTGCTCGCGAACGAGGAGATCGTCGACGGCAAGAGCGAGGTGGGGGGCTTCGACGTGGTGCGGCGCCCGATGCGCCAGTGGGTGCTCAAGATCACCGCCTATGCCGAGCGCCTGCTCGACGATCTGAAGCTGGTCGACTGGCCGACCAGCACGCTGGAGATGCAGAAGAACTGGATCGGGCGCTCGATCGGCGCCGAGGTCGAGTTCCCGCTCGTGGGTGTGAACGGCAGGATGCGCATCTTCACCACCCGGCCCGACACGCTGTTCGGCGCCACCTATATGGTGCTCGCGCCCGAGCACGCGCTTGTGGAGGCACTCACCACGCCCGGGCAGCGCGCGGCGGTGGCGGCCTACCGCGAAGCCACGGCGCGGAAGAGCGACCTGCAGCGGCAGGAGGTGACGAAGGAGAAGACCGGCGTGTTCACCGGCGGCCACGTCATCAACCCGGTGAACGGCGAGCAGCTGCCGGTGTGGATCGCCGACTACGTGCTGATGGGCTACGGCACCGGGGCGATCATGGCGGTGCCCGGCCACGACCAGCGCGACTGGGAGTTCGCGCGCGCCTTCCGCCTGCCGATCCGCGAGGTGGTGTCGGGCGGCAACATCGAGGAGGGCGCCTACGTCGACCTCGAGCGCGGCGTGGCGGTGAACTCTTCGACGCCCGACGGCCGCTTCACGATCGACGGTCTCAAGGCGGAGGCCGCGATCGATGCGATCACCGCGTGGCTGGAGCGGGAGGGCAAGGGCAAGCGCGCGGTCCACTACAAGCTGCGCGACTGGCTGTTCTCGCGGCAGCGGTACTGGGGCGAGCCGTTCCCGATCGTGTGGGTGGGGGACGAGGCGATGGCGATCCCCGAGGAGCAGCTCCCGCTCAAGCTCCCGGAGACCGAGCAGTTCAAGCCCTCCGGGACCGGCGACAGGCCCGAGGGACCGCTGGCGCGGCTCACGGACTGGGTCAGCACCACCGCGCCCGGCAGCAGCGCGCCCGCGCGGCGCGAGACCAACACCATGCCGCAGTGGGCGGGCTCGTGCTGGTACTACCTGCGCTACCTGGATCCGAAGAATCCCGGGCGGCTGGTGGATCCCGCCAAGGAGCGCTACTGGATGCCGGTCGATCTCTACATCGGCGGCGCCGAGCACGCGGTGCTCCACCTGCTCTACGCGCGCTTCTGGCACAAGGTGCTGTTCGACATCGGCGTGGTGAGCACGCCCGAGCCGTTCATGAAGCTCGTCCACCAGGGCACGGTGCTGGGGGAGGACGGGCAGAAGATGTCGAAGTCGATCGGCAATGTCGTGAACCCCGACGAGATGATCGACCGCTTCGGCGCCGACGCGGTGCGCCTCTACGAGATGTTCATGGGCCCGCTCGAGGCGATGAAGCCCTGGAGCACCCGCGGGACCGAGGGCATCACCCGATTCCTGGACCGCGTGTGGCGGCTGGTGGTGGACGAGGGCGGCGCGACCAGCGTCTCGGACGCGACGCCGTCACCGGACCAGATGCGGCTCCTGCACCAGACGGTCCGCAAGGTCACCGAGGACCTCGATGGCCTGCGCTTCAACACCGCGATCGCCCAGCTCATGGTGTTCGTGAACGAGCTGACGCGCACCGCCGAGCGGCCGCCGCGCGCGCTGATCGAGCCGTTCGTGCTGATCCTCGCGCCGTTCGCCCCGCACCTGGGCGAGGAGCTGTGGCGGCGCCTGGGACACCGGGAGAGCCTCGCGCACCATGCCTGGCCCGAGTGGAACCCGGAGCTGGTACGCGAGGAGACCATCACGCTGGCGGTGCAGATCAACGGCAAGCTGCGCGCCACCCTCGAGCTGCCGCGCGGCGTGGCCGAGGCCGAGGCGCAGCGGGCGGCACTCGGCGACCAGCGCATCCAGCGCTACGTGAACGGCGGGCAGATCCGGAAGGTGATCTTCGTTCCGGACAAGCTGCTGAATCTCGTGGTGGCGGCGGGGAAGGAGACCTGATGCGAGGCCGTGGCTGGCTCCTGGTGCTCGTGATCGCTGCGACGCCCGCGTGGGCTGCCGAGCCCGCCCCGATCGCGTCGGGGGCGGCGCTGGTCGACGGCGCGAAGGGGATCCGTGTCGTGCGCAGCCTGTGGGACGAGCACGGCCATCGGCAGGTGAGCGTCGCATCGGAGGGGGTGACATCCGACTGGCTGCGCCGCCTGGCCGCCGTGGCGCTGCGTGACGAGGGCCGGCTTCCCGATGCCCAGTGCTATGTCACCTGCAATCCATGTGCGGATCAGCTGCTGGTCGATGTCTCGTTCCGCACCGGCACGACCGATTGGTTCCTCAGCCTGCGGCCGCGCGAGGGTCTCGCCCTGGTGCGCAGCCGCCGCACCGCGGTCTGGAGCCTCGGGGACTCGATCACCGCCGTGCTAGCCCTGATCCGCGAGGCGCTCCCGAACGACGAGGCCCTGCGCGCCTGGGCCGGCTCAGCGGGTGCGCAGCCTCAGGCCGATCCGGACTCCGCGGCGTACCGTTTCGACGACCTGCTCGTCACCAGCCTGCCGGAAGCGATCAAGCGCCAGGCGCCCAGCTATCCGGACGCGGCCCGCGAAGCCAAGATCACCGGCCTGGTGATGGTCGAAGCGCTGGTCGTGCCCGACGGATCCGTGGCGCAGGTCAGGATCTCGGAGTCCGTCCCGGGGCTGGACGAGGCGGCGATGGAGGCGGTGCACCGCTGGCGATTCAAACCCGCGCGGTGTGGCGACCGCCCCATCCCGGTGCGCCTGGTCGTGCCGGTGCGCTTCTCGATCCACTAGCGGCGGGGCCGGGAGGGAAGCGCTCCGCCCGCCCGGGCGTCACCGATAGAGCTGCTTGAGCCGACCCCAGGTGCCTCGCTGCGCCGGCGTGGTCGCGGACGCGAACTTCTGCACGCGCCAGTTGCCGTCGTCGGCAACGAACAGATGCCCTGAGGGGCCCACCGTCACGCCGTTGGGGCTGATGAACTCACCGTTCCCCGTGCCCCAGGTGCCCCATTGGCCGAGATAGACGCCACCGTTGGAGAACCACTGCACGCGGTCACCATCCTCGGTGACGTAGACGTTTCCCTCGGCGTCCGTCGCGATGCCGCGGGTCGCGGTGAAGAGTCCGTCGCTGATCCCATACCCGCCCCAGGCGGTGAGGAACGTCCCGCCGCTCGTGAACTTCTGCACGCGGTGATTGGCTTCGTCGGTGACGAACACGTTGCCCGCGCCGTCGGTGGCCACGCCGTAGGGATGATCGAACTGACCGGGCGCGCTTCCCGCGCCGCCCCAGTGGGTGAGGTAGGTGCCGTCGCCGGTGAACTTCGAGATCCTGTGGTTGCCCGCCTCGGCGACGTACACGTCGCCCGCCGCATCCACCGCCAGACCCAGAGGGGTTCCGAGCTGCCCGATGCCCGAGCCGGCGGATCCCCATTCGGTCAGGTAGCCGCCACTGGAGGTGAACTTCTTGATGCGGCTGTTCCCCGGATCCGAGGCGAACACATGGCCCGCCGCATCGATCGCCAGCCCGATCGGCCCGCCGATGCCGAACTGCGTCCCGCCCGAGCCGAACGAGCCCCATTGGCCGAGGTAGACGCCGTCGCTCGTGAACTTCTGGATCCGGTGGAGGACCGGATCCGCGACATAGACGTTGCCGCTGGCATCCGTGTCGATCCCGACCGCCGAGTTGAACTCGCCATCGCCGGTCCCGAACGAACCCCATTGCATGAGGTACGTCTGAGCCGAGGATGTGCTCGGCGTGAAAACAAAGAGCACCATGGCAGCCACAAGGAGGCGGCGCATGACCGGATTCTAGAGCGGCGCACGACGAGCGGGGGAGCCACGAAATCCGTGGCACGCGTATTCATGTAAACCTGCGCCTGCGGCGCAGGTTTACATAATACATATTATGCGACATAGACTTGCCGCATTCGCCCGCGCTGTAGGCTCTCCGGGATTGGGACCGCGCTAGGCGGCCAGGTCCAGTTCCAATTGAACCGTGCGGCTGAGCCGGAGCACGTCCTCCGTGGGCGCTCGCGACTCGATCAGAACGACCTCTGCGTAGTTGAGCCGCACACGATGCCGAATGTGCGACGTGTACGCCACTTCCATGCGATGCAGGTCTTCGATCAGCCACTTCAAGGCGGCGGCTAGCTGGGGTGCGGCTGCTGCGAGATGGACCGCCTGAATCCGTACCAGGGGATCGCTCGAGCTGAGAGGTTGCGAGCCGGTCTCGTCCGTCACGATCCACTGCCCTACCGTGTTCCGCTGCGCCCGCCAGACCTCGTGAGCCGGCGGGCTCATTCGCTCCATCCTGCGGCCCATCCTACGCTACTCGCTCTCCGGGGGAGATCAGCGTGAGGCGTTGATGATTGTCCCGGGGAGCGGGTGCGTCGGGATCTTCGGGCTCGGTGACCGCCATCACGGCGGCGAGCGCTGCTGTCAGTTCCTCCACCGTCCGAGTCAGGATGATGATGCCGTTGAAGACGTGCGCGTCGCGGTGCATCGGGGGATGCCCTTTTCGCGGCCGCCTTCGCTCTGGCGACCGAGCGGCAGGTTGCTACGCGGCCGCCGTGCGCGTCAAGATTTTTCTTTTTGACCGGGTGGGCGACGACCTCAGCGTCGCCTTATGGGCCTTCTGGACGGCCTCGACCGTGGTCCCGATCGCCTGGGCGTAGAGCTCGAGGAAGCGGTCGGTCGGCTTCAGGACCTTGCCGCGCTCGAAGTCGCCGATCAGCTGCTCGGTGCGCGGATGCCGGCGCTTCGCGAAGTACTCGGCCACGTCCTTCACCCTGACAAAGCCGAGGGGCGACGAGCGGCGCAGCTGCGTGAGGGGCGTGTTCAGCATGGGATCACCCGCCCGCGCACGATCCGATAGGTGCCAGGCTGGAACGTGTGGACCGTGACCATCGTCCCGTCGTGTGCGAGCTCGATCACGTCGAAGGCCTGGCAGGCAACGAACTGGCTCGCGTATGAGCCCGGGTTGAGCGTCATGGTCGCCCGCACGGTCGCAACGTTCTCGCGGAGCCTCAGCGGGGGTCTCAAGGGGGCGCGTTCCATCGCGCGCGCATCTGTACGCCCGCGGCGCGGCTCGGTCAAGGAAAATCCCTAGCGCGCTCTCCCCCGCCTATTCACTGGCGTCTGTGGAAGACCGAGGCATCCTCGTGGTGTGGCGATAGATGTCCTCGACGGTGATCGCTCCGAGGCTGAGCTCGGCGACCAGGAGCGCGTACTTGGGCCTCGGGGAGTTGTGGGCCGCGACCCACTCGTAGATGGTCGTGACCGAGACCTTGCGCCCTCGACGCCGCATGTCGAGCGCGAGCTGCTCGACGCCGTACCTGTGCACCCAGCGACCGAAGGGGGTGCGCCAGCGGGCGCTGTTGATCCGCCTGCTCTTGTTCCTGAACGTTCGCACGGCCGCATCTGTACGTCGGCAGCCAAGGCCAGGTCAAGAGCCGTTCGTCACCAGCTTCGAATGGCGGTAGATGTCGTCGAAGGTGAGCGTGCCCCCCGAGAGCTCGACCATGGCGGTGGCGGCGGGGACGCGCGGGGCGCGGCGGCCAGCGACCCACATGTAGATCGCATGATCGGTCACCGGGACGCCCCGGCTCGAGAGGTCTTGAACCAGGCGGCTCACGCTTCGACCCTGGACCCAGCGGCCGAAGGGAGTGCGCCAACGGTGATTCGTGAAACTCACACGTCCCTCCACTGTTTGCCCGCGGCGGCCGGGAGATCGAGCGCTCCCCACTTCGTGATCCCGCCCGATTCCCGGACCGCCGGGGGTCTACGTTCAGACGCCGCCAGCCCAGGCGTCCGGGTCGATCTCGGTGACGCCGGTCATGACGTCGCGCGCGATGCCGGTGATCGTGGCCGCGAGCTTGGCCGGGTCGATCTCCGGCGAGACCTTCTCGCGGATCAGCGCCTCGATCGCCGCCACGCGCTCTTCGACGGGCAGCCCGGCGGCCCTCTCCTTGATCTCGTCGATCAGCCCGTCGTCGGCGATCCCGAGTGCTTCGAGGACCTTCTTCAGTGCATCGTTCATCGGTGCGTCCCTCCCTGGTGGCGGCGCCCCTACCGCGCGCCGAACAGCCGATGCTGAAGGCCGAGTTTGGCAACGTTGACGTCCGCCTCGAGCTCGTCACGCGCGAAGCCGTGGATGTAGGAGCCGTAGACGCCCCAGCCGTCCGCGAACAGGTGCGAGACCACGACCTGGCCGAGACCGCCCTGCCAGGACTCGGCACCGGCGGCGCGGTCGATCACCATGTAGCCGCCGCCGATGAACAGGTTGGTCGCGGAGCGCTCGGTCGGCGGTGGGTAGACCTTGAGGTTGCCGACTGCGCGCAGGTAGTTCCGGTGGTCGCGGTCCGAGGTGATCGGGAAGCCGTGGTCGTAGGTGCCGACCAGCGAGAACTGCTTGTGCAGCGAGTAGACGATCGCCCCGCCGGCCTCGACGCCGCTCCACTCGGGGGACCCCGTCTCCTGCTCGGCGATGGTCAGCGCCCCCACGTGCACCGCGACCTGGGTGCGCTTGCCGGCGTCGAAGACCGAGTAGGTCTGGGGAAAGGCGGGCGCCGCGCAGGCGATTGCGAGTGCGACGGCCGATGCGAGTGCGATGCGTGTCGGACTCTTCATGGCTGGGACCTCCCTGTTCGATGCGATGGGTGAACCGCTCAGGCGTCCAGATCGGGCGCGGGTCCGGTCGGCAGGACCGGGTTGTTCGTGTTCTTCGCGGCCGGCTGGATCGCCGCGCGGTAGACCGCCTCCACGTACACCCAGGCGATCACGGACTGGGCCGCGATCTCCAAGGCGGTGAGGTGCGCACTGAGCCCGGACCAGGTCACGATCCCGATCACGGTGAGCGCGCTGGTGATCGCCGCCGCCTTCTTCGCGTTGTCGCCGAAGACGCGCTCGGCCAGGCTCTTCACGTACTCGAGCACGAACGGGAACACCGACAGCGCTGAGAAGACTGCCGGGTTGAGCAGGACCGCCACCGGATTGCTCGGGTCCATCCTGGACCTCCTCTCGGTTCAGACTGCCGTGCGGGCGCCCCCCGCCCGCACGTGCTCCAC
>DATEMP010000402.1:0-7388 GCA_035275545.1 Candidatus Eiseniibacteriota bacterium | reverse complement strand
TGGCGGCGATCAGGCCCGCGGCCTCGGCGAGCGGATGGGCGGCGCCGAAGCGCTCGTCGGTCACGAGCCCGGCCTCGCCTGCCAGCACCGGGACGGCATCCACACCGAGCGCCCGGAGCCCGGCCGCGAACAGCTCGGCGGAGAGCCGCTCGCCGAACGAGAGCACGCGGTCGCGGTCGGCGCCCGCCACCACCTTGGGGCTCGTCAGCCAGACGGCCGACTCGAGCTGCCAGGCGCGCAGCAACGGCTCGATGGTCGCGGGCGGCACCGCGACCTTGCGCGCGAACTCCTGGTGCCGGGTCTCGACCTGCTGGGCCAGCACCGCGCGACCGACGGTCGAGCGGCAGAACTCGACCAGAAGATTGGTGATCCCGGCCAGCGCGCTCACCACCACCACCGGGTCGCGGCCCGCGCGTGCGGCGACCAGGCCGGTCGCGACCGCGAAGTTCGCGGGGACCCCGACCGAGGTGCCGCCGAACTTCATGACGATCATGCCGGCCCCCCCCCTCGGTATCTCGATATCTGGAGCGGAGAATGTACACGAGCGCCGCGGCCGAGTGGGTTAGGATGACCCGCATGCCATCGGCCGCCATGGACGTGCGCACCGGAGCGCCGGAGCCGACCCGGGAGCCTCGCACCCGGTGAGCGCCGCCTCCACGACCGTCATCGTCGGCGCCGGGTTCGGCGGGATCGCGGCCGCCCGCACGCTGCGCGCCCTCCTCCCCGCGCCGCATCGCATCCTGGTGGTCGACTGGCGGCCCGAGGTGTCACTCGGGGCCGGGCACACCTGGGTGCTCACTGGACGCAAGCGCCCCGAGCAGGTGAGCCAGCGGCTCTCGACGATCACGCGTCACGGGCTCGAGTTCCGCTGCGCCGAGGTGGTGGGCGTCGATCCGGAGCGCATGGTGCTCGAGGTCGCGGGTGACAAGGTGAAGGCGGACGCGCTCGTGCTCTCACCGGGTGCCCGGCTCACCATGGAGCCGCTGCCGGGTGCCGCGGGGGTGGCGCACCAGTTCTACGACCTGGACGCGGCGCTCAGGCTCGGCAACGCGCTCGACGAGTTCAAGGGCGGCCGCGTGCTGATGGCGGTGATCGCTCCGCCCTACAAGTGTCCGGCCGCCCCGCACGAAGCGGCGCTCCTCATCCACGAGCGGCTCTCGCGCAAGCCGGGCCCCGAGCGGTTCTCGCTCTCCTTCGTCACGCCCGAGCCGCAGCCGATGCCGGTCGCGGGCGCCACGGTGGGTGCGGCGGTCCGCGAGCTCTACGAGCAGCGCGGGATCACTGCGCGCTTCGGCGGTAAACCGGTGCGCGTCCACTCGCCCTCGTCGACGCCGGCGGGCAGCCCGCCCTCGCGCGCGGTGGCGGGCGAGCTCGAGCTCGGCGACGGCACGCGCGAGCCCTTCGATCTCCTGATCGTGATCCCCGCGCACACCGCGCCGGCGTTCCTGCGCGAGAGCGGCCTCCTCTCCGGCAACGGCTGGGTGAGCGTCTCCCGCGACACGCTCGCGACCTCGTTCGAGGGCGTGTGGGCGATCGGCGACGTCACCCACATCCCGCTCGCCGGCGGCGGCATGCTGCCCAAGGCGGGCGTATTCGCGCGCGCGGCGGGTGAGGGGGTGGCGCACGGCGTGGCCGCCCGCATCCTGGGTGCGCCGCCCGCGGGCTCGACCCCGGCGCGCTTCGACGGCAAGGGCGGCTGCTACCTCGAGACCGGCAAGGGCGAGGCGGCCTACGTGGAGGGAGACTTCTTCGCCGAGTCCGCTCCGTCGGTCATTCTGCACGCCCCCGCTCGTACCGCACTGCAGGGCAAGGAGAAGTTCGCCAAGGAATGGGCTCGCTGGTACTAGGGGCGGTCTGCGGCTAGAATTCCCTTCACATGGCCTTCCCACGCACCCGCCGGGTCGCGGTTCTCGTCCCGGTATTGACCTGGCTCATCGCCATCGCGCTGGCCTATCTCCCGCACGATCGCGCCCACGAAGTGGAGCGCGAATCGGAGGAGGCCGGGCACTATCCGAGCGACTGGTTCTTCGCCCAGCGCGCCTTCCCCTCGGGCTCGATCGACAACGACGCGTTCCTCGCCGCCGTCGGCCAGGCGGTGCAGGACCGCTCGCGCTTCACCACCAGCGCCGGGCTCTTCTGGCAGCCGGTGGGCCCCTACAACATCGGCGGCCGCGTGACCGCGCTCGCGGTGGTGCCGGGCGGCTTCCGCATGTACCTGGGCTCGGCCAACGGCGGCGTGTTCCGCTCCGACGACGAGGGCGTCAACTGGTACTCGGTCTTCGACCGCGACTTCGCGTACTCGATCGGGGCACTCGCGATCGATCCCTCGAACACCAACATCATCTACTGCGGCACCGGGGAGGCGAACTCGGCGGTCGACACCTACGACGGGACGGGCCTCTACCGGACGATCGACGCGGGTGACACCTGGCAGTACCTGGGGCTGCGCGACACCCGCCGCATCGGCCGGGTGGCGGTCGATCCCTCGAACTCGAATCGGATCTTCGTCGCCGGCATGGGCACCCAGTTCTCGACCAATCCGGACCGCGGCCTCTATCGCAGCGAGGACGGCGGCGCCAACTGGACCAAGGTGCTGTTCGTGAACGACAGCACCGGCTGCTCCGACGTGGTCATCAACCCCGCGCATCCCGAGACCGTGTACGCCGCGACCTGGGAGCGGGTGCGGCGCCCGACCTACCGGCGCGCGTTCGGCCCCGGGTGCGGCATCTGGCGGAGCATCGACTACGGCACCACCTGGACCCGGCTCCAGAACGGCCTCCCGGCGCCGAGTGACGACGTGGGACGCATCGGCCTGGCGATCGCCCCGTCGCGGCCCTCGATGGTCTACGCGCAGATCATCGCCGGATCGAGCGGCGGCTATGCGGGCCTCGGTCTCTACCGCACCGCCAACGGCGGCGCCACGTGGGCGCGCCGCGACGTCTCGGGGTTCACGAACATCTTCGGCGGCTTCGGGTGGTACTTCGGCGAGCTGGCGGTGGATCCCACCAACTACGACAAGGTCTACGCGCTGGGCGTGGACATGGCGCGGTCGACCAACGGCGGTGTGAACTTCTCCTCGGTGCTCGGCACCGCCCACGTCGACAACCACTCGATCTGGATCGACCCCGCCAATCCCAACCACATCTACCTCGGCAACGACGGCGGCTTCTTCTCCTCGACCACGGGCGGCAACACGTGGTTCAAATCGGTGACGCTCGACATCACCCAGTTCTACGCGGGCGGCATCGATCCCTCGAACCCCGACCGGCTCGTGGGCGGGACGCAGGACAACAACACGCTCATCACCGCCGGGGATCCCAACACCTGGGCGGCGATCCTCGGGGGCGACGGGTTCTATTGCACGGTGGATCCCACCAACCCGAACATCATCTTCGCCGAGTGGCAGTACTGCTGCGGCGGCCTCGGGCCCCAGCGCTCCACGAACGGCGGACTGACGTTCCCGGGCGGCGCGGTGCCCGGCATCGACGCCGCCGACCGCTTCAACTGGAACACGCCGTTCGTCATGAGCCCGCTCAACCACAACGTGATCCTCGTCGGCAGCCAGCGGGTCTACCGCAGCACCGACAACGGCCAGAACTACACACCGATCAGCACCGACCTCACCACGAACAATCCCACCGCGCTGCTGGTCTACAGCACGATCACGACGCTCGCCATCTCCCCGCTCGACGCCAACTGCTACTACGCGGGCACCGACGACGGGCGCGTGTGGCGCACCAACAACGCGGGCGTGGTGTGGACCAACATTTCGGCGGGGCTCCCGACCCGCTGGGTGACCCGCGTCACCGCCGATCCCGCCAACTCGCAGGTGGTCTACGTGACGCTCTCGGGGTTCGGCGCCGACGAGCACCTGACGCACGTCTACCGCAGCGCGAACCGCGGCACCACCTGGAGCCCGATCGATGGCAACCTCCCGGACATTCCGGTCAACGACCTCCTCGTGGATCCCGCGAACTCGCAGACTCTCTACGTGGCGACCGACGTGGGCGTCTACTGGTCGCCCGACCTGGGCGTGACCTGGGTGCCGCTCGGCAGCGGCCTGCCGCCCACGGCGGTGTTCGACCTGAGCCTCCACGCCCCGTCGCGCACGCTGGTCGCGGCCACGCACGGGCGCTCGCAGTGGAAGCTCGATCTCACGCAGGCGCCGGTCGCGGTCGAGCCCGCGCCCGAAGCACGGCGCATCGCGCTCGGCGCGCCGTTCCCGAACCCGAGCCGCGGAGAGGCCCAGCTCTCGCTCGAGCTCGCCCGCGGCGGCGCCATGGAAGTGGCGGTGTTCGACATCCGCGGGCGCCGCACGCGCACGCTCCTCACCGGAAATCTCCCGGCGGGGCGTCACCGGGTGACATGGGATGGTCAGGACGCGCGCGGCGCCCGTGCCGCGGCGGGGGTCTACTACGTGCGCGCGAGCGGCGCGGAAGGCGTCGCGCGGCAGCGCCTGGTGCGGGTCGAGTAGCGCTCGAAGCAGCGCCCCCAACTTCGCACCGACGCACGCGCATCGCCGCCCGCGAGCGCCACCGACCGGCGACGCGAAGAACCTCCATCCTGCCTCCGACCGCACGTCGCTTGGCCTTCGTGGCTCCCACCCTCATTTGGACCGCATTTGGCGCGGCCCGGATTATGCTTGCGTTTGGACCGCGCCAAATCGGCATGGAATTGACCACGGTGCAGATTTCCCTTGGGAATCGCGGCTCCGCTTGCTATACACGCCTGTGGCCAGGGCGCCTCGCGCCCGTCCGTCCATCGTGAGAACACCTTCACAGGGAAAGGAAGGCAGCATGGGCAAGATGATGACCAAGTCCCAGGTCGCTGGGCACCTCGCCGACAAGTTCGAGATCACCAAGAAGCAGAGCGTGGAGATCCTCGAAGAGCTGGCGACGCTTGCGGCCCGTCAGGCCAAGAATGGATTCGTGTTCCCCGGCGTCGGCAAGCTGGTGGTCGTGAAGCGCAAGGCGCGCATGGGCCGCAACCCGCAGACCGGCGAGGCCATCAAGATTCCGGCCAAGACCGTTCTCAAGTTCCGCATCGCCAAGGCGATGAAGGAGACGGCCCTCAAGTAGAATCACCCCGATTTGCACGAGGCCCCGGATCCCGAGATCCGGGGCCTTCGTGTTGGTGGGCGGCAAGCGGAGCAAGGTTCAACGATAGATGGCCTTGAGCCTGCCCCACGTCGAGTGGGTCGCGACGGTCGCCTGAGCGGAGACCGAGTAGACCTTGAGCCGGACCTGGAGCGGCGCGTACGAGGCCGGCAGCTGCACCCGCAGCACGTCGTTCCAGGTGCTGCCGTTGTACTCCGGCTGCACGACGTAGCGCTCGATCGTCTCCCCATCGGTGCCCGGTGCGAGCGGGGTGATCTCGGTCAGGTATCCCCCGGCGGCGCTGGACGGGCCGAGCACGTACCCGTGCCACACCCCGGGCTGGAGCGTGGTGGTGATGTCCGCCACCACCGGGAGCCCGGACGTGCCGTAGACGTGGACCTCCACGTCGAGCGGGCTCTGCCCCGCACCGACCTGCATCCGCAGCACGTCGTTCCAGGTGCTGCCGTTGTATTCCGGCTGCACGACGTAGCGCTCGATCGTCTCCCCGTCGGTCCCCGATCCGAGCGGCGTGATCTCGGCCAGGAATCCACCGTCCTGGCTCGAGGGCCCGAGCCCGAACCCGTGCCATACCCCCGGCTGCAGCGTGGTGGTGAAGTGTTGCGCCGGGAGCATGCCGCCCATGTCGTATACGCGCACCTGGACGGGAAGCGGCGCATAGCCCGCCGAGATCTGCATGCGCACGACGTCGTTCCACTGGGTCCCGTTGAACTCGGGCTGGATGACGTACCGCTCGATGGTCTCGCCGTTGGTGCCACCCCCGATCGGCGAGATCTCGGCGACGTAGCCGGCGTTGGTCAGGGACGGCGCGATCACGAAGCCGTGCCACACGCCGGGCTGGAGCGTGGTGTTGAAGCTCTGAACCAGCCCGACAGCGCCGGCAGTGGAAGGAACGATCGCGATCGCCAGCGCGACCGCGGCGATCAGCAGCCGAACTCCCCGTGTCGTGGACATGCGAATCTCCTTTCTGGTGACGATCACCCGCGACGCTGAGGATGGCGCGGTGGCCCCGGCTCGAACTTCCCGCCGGCTTGGAAGGTCTGTCGCTCGAGGGAAGGGCCTGTGACGGGCCGGGCCGCCGCCGTGGAGCGACCTGAAGCCCCGCCAGGAACTGCCGATAACCGGACTTCCAGGGAGGCCCATGGACAACGCCACGCTCATCGAGTTCCTGCCCGACCCCGCGCTGATCCTGTCCGGCAACGGGCAGACCGAGCGCGCCAACGAAGCGGCCCGCGAGCTGGTGACGCGCCTGGGCCTCAAGCCGGACCTCCAGACGCTGTTCGGGCGGGATGTCGCGGAGCTGCTCGGGCGCGCGCTGCGCGAGGGCTCGGCCCAGGGCATCCTGCCGGTCGCGACCCGCCAGCTCGACCCGCCGGTGTTCCGGGTGGCGATCCGCCGCATGGGCGGCACCGGCCGGCTGACGGCGGTGCTCACCGACATGAGCAAGGAGTTTGCGTGGCGCGAGCAGCTCGCGGCGCGCAACCGCGAGCTCGCAGCACTCAACGAGGTGGGTGCCGCGCTCTCGGCATCGCTCGATCTCGACTCGCTCGCCCAGCGCATCTACGAGCAGGCGAGCCGCATCCTCGACACGCGGAACTTCTACATCGCGCTTCACGACGAGGCGACCGGGATGCTCACGTTCGCGATCCGCGTGGAGGACCGTCAGGTGCTGCCCGACCTCGCGCCGCGGCCGCTCGGCAACGGGCTCACCGAGTACGTGCTGCGCTCCGGGCAGCCGCGGCTCATCAACGGCGACGTGCTCGCCGAGGCGACCGCGCTCGGGCTCACGCCGATCGGGCGTCCGTCCTCCTCGTGGCTGGGCGTCCCCCTGCTCGCCGAAGGCAAGGGGATCGGCGTGATCGCGGTGCAGGACCACGCCGGCTCCGGCGGATACGACGAGCACGACCTCGAGGTGCTCACGCTCATCGCCGGCCAGGCGTCCGCGGCGGTCCGCAACGCGCGTCTGCTCGCCCAGGCGCGCGCCGCGTACCAGGAGCTGCGCCAGACCCAGGCGGAGTTGCTCGAGACCGAGCGGCTCCGCAGCATCACCGAGACGGTGGGCGGGCTCAACCACGAGATCAACAATCCGCTCGCCGCGATCGCCGGCAACGCGCAGCTCCTGCAGCGCGAAGCGAGCACGCTCTCCCCGGCGGTGCAGGAGAAGGTGAAGCGCATCCTCGAGGGGGCGCGCCGCATTCAGAACGTCACCAGCAAGATGTCGAACCTGATCCACGCCACGTCGATGCCCTACCCCGCAGGCGGTGCGATCCTGGA
>DATEMP010000401.1:0-4238 GCA_035275545.1 Candidatus Eiseniibacteriota bacterium | reverse complement strand
CGATGATGCCCTCGAGCCGCGCCTCCCAATCGCTGGGCGTGAGCGCCTCCAGCGGGCGCGCGAGCTCCTCGGGCGTGGGCTCGGGCACTGCGCTGTCGAACGCGGCGAGCCGCGGACGGGCGGCGTCGAAGAGCTCCCGGTCGATCCCGCCGTCCACCAGCATGTCGGCGAGCTCGAGGCGCGCCCGGCGCAGCGTCTCGTCGTGGAACGCGAACAGCGCCAGGTCGCAGCCGGCGTTCAGCGCCTGCTGCGCGGCCTGGGCGGGACTCCGGCCTTCCGCGGCGCCCTTCATCTCGAGCGCGTCGGTGATCGCGATCCCCTGGAAGCCGAGCCGTTCGCGCAGCAGGTGGTGCGAGATCGCGCGCGAGAACGTCGCGGGCCGCTCGGGATCGAGCGCCGGGTAGACCACGTGTGCGGTCATGACCGCATGGGCCTCGAGGTTGGCGCGGAAGGGGTGGAGCTCGCGTGCGTCGAGCTGTTCTGCCGAAGCGTCGCAACGCGGCAGCGCGAGATGCGAGTCGAGCACGGTGTCGCCGTGCCCGGGAAAGTGCTTGAGGCATGCGGCCACGCCCGCGGCGCGGTAGCCGCGCATCGCCTCGGCGACCGCCGCCGCCACCGCGGCGGGCTCCTGTCCGAACGCGCGCGGCCCGATCACCGGGTTCCTCGGCTCGGAGTGGATGTCGGCGACCGGGGCGAAGGTCCAGTCGATCCCGAGTGCCCGCAGCCGCTCGCCGGTGACCTGCGACGCCCAGGCGATGTCGCCGGGCCCGGCGCCGCGGGCGAGCAGGGTGGCGTTGGGGGGCACCACCAGGTGCCGGCCGAGCTGGGAGACGAAGCCGCCCTCCTCGTCGACGGCGATGAAGATCCGGCGCGGCCGGGCGAGATCGCGCAGCCGGGAGGTGAGACCACGCAGCGCCGCGAGGTCGGCGAAGTCCCGGCCGAACAGAATCACCCCTGCCGGAGGGTAGGCGGCGAAGTCCTTCTCCCACGACGGGGTCATCCCGTCGCGCGGCATGCCGATCACCATGCGCCGCGCAATCGCCCGCTGGCCGTCCATGGCGGGGGAAGGTAGCACGGTCCACGCTGCCCGCGTCGGCCGCGCCCGTCGCGCCCGGAACCCCGTCCGGCATGCAGAACGCCACGCCCAGCCGGCCCCGTTGGGCCACGCCCGGGCGCGCGGTACACTGCGGGCCCCATGCGCAACCTCGTCTCCCAGCGCAGCACGCTGTTCACCGAGTCGGTCATCCGCGAGATGACGCGCCTCTGCAACCAGCATGGCGCGGTCAACCTGGCGCAGGGCTTCCCGGACTTCGCCGCCCCGGAGACGCTCAAGGAAGAAGCGGTGCGCGCGATCCGCGCCGACCTCAACCAGTACGCGATCACCTGGGGCGCCAAGCGGCTGCGCGACGCGCTGGTGGCCAAGACCGAGCGCTTCACCGCGCTTCGCTACGACCCCGAAACCGAGGTCACGGTGTGCTGCGGCTCGACCGAGTGCATGGTGGCCACCCTGCTCGCCCTGGTGAATCCGGGCGAGGAGGTGATCGTCTTCGAGCCGTTCTACGAGAACTACGGCCCGGACGCGGTCCTGTGCGGGGCCCAGCCCCGGTTCGTGCGCCTCCGGGAGCCGGACTGGAGCTACGATCCCGCCGAGCTGGAAGGCGCCTTCAACGACCGCACCAAGGCGATCGTCATCAACACCCCCAACAACCCGACGGGGAAGGTCTTTACACGCAGCGAGTTGGAACACATCGCCGGCCTGTGCCGTAAATGGGACGTGGTGGCGGTCACCGACGAGATCTACGAGCACATCCTCTACGACGGGGCCCAGCACATCGGCCTCGCGACCCTGGATGGAATGCGTGAGCGCTCCGTGACCATTTCCGGCATCTCAAAGACATTCAGCGTCACAGGCTGGCGGGTGGGCTACTGCCTGGCGGCCCCGGCCCTCACGGGAGCAATTCGCAAGGTGCACGACTTCTTGACAGTCGGAGCACCTGCACCGCTCCAGGAGGCTGCTGCGGCGGCCCTCTCCTTGCCAGACGACTATTACCGGACCCTGGCCGAGAGTTACCGCGCCCGTCGCGATTTCCTCGTGCCGGCGCTGGAAACCGCCGGGTTCCGGACGTTCATGCCCAAGGGGGCGTACTACGTGATGACCGACATCTCGGGATTCGGCTTCCCGGACGACGTGACCTTCGCGCGCCATCTGGTCGCGGAGGGCGGCGTTGCGGCGGTGCCGGGCTCGAGTTTCTATGCCGATGCACATGCGGGGAAGCAACGTCTTCGCTTCCACTTTGCCCGCCGACGCGAGACACTTGATGCGGCTGTTGGGCGCCTCGGAAGCCTCAAGACCCGGGCGCCCGTCGTCTAACCTCAACCCAGGGATTCACCTCAATGGCTTGGTTTCGTCGCAACTCGCTTGGTCCCCTGATGGTGGCGATGTCGCTCGCGGCGCTGCTCGGATTCGGCGTCGCACGCGGACTGCACGCCACGGACGACATGCGCAGCCACCTCGACCTGTTCTCCCAGGTCCTCTACCTGGTCCAGAACAACTACGTCGAGGTTCCGGACAACGAGAAGCTCATCAAGGGCGCGATCGACGGGATGCTCAAGACCCTCGATCCGCACACCGTCCATCTGCCGATGCAGCGCGCGCAGCGGATGGACGAGGAGTTCTCGGGCGAGTACTCGGGCGTGGGCGTCCAGTTCGACCTGCGCGACGGCGCGATCGTGGTGATCGCGGCGCTCGAGGGCGGGCCGTCCTACCGGCTCGGCATCCAGGCCGGTGACCGCATCGTCGAGATCGACGCCAAGCCGATCGCCAAGAACATCACCAACGAGGACGTGTTCAAGCTGCTGCGCGGCCCCTCCGGGACCACGGTGGCGGTGACCATCGAGCGCGAGGGCGAGACCGAGCCGCTCCACTTCTCGATCGAGCGCGCCAAGATTCCTCTCGAGAGCGTGCCCTACGCGTACATGATCCGTCCGGGTGTGGGCTACGTGCGCATCAACCGCTTCGCCCAGACCACCGGCGCCGAGCTCGAGAAGGCGCTCGGCAGCCTGCGCCAGCAGGGCATGAAGTCGCTGATGCTCGACCTGCGCGGCAACTTCGGCGGCCTGCTCTCGCAGGCGGTCGAGGTGCTCGACGAGCTGGTGCCGCAGAACAAGCGGGTCGTGTACACGCGCGGCCGCATCGCCTCGGCGAACGCCGACTACTACAGCAGCGACCGCCCGAAGCTCGCCGACGGCCCGATCGTGGTGCTGGTGGACCACGGCACCGCGTCCGCCTCCGAGATCGTGGCGGGCGCCATCCAGGACCTCGACCGCGGCCTGGTCGCGGGCGTCAACTCGTTCGGCAAGGGCCTGGTCCAGAACCAGCTCCGGCTCGGCGACGGCTCGAAGCTGCTGCTCACGATCGCCAAGTACTACACGCCGAGCGGCCGGCTCATCCAGCGGCCCTACGAGAAGTTCACGGACCGCTCCGAGTACTCCGAGGATGCGGTGCGCGAGGAGGTGCCGAGCGATTCCGCCCTGGCGACCCGGCCCAAGTTCAAGACCGTGGGCGGTCGCAGCGTCTACGGCGGCGGCGGCATCTATCCCGACGTGGTGCTGCACGAAGGCCCGGTGCTCACGCGCCCGCAGATCGACATGCTGCAGAAGCGCGTGTTCTTCGAGTTCTCGACCCACTACGTGGCGTCGCACCGGGACGTGAAGTGGACGCCGCAGATGCTCGGCAAGGACTTCACGCTCGCCGACAGCGACTGGGAGCGGCTGCACGCGGTGATCCAGAACCGCAAGGCGGCAGTGAACGACTCGGCGTGGCAGGCCGACCGTCCGTTCATGCTCCAGCAGGTGCGGGCCGAGATCGCCTCGGCGACGCTGGGGCGCGTCGAGCGCTACAAGATCCTGGTCGAGGACGATCCGCAGATCCTGGCGGCGTTCGACCTCTTCCCGCGCGCGAGTGTCCTGATGTCCAAGGCAATGGATGCGGGCAAGGACCGGCCGTCGAAGAGCGGCACGGTCGACAGCGACGCGTCCGTGGGCACGCCGCAGACGGCGGCACCGGAGAAGAAGCGCACCGGCAAGCCGTAAGCCTTTCAGCGCCGATCGCGAAACCCCGTGCCTGTTGAAGGCGCGGGGTTTCGTGCTTCCAGCGGACGCGGAGGAGGGGCCTCAGGCGTCGGGGGCACTCCTCCCGGCCCTCTCCGCTCGCCATCCTGGCTCGCTGCAGTACGCCG
>DATEMP010000400.1:0-3561 GCA_035275545.1 Candidatus Eiseniibacteriota bacterium | reverse complement strand
GTGTTCAAGGGCGGACAGGTGGTCGAGAAGATGGTGGGCGCCTATCCCAAGGCGGTCATGGTCTCCAAGATCACGCCCCACCTCATCTAGCCGGACGGCCGCGGGCTGAAGGCCCGCACGCCACGAAACGGCCCGCGTCTCGCGACGCGGGCCGTCGTGTTTGCCGCCGCCGGGCTACTTCTTCTTCGCGGGCACGAAGGTGAGCGACGCCGAGTTCATGCAGTAGCGCAAGCCGGTCGGCTTGGGGCCGTCGTCGAACACGTGGCCCAGGTGGCCGCCGCAGCGCGCGCACTCCACCTCGACCCGCTCCATCCCGAGCGTGCGATCGGTGATCTCGTGCACGTGGTCCTTCGCGATCGGCGCCCAGTAGCTGGGCCAGCCGGTGCCGGAGTCGAACTTGGTCTCGGAGCTGAACAGCTCGAGCCCGCATCCCGCGCACAGGTAGATGCCGTCCTGGTGGTTGTCCCAGTACTTGCCGGTGAAGGCGATCTCGGTGCCCTCCTTGCGGAGCACCCGGTACTGGTCGGGCTTGAGCAGCTTGCGCCACTCCTCGTCGGTCTTCGTGACCTTGCCGACTCCGCCCTTCGCCGGCGTGGACGCGGGCTTCGCCGCCTCCGCCTCGCCCGCCGGCGGCATGCCGGCGACGCACAGCGCCAGGGCCAGCGTGGTGACCAGGATCCTGCCGTTCATGGTTCGTTCCTTTCTCGAAGTGACGCGTGGGTGGCCGGTGCTTCCGGGATCTTCCGCTCGGGCCGGCCTGTCCGTTCACATCTTCTACGTAGCGCGTCACACCGTGGGATGAGGATTCTCGCACAGCGCTGTCCGGGAGTCGTCAAACCGGTCGCTCATCCGCCCGCCCAGCCGCCCCGTAGAGGGGGCGTGACATGAGGCCGGGCGGAGGCCCGGCGCGACCCCAACGCAGGAGGATGAGATGAAGCGCGCACTCAGGATGCTGTCGGTGATCGCGGCCCTGGTCCCGGCCGTGGCCTTCGCCTCGGGCGAGCCGATGGTCGGCGGCCAGGCGATGTTCCGCACCAAGGACATCGTCGACAACGCGGTGAACTCCGCCGATCACACCACGCTGGTCGCCGCGGTCAAGGCGGCCGATCTGGTTTCCACCCTCAAGAGCGCGGGCCCGTTCACGGTGTTCGCGCCGGTCAACGACGCGTTCGAGAACCTGCCCGAGGGCACGGTCGAGACGCTGCTCAAGCCCGAGAACAAGGCGATGCTCGCGAAGGTGCTCACCTATCACGTGGTGCCGGGCCGTCTCACAGCCGCCGAGCTGCGCAAGCGGGTCAAGGCGGGCAAGGGCACGGCGACGCTCAAGACCGCGAGCGGCGGCATGCTGTGGGTGATGATGAACGGCGAGAGCAACCTGGTCATCCAGGACGAGACCGGCGCGATCGCTCAGATCTCGACCTACGACGTCATCCAGTCGAACGGCGTGATCCACGTCATCAACCGGGTGGTGATGCCGAAGTAACCCGCCGGGCGGAAGCGACGACTCAACGGAACGAGGCCGGGACCCGTACCTGTCCCGGCCTCGCGGTCGTTGGGGCTTCCGCGGACTGGGCGCGCAGCCGGGCGAGGGTCACGAGCGCGAGCGGCATCGACTCGATCACGTCGCCCGCGACCAGCCCGTACTGGCCCTTCTCGCCCGCCACCAGGTCGCCCGCCATGCCGTGCGCGTACGCGCCCAGGCGCGCGGCGTCCCAGGGCAGGAGGCCCTGCGCCATGAGGGCGGCGACCACGCCCGCGAGCACGTCGCCCATGCCCGCGGTCGCCATGCCGGGGTTGCCGGTGGGGTTGACGCTGGTCCGGCCGTCGGGTGCGGCGACCACGGTCGGCGCGCCCTTGAGCAGCACCACCGCGTTCCAGCGCTGCGCCCACTCGCGCGCCGCGTCGATGCGGGTCGCCTCGAGCTGCGTGGCATCGATGCCGGTCAGGCGCCGCATCTCGCCCAGGTGGGGGGTGAGCACGCGCGGCGCCGCTGCGCGCGCGAGTGCTTCGGTGTGACCCTCGAACGCCGAAAGCCCGTCGGCGTCGATCACCAGCGCCCGCTCGCTCTCGCCGACCACCCGCCGCGCCAGCTCCGCCGCCTCGCGGTGACGCGAGAGCCCCGAGCCCAGCACCACCACGTCCGCCTCCGCGGCCTGCGCGTGGAGCGGCTCGAGCGCCGCGAGCGCGAGCGTGCGCTCGGGCGTCTCGGGCATGGGCACGGTCATCTCCTCGGTGAGCTTCACCTCGAGTACGTCGTTGAGGCTGCTCGGGATCGCCGCCTTCACGTACCCGGCGCCGCTCCGGAGCGCCGCGCGCGCCGCGAGCGCCACCGCGCCGGTGAGCCCCATCGAGCCGCCGATGACCAGCACCCGGCCGACGCTGCTCTTGTGCGCGCGCGGGTCGCGCGCGGGCAGCAGCGCCGCCATGGTCGCGGGCGTGGCGACGCTCACGTCGCCGGCGTCCACGCCCTGGTCGACGAGCCCGATGTCGACCACCTCGAGCGCCCCGGCGAACGCGCGCCCCGGGTAGAGGAAGTGCCCGCGCTTGGGGCAGCCGAACGTCACGGTGAGATCGGCGCGCACCGCGCGGCGGGCAATCGCTCCGGTGTCCGCGTGGACTCCGGTCGGCAGGTCGAGCGCGACCACGCGCACGCCGGCGTCGTCGAGGCGCCGCAGCACCTCCACGCCCGCGGCGAGCAGTCCCTCGGGCTCGCCGCGCGCGCCGGTGCCGAGCAGGGCGTCGAGCGCGTAGTCCCAGGGATCGCGCAGCGCCGCGAAGCGCTCGAGCTCGTCCACGCTCGCGATCGAGGTGACGCGCTGGCCCGCGGCGGTGAGCCGCTCGAGGTGGAGGCTCGCGTCGTCGCTCATGCGCGCGGGATCCCCGAGCACGCCCACGTGCACCTCGGCGCCGCGCGCATCGAGGTGGCGCGCCGCCACCAGGCCATCGCCGCCGTTGTTGCCGGTGCCGCACAGCACCAGCACGCGGAGGCCCAGGCTCGGGCCGTAGCGCCGCTCCATGGCCTCGACCACGCCGGCGCCGGCGCGCTCCATGAGCACCTCGCCCGACGCGCGGCCGCCGTCGATCGTGGCGCGGTCGAGGCGCCGCATCTGCTCCGCGGTGACGAGACGCATCAGAAGAGCGTGTAGCGCACGGCCACGCGCACGTGAAATCTACAGGGGGCGCCGCGTCGCTCGCAGGGCGCGAACTTCGAGCCCTTGACCCACGCGAGTGCCGCCTCGTCCAGCTCGGGGATGCCGCGATCGATCGAGGCGCTGCGCACGCGGCCGTCGACGTCCACGAACGCCAGCACCCAGACGATGCCCTGGACACTCTCGCGCTTCGCCGCCTCCGGGTAGTCGAGCGGCGGCGAGGCCACGATCCGCGGCCAGTCGGTGGGCGCGTTCCGGGAGGTGAGGGAGATCCTGAGCGTATCGGGCAGCGTGACCGCCGCGGTGGGAGAGGACGCGACCGCCTTGGCCGGCGGCTGCGGCGTGGTGGGCGGAGCCGCGGGGCCGGTGCTGGGGTTGGTCACCGGCTTCGTGTCCGGCGCCTTGGCGTCCG
>DATEMP010000399.1:0-2168 GCA_035275545.1 Candidatus Eiseniibacteriota bacterium | reverse complement strand
GGTGAGGGCGTGCTTGAACGTGTACTCGAGATCCGGGAAAAGGCTCGCCTCGTACAGAAACTCGGCGGTCTGGAGACGGCTGATCCCGCCGCGGAGCTCGTCCTCGGCCAGCTCGACCACTGCCCGGAGCAAGGCGAACGGCACGTCCTTCCCGACCACCGATGCCGTCTGGAGCAGCGCCTTGTCGCCGGGGGCCAGCCGGTCGATCCGGGCGGCCAGCACCGCCTGAACCGTGGCGGGGACCTGGATGGTCGGAAGGGGCCGCGCCAGCCGGTACACCCCGCGCTCGCCCGATAGCGCCCCAGTCTCGACGAGGGTCCGCACGCTCTCCTCCAGGAAGAGCGGGTTGCCCTCCGTCCGCGCGATCAGCATCCGGTTCAGCGGATCGAGGCTGGTGTCGGGCCCGAGCAACGCGCCGAGGAGCGCCTCGGCGGTCTCCGGGGGGAGCGGGTCCAGCCGGAGCTGCGTGTAGTAGGTCCGGCTGCCCCACTGATGCCGATACTCCGGCCGGTAGTTCACGAGGAGGAGCAGCCGCGCCGCCGGCAGACTCTCGATGAGCGAGTCGAGGAGGGTCTGGGTCTCGGAGTCGATCCAGTGGAGGTCCTCGAAGATCACCAGGAGCGGCTGGACCTGGCTCTCGCGGATCAGGAGCTGCTTCAGCGCCTGGAGCGTCCGCTGGCGGCGCTGTCGGGGGTCCAGCTCGTCCCAGGAGGGATCTCCGGTCGGGACATCGAGGAGCGCCAGGAGTGCCGGCAGGCTCGCTTCCTGCGTGCGGTCCAGCGTCAGGAGCTTCCCCGTCATCTTCTCGCGCACCGCCCGGGGGCCGTCCCGATCCTCGATCGCGAAGTAGCCCTTGAGCAGATCGACCGCCGGCAGGTAGGACGTCGCCTTCCCGTACGAGACCGAGGCGGCCTGGAGGACGAGCCAGCCGTGGACGCGATGCGAGTGCGTCACCTCCCACACGAGCCGCGACTTCCCGACGCCTGGCTCGCCGACGATCGCCGCCACCTGGCCGTGTCCGGCGGCGGCGCGGCCGAGCGCCTGGCGCAGCTGATCCAGCTCGAGGTCCCGCCCGACGAAGCGCGTCAGTCCACGCGTGGCGGCGGCGGACAGCCGGGAGCGGCGGCCTCCGGTCCCGACCAGCTCGTAGACTTCGACCGGTGCCTCGAGACCCTTCACCGGCACCGGCCCGAGCGGCGTGACCTCGACGTACCCCTCGGCGAGCCGCAGCGTGTCGGCGGTGAGGAGGCTTCGCCCACCCGTCGCGAGCTGTTCCATCCGGGCCGCCAGGTGCGCGGTCTGGCCCACGGCGGTGTAGTCCATGTGGAGATCGCTCCCGATGGCCCGAACCACGACCGCGCCCGAATTCAGCCCGACGCGGATCTCCAGCGCGACACCGTGGGAGCGCCGCACCTCCTCGGCATACCGGCGCATGGCCGCTTGCATGTCGAGCGCGGCGTAGCACGCGCGCACGGCATGGTCCTCGTGGGCGAGCGGCGCCCCGAAGAGCGCCATGATCCCGTCGCCCATCACCTGGTTCACCGTGCCCTCGTAGCGGTGCACCGCGTCCATCATGTGCTGCAGCACCGGGTCGAGCAGCCGGCGCGCCTCCTCGGGGTCGCGGTCGGCAAGCAGCTCCATCGAGCCCTTGAGATCGGCGAAGAGCACGGTGACCTGCTTGCGCTCGCCCTCCAGCGCGGCCTTCGACGTGAGGATCCGCTCGGCAAGGTGCCGGGGCGTGTACGCCGCCGGCGCCGCCGGCAGGAGCCCGCCCGCGCCCGTCACCGCCTGGCCGCACGCGAAGCAGAACTGCGCGCCCGCGGGCAGCTCGGTGGCGCATCTCGCGCACGACCGGGTGATGCTCGCGCCGCATTTCATGCAGAAGCGCGCCTCGGAGGGATTGGCTTCGCCGCAGCGGGGGCAGCTCATCGCCGACCACTCACGGGCAGACGATCACCTTGCCGAAGACCTCGCGGTCCTGGAGGAGGCGCATCGCTTCCGCGGATTCGGCGAGCGGGAGGACGCGATCGATGATGGGCTTGATCGTGCCGCGCTCGACTTCCACCAGCAAGGCTTCGAGGTCCTCGCGCATCCAGCCGTTGGCGCCGATGATGTTGACCTCGCGGCGCCAGATGTAGCGGATGTCCGTCCTGGGGTCGAAGCCGGCG
>DATEMP010000398.1:0-2809 GCA_035275545.1 Candidatus Eiseniibacteriota bacterium | reverse complement strand
TAGCGCGCGAACACCGCGACCAGCGGCGTGCCGAGCGCCACGAACAGGGCGACGTTGTAGCCAATGTGCCATAAGGCGAACGGGATCCCCCCCACGAGCCAGACGCGCATCTGACCGTACACGAGGCCGGTGGCGACGTTGGTGACGAGATCGTAGAACGCGGTGAGCAGCACCGCGCACAGGGCCAGCAGTATCGCGCGCTTCGCGGTCGGCTGCGCCGCGCCGCCGAGCCGGGCGAACACCGCGCCGGCGACGCCGGAGAGCGCGTTCCCCGCCACCTGCGCGGCGGTGATGACGGGATGCGCGGGACCGTACGGGTTGAGCAGCGAGAACACGAGCATGGTCAGGGTCCCCACCAGGGCTCCGTCGCGCGCGCCCAGCAGGACGCCCGAGCAGAACACCACCAGGGTGAGGACCTCGAAGTTGGGGATGGTCTCCGCGTAGACGCCGGTGAGCCCCGCTGCGATCAGGAGTGCGGCATACGAGAGTCGGCGGGGACTGTACCTCTGCCTGGCGATCGGCGGGCCTTCCCAAGGGGGGTGTGGACGGGGCGGCGGGGCGCGGCCCTGGCCGCCCCGGGTAGGCCTCACTGCTCTCGGCTACCGGAATTGACCTTATGCAAAGTGCCGTCGCCGAGTCAACGGGTGGCTAACGCCCGTTTTTCCGGGCGTTTCCGGACCGGCTCAACCGGTGACGCCGGCCGCCTGCTTGAGGGGGTCGAGCACCGTGATGGGCACCGGGAGGTCGCCCAGGTCGAGGCTGCGGTGCTCGCTGTGGAAGTCGGAGCCGCCGGTCACCAGCATGCCGAGCCGCTGCGCGAGCGCCTGGTAGCGGCGCACCGTGCTCCCGCCGTGCGACGGATGCCAGACCTCGATGCCGCGCAGGCCCACCGCGTGGAGCCGCTCGATGACGCCGTCGGGCATCTGCGATCCCGGGTGCGCGAGCACGCTCACGCCGTCGGCGGCGTGGATGAGCGCGATCGCCTCGGCCGGGCTGAATGCGGGACGCGGCACGTAGGCGGGCGCCTGGACGCCCAGGTAGCGCTCGAAGGCCTCGTCGAAATCGTTCACCAGTCCGGCGCGGATCAGCGCCTCGGCGACGTGGGGCCTGCCGACCACGCCCGGCCCCGCCAGCTCCAGGACCTCGTCGAGGTCCACCGGCGCCCCGAGCGCACGCAGTCGGTCGACGATCGCCAGGGCGCGCTCGCGCCGCTCGGTCTGAAACACCTTGAGCCGCTCGCGCAGCGGACCGTGCTCGGGATTGAGGTAGTAGCCGAGGATGTGGAGGTCGGCGCCCTCGAAGGCGGTGGACATCTCGATACCCGAGACCAGCTCGAGGTGGGACCCGGCGGCGGCCCGTGCGCGCTCGAGCGCTTCGACGGTGTCGTGGTCGGTGACCGCGAGCGCGGCGAGACGCTTGTCGACCGCGCGTGCCACCAGCGCCTCGGGCGAGAGCAGACCGTCGCTGAAGGTCGTGTGCGCGTGGAGGTCCACGCGCCGCCCCCCCGGCACGATGGCCGGGCCGTGCATCAGGCGGCCTCCAGGTTCTTTCGCAGGTCGCGGATCTTGGCGGCCACGTCCGGGTAGTTCGCCTCGATCTCGAATACGCGCTCGAACTCCGACAGCGCTTCGTGCGCGTGTCCCGCCGCCTCGAGCGCGAGCCCGAGCTCATAGCGGATCCCGACCGAGTGCTCCGGCTCGAGCCCGGTGTGCGCCAGCGCCATGGTGAGCTCCTGCGCCGCCTCCTCGAAGCGTCCCTCCTCGAGCAGGCAGTGGCCGATCATCTCCGCGCAGCGCTGACGGAAGCGCGGGTCCTGGGCGGAGAGCCGGAACGACTCGACCGCCTGCTCGATGAGCCCCATCTCCCGGTAGGCCATGGCGAGATCGTAATGCGCCTGGGCGTCGCCCGAGAGCTGCGTCTGGACGCCGCGCTGGAACTCCGCGAGCATCGAGGCGAAGTCGAAGGTCACCGCCTGGCCCCGGTCCACCGCCACCTCGACCTTGCCGTCACCGCCGTTCTCAGGCGCGGGCAGCGGCTCCTCGTACACCGGGGGTGCCACCACCGGCGCCGGCAGGACCGCGGCCGGCACGCTGTGGCCGAGCCGCTCGAGGCGGCGCGACGCGACCGTATTGTGCACGTCGAGCTCGAGCGCGCGCCGGAACCACGTCTCCGCGGTGGCGAGATCGTCGCCCTGGATCGCACGGTCCCCCAGCTCGCACGCGACGCGCGCGGCCTCGCTGCGGTCCTTGCGGTGCTCGCAGTTGCCGAGCCAGCGCTCGATCATCTCGGTCGTGGCGTGCGGGCTCTTGCACAAGCTCCGGTGGATCGCGACCGCGTCGTCCCAGCGGTCCAGCGACTCGTAGGCGTGCGCGGCGCGCGCCAGGATCTTCGCCGCGCTGGCGTGGTTGCCGGCGCGGAACTCGGTCTGCGCCAGGCCCAGCAGCCGCTCGACGCTCTCGATGTCCGTCTTGTCCTCCGCGGCGGCGCCGTCGCCGAACAACGGCACCACGGAGAGCGAAGGGACGGGAGTGACGGCATCCTCGGCCGGCGCCGCATGCCCGTCCAGCTCCATCGCCGGCAGTGCGTCGGTGGGTGGCACGAACCGAGGCGGCCGGTCGGTTTCGAGATCGGCGAACGAAACGGAATCGATCGCCGGAGCCTTCAGCATGCCCGGCTCGGGGCCGAAGCCGCCGCCCGACGCGTGGCCATCCGACGGCCCGGCGGCAGTCCGGCCCTGGGACTCGAACTCGGCGACCACGCCCGGACGCATCGCTTCGGCGCGCGCGGCGCACCGCTCCGCGTCGGCGAC
>DATEMP010000397.1:0-4987 GCA_035275545.1 Candidatus Eiseniibacteriota bacterium | reverse complement strand
GGTCTCCATGCCCGCCAGGTCCGCCTCGCGCAGCACGCCGTCGGCGAGCAGCGCGTCGGCGTAGCGGCGCGCCGCCGGCACGTGCGCGGCGATCGCCTGGTACATGACCGGCTGGGTGAAGGTCGGGTCGTCGAGCTCGTTGTGCCCGTGGCGGCGGTAGCACACCAGGTCCACGAACACGTCGCTCTTGAACGCGGCGCGGTAGGCGAGCGCCAGCCGCATCGCGTGCACACACGCCTCCGGGTCGTCGCCGTTGACGTGGAACACCGGGGCGTCCACCGCCCGGGCGATGTCGGTGGGATAGCGGCTCACCCGCACGTCCGAGGGCGAGGTGGTGAAGCCCACCTGGTTGTTGATGATGAGGTGGATCGCGCCGCCGGTGGCGTAGACCGGCAGCTGGCCCATGGTCAGCGCCTCGGGCACGATCCCCTCGCCCGAGAACGCCGCCTCGCCGTGGATGAGCAGCGGGATGCCGCGCTCGCGGTCCGCGTCGCCGGTCACGTCCTGGCGCGCGTGGAGCGAGCCCATGACCACCGGGTTCACGAACTCCAGGTGGCTGGGGTTGAAGCGCAGGTCCAGGTGCACCACCCGCCCCGCACGGGTCGCGTGCGACGAGGCGTAGCCCAGGTGGTACTTCACGTCGCCGTGCCCGTAGCTGTCCTCGGGCGCGAAGCTCGCCTCGAACTCGCTGAACATCGCCTCGAGCGGCTTGCGCATGACGTTCGCGAGCACGTTGAGCCGCCCGCGGTGCGGCATGCCGATCACGATCATCTCGACGCCCATGCCGCCCGCGCCCTCGATCAGGGTGTCGAGCATCGGGATCACGCTCGCCGCCCCCTCGAGCGAGAAGCGCTTCTGCCCCACGTAGCGCGCCTGGAGGAACTCCTCGAACGCGTCCGCCGCCAGCATCTGGCGCAGGATGCGGCGCCGGTCGTCGGGCTCGAGTGCAGCGCGGTTGCGGGTCGACTCCATCCGCTGCTCGAGCCAGGCGCGCCGCGCGTCGTCGCCGATCCACATGAACTCGGCGCCGAACGACGCGCAGTAGGTGTCGCGCAGCGCCTGGACCAGATCGCGCAGCGTGCCCTGGAACGGGCCGCCGAACAGCGAACCGGGCTCGACCGGTCCGTCCAGGTCGGCGTCGGTGAAGCCGAGCGAGGCGGGGTCGAGCTGGGGCGGCGCGGGCGGCGGGTCGCTGAGCGGGTCGAGTCGGGCCGCCAGGTGCCCGAACACGCGGTACTGGAGGACCAGGCCGTAGAGCCCGGTGGCGGGTCCGTGCACCCCCGCACCCGCGGCGACCGCGGCCGGCCGGCCGCGGCCCGCGAAGTCGAAGCCGGCGAAGAACAGCGCCCACTCCTCCGGCACCGAGGCGGGATCGGCCAGGTACCGGGTGTAGAGCGCGTCGATGTAGTCGGCGTTGGCGCGGTGGACGAAATCCAGGCGGGTGGACATGCGATCGGTCAACCTATCACGAACCGGATCAGCGCCAGACCTGGCCGAGACCGACCAGCAGGCCGGCCATGACGTCGATCCCGTCCCAGAGATTCTGGAGCCTCAGGTTCTCGTTCGCGGCGTGCTGGTTGTTGTCGTGGTTGGCGATCGGCAGGACGATGATCGGCACGCCGAGCACGTCGCTCATCGCCGGGATCGGCAGGCTCCCGCCCAGGGTCGGGGTGCGCAGCACCGGCTGCCCAAGAGCCGCCTCCATCGTGCGCGCGACCGCGGTGGCGAACGGGGCATCGAGCGGGGTGCGGTAGGCGGGATAGCCGGTGTCCCACACGAGCCGCACGATGCGCTCGTGCGCGCGGCGCGTCGCCGAGTCGGGCGGCGCGTCCACGATCTCCCACCCGCGCGAGCGCAGGTGATCCTCGACCCGCTTGCGGACCCCGTCCGGGGTCTGGTCGGGTACCAGGCGGAAGTCGATCGACGCCCGCGCCTCGGCGGGAATGGCATTGGTGGCGGTCTCCCCCACGCCGCCGGCGCGCACGCCGCGGAAGTTGATGGTCGGCCGCATGACGCGCTCCGCGATCGGCTGTCCTCCCGGCTCGGGGGCGGCGAGCTGGAGCTCCGCGAGCAGGCCGGGACCCGGGTCCGGCATCGCGGCCACCGCCGCGCGCTCGGCCGCCGACAGCGGGCGCACGTCGTTCTCGAAGCCCTCGATCAGGATCCGGCCGTCGCCGTCGCGCAGGCTCGCGAGCAGCTCGGTCAGGCGCGCGATCGGATTGGGCGCCCAGTTGCCGTAGTGGCCGCTGTGGAGCGGCCGCGCCGGGCCGTAGACGGTGAGGTCCAGGCCGACCACGCCGCGCACGCCGAACACCAGCTGCGGCCGGCGCGAGGGATGCATCGGCCCGTCGCAGAAGATCCACGCGTCCGCCTTCAGCCGGTCGCGATGCATCTCGAGCATCGCGCGCAGGTGCTGCGAGCCCGCCTCCTCCTCGCCCTCGAGGAACACCTTGAGGTGGACCGAGCGCTTGAGGCGCTCCGCCGCGATCGCGTCCAGGGCGGCGAGCAGCGCGATGATCGGCGCCTTGTCGTCGCCGGCGGCGCGCGCGTAGAGCCGCGCTTCGGGATCGGCCCGCTCGCCGGCCTTGGGCCAGGGCATCTCACGCCCGCCCCGGTCCAGCGGCCGGTCGCGCAGCACCGGCTGCCACGGATCGCCGGTCCACTCGCGCGGCACCACCGGCTGCCCATCATAGTGGGCGTAGAGCACCAGCGTCCGCCGCGCCCCCGGGGTCTTGAGCTCACCGTAGACCGCCGGCGGGCTGCCCGGGCTCTCGAGCAGCGCGGTTTCGAGGCCGCGCTTGCGGAGCAGCGCCACCAGCGCGTCGGCGTTGCGCCGGATGTTCACCGAGTCGGAGGCCACGTTGGGCAGGCGCAGCAGCTCGGCGAACTCCTGGAGGATCTCCGCCTCGTGCGCGACCCGCCAGCGGGTCACGCCCTCCTGGAAGCCCGCCCGCGGCACGGTGCGCGCCCGCGGCACGCTGAGCTCGGTGGCCGGATCATCGGCTCGCGCACCGGTGGTGCCTGTGCCCTTGAACCCCACCTCCACGTTGGCGACCGCGGTGCGCACATGCGACGGCTTGCCCGACTCGGTCCATGCCAGCGCCACCCGGTTCTCCGCGTACACCACGCGCGGGAAGCCGCTGGCGCGCGCCGACGGGACGCGGGCGATCGTCATGGGCTCGGACATCGTGCCCCGCCCGCTCACGCGCCGTACCTGGACCCGCGCCTCCTGGTCGCGCACCTCGAGCCAGCTCACCAGCGCGTCGCCGCTGCCCGGCACCAGCGCCACGTCGACGCGGCCGAGCGGGTTGCCTCCGTCGACGCGGACCGGCGGGCCGAAGCGGTGCCCGTTGTCGAGCGAGAACGCGACGTCGACGCGCGACGTGTCGCGTGCGCCGGTGAACCAGGCCGCGGCGACCAGGGGCCCCGCCGCGTCGAGCGCCGGCCCGTTGACCGGGCAGCCGGCGATCTTCCAGCCGTCGGCGTGCAGCGGATAAGGCTCGCTCCAGCGTCCACGCTCGTAGCGCACCAGCGCGATGTCCCGGATCTCCTCGGGGCTGCGGTCGCGGTAGGCGACCAGCGCCCCGCCCTGAATCGCGACCGCCGCGGTCTGGCAGCAATCGCAGACGCGGCCATCCAGCGCGCGCTCCCCGGCAAGCGCCCCGCGCGCATCGAGCGTGGCGGTGCGCAGCGTCATGTCCGCCATGCCCTCCTCGAGCCGCAACACGTGGCCGGCGCTGTCGCGCACCCCGTTGCGTCCGTCGAGCCACACCGCGCGCGCGCCTTCGGGTGCGGCGATCAGGCTCACGAACCCGTGCTCGGTGGGGGTGCCGTCGCGGTGCGGCACCACGTCGCGGCTCCAGGTGCGGCCGCCGTCCTGCGACTGGACCAGCCGCACCTCGTAGGCGTAGGTGCCGCCCGGCACCTTCCATAGATAGTGGGCCACCAGGCGGTCGCCCCCGGGCGCCAGCAGGGTCGGGAAATCGGCCCAATTGGCGAAGAATGAGTCGCCCTCGGCGATCGTGAACGGCCTCGACCAGACATCGCCCTCGAGCCGCGCGCCGCGCAGCGCGTGGCCGCCGCCCGGGCGCGTCTCGAGCCAGCTCATCCACACGCGCCCGTCGGGACCGACGGCGAGATCGGGCTCGGCGCTGCCGGAGGCGGCCGGCGAGGGCACCGGGCGCAGGTCGTGGAGCGCCTGCGGGGGCATCGCCAGGACGGCGCGCGGCGCGAGGAACGCGACCAGCAGCGCGGTGAGCAGGGAGCGGAGAGCGAACATGGGCGGCCGACCGTACCCGAACCGGCCGCGCCGCGACAAGGCCTGCTACCTGGGCTTGTCTTCCCCGCTCTTCTTGCGGAGCAGTCCCTCGGGGACGCGGATCCGCACGATCGCATCGCCGGTGTTGATGATGAGCTGGTCCTTGTCGTCGGTCTCGGTGACGATCACCGTTCCCGGACCGCGCACCTCGACCTCGGTGCCACCGATCACCCCCGCGTAGCGCAGCCGCTGCGCCGGAATCGCCGTGACGGCGCGGCGCTCCTGCAAGTCTGTCTGGGCACGGCGGCGCGCGATCTCGCGGTTGATCCGCGCGATTTCCCGGCGCAACTGCTCCAGGTCGGTCACGTCGTTCAGCTTGTTGATCTGCTCCCGAATGTCCTTGGCCTCGATGCGGCGGTCGGGGCGGGTCCCGGGGCGGATCCCGGCGAGCGCCACCACCGTGCGGGCGGTCCCGTCGCGCCGGATCGTCCAGCGCACCTGCTCGCCCGGCCGGGTGGCGCCGAACTTCCGGCCCCCTTCGGGCGTGAGGAGCGAGATCCCGTTGATGTGGGTGAGCACGTCGCCGCGACGGATCCCCGCCTTGGCCGCCGGGCCGTCCGTCTCCACCAGGTAGACCTGCGGCAGGGTTCCGAACCTCCAGACCGCCGGCGTATCGGCGGTGCCGCGCTTCGCCGAGCACTCGTCGCACTTGAGGCTGAAGCCGAACCA
>DATEMP010000396.1:0-6212 GCA_035275545.1 Candidatus Eiseniibacteriota bacterium | reverse complement strand
CACTGAAGAGCGATCCGCTCGACCGGCGCCGCCCGGGAACGCCCTGGGGCGGCCCGGGCGGCGGTGGTGGTGGCGGCGGCGGGTTCGGGGGCGGCGGCGAGCCGGGCCTCGCCAACGCGCCGATCACCTGGATCGAGAACGGCGTGCTCAAGAACCTGGTCTTCGACCGCTACTGGGCGAAGAAGAACGATCGTCCGCCCACGTCGGGCGCCGGCAACATCGTGCTCGAGGGCGGCAAGGAGACCCTGGACGCCCTGATCGGCTCGACCGATCGCGGCCTGCTCATCACCCACTTCTGGTACATCCGGGTGGTAAACTCGCAGACCATGCAGCTCACCGGGCTCACCCGCGACGGGGTGTGGCTGATCGAGAACGGCAAGATCACCAAGCCGGTGATGAACTTTCGCTTCAACGAGAGCCCTGCGGTGCTGCTCAGCAACGTGCTCGGCATGACCCCGGCGGTACGCAGCGGCAACGTGGTGGTGCCGGCGATCAAGGCGGCCAACTTCACGTTCTCGAGCCTCAGCGACGCGGTGTGACGCACCGCCGCGGACGGCGTGGCGAGGTGCCACGCGCGGCGTGGCCGGTACGCACGCTCGTATCGAAGGTGGTCGGGTGAAGCTCACGCCGCCCGTCGAGCTGGTCTCGCCGCCCGATCCCGCGGCGTGGGATGCCCTGGTGGACGCGTCCGACTCCGCCACCGTCTTCCACACCTCGGTGTGGGCGCGTCTTTGGATCGCCGAGTGGCCGGGCGCGCGCTGGGAGGCGGTGGTGCTCCCGGAAGGTGACGGCTACGCCGGGGCACTCGGCCTCATCGTTCACGATGGCCCGCTCGGCCGCCGGGTCATGGCGATGCCCTACGGAACCTACGGCGGCCCGATCGTGCGGCGCGGCCATCCGGACCCATCCGCCGTACGGCGGATGCTGCTCGAGGGCTACGCCCAGCTCGTCCGCCACGCCTGGGTGATGCTCTCGGAGCTCACCTGGTACGAGGGGCTGCGTGACGAGCTGCCGCACGACCTGGTGGCGGCCGAGAGCTTCACCCACGTGCGCCCGCTCGAGCCCGACTTCGACAAGCTCCTGAGCGGACTGCCGAGTCAGATCCGCTCGCGGGTGCGGCAGGCGGAGGAGAACGATCTCACCGTGCGCCCGATCACCGACGCGCGCGGGGTGCGCGTCTATCACGCGCTCGCGGTGCGCACCGTGCGGAGACTCGGCGGGCTGCCGAAGCCGCTCTCGCTCTACCAGCGTATCTTCCGAAGCCTGGTGCCCGAGGGTCTCGCGCGCTACGACCTGGTCGAGCAGCGCGGCATGCCGATCGCCGCGAGCCTCCATTTCACCTATAGGGGCAGCGCGATCAACTGGCTCACGGTCTCGGACGACCGCAAGTGGGACCTGCGCCCCAACCATCTCGTGATCGCGCGCGTGATGCGCGACCTGTGCCGGGCGGGCTACCACGAGTACAACCTGGGTGGCTCACCGCGCGAGGCCGAGGGGCTCGTGCACTTCAAGGAATCCTGGGGCGCGACGCGGCGCTTGGTGCTCGAGCTGCGGATGCGCAGCCGCTTCTACCGCATGCTGCGTGGCGAGATGGTGCCGGGGCCGGCAGCGCCCGCTTAGCGTCGCTGGGCGTCACTACAGGCGGCCGCCGATAAGGTGGCTCCGCCATGGCGATTCGACAGACGACGGCGCTCGGATCCGGTTGTATCATGATGCCGTGAATCGAATGCCGCGCGAGCCTTGGGCACGCCGCCGCGCGGTGGCCGCGATTCTTTCGGTCATCGTCTGCGCGGTCGTGATAACCCAACCGGGACGTTCGGAGCCGCCGAACCCTGCGCCTCCGACGATGGCCGATCGCGTCCGGGCGATGATGGGCGCCAACCAATTCGCACAGGCCGAGAGCCTGAGCCGCGTCCACCTTGCAGACCTGACCGCACGCGGCCTGGCCGATTCGCTCGAGGGCGCACGCGCACTCGACCTGCTCGTCGGTGTGTTCCGGAACACCGGCAAGGTCAACGCGCCCGAAACCTGGGAGTTCGCCCGGCGGGCGCTGGCGATCAAGGAAAGAATCCTCGCTCCGGACGATATCGAAATCGCCGTGAGCGCGAACAACCTGGGCGCCCTCCACTACATCGCCGCCGAGTTCGCACTCGCGAAACCCTACTTCGAGCGGGTCGTCGCGATACGGGAAAAGGCCCTGGGTCCGGATGACTTGCGCGTGGGCCACGGTCTCAACAACCTCGGCGAGGTCCTCCGCAACTCGGGTGACCACGCCGCCGCGCGCCCGGTGATCGAACGGGCGCTGGCCATCAAGACGAAGAACCTGGGCGCCGAGCATCCCGATGCGGTCATGACGCGGATGAATCTCGGCATCCTGGAATTCGAATCCGGGCACATCACGACATCCCGCGCCATCCTCGAGGAGGTCCTGAGGATCCAGGAGAAGACGCTGGACGCCGAGGATCCCGCCGTGGCCAGGACGCTCAACAACCTGGGCAATGTCCTGCGCGAGGCGGGCGAGCTCACGCGGGCCAGGCAGATGTTCGAGCGTGCACTAACGATCCGGCAGAAGGTGCAGGGCGCGGACCATCCGGAGGTCGCTACCACCCTCGGAAACATCGCGATCGTGTTGACCCTGCTGGGAGATGGTCAGGGCGGACGGCAGGCCTACGAGCAGGCGCTCGGCGTTCACGAGCGAGGCGTCGGGCGAGGGAACGCCGAGCACGCAGGAGCCCTGAACAATCTCGGGCTCCACCTGCACGAGATGGGCGATCTCGCCGGCGCGAAGGAGCAGCTCACACGATCGCTCGAAATGCTGGAGCGCAGCGTGGGTCCGGATCACTTCGACGTGGGACAGACCGCGGTGAATCTCGCCACCGTGCTCCGGGATCAGGGTGATGTCGCGGGAGCCGAGAAGTACTTCGCGCGTGGGATCGCCACCCTCGAGAAGGCGGCGGGTCCCGAGCACAGTATGGTGGGAACGGCACTGCTCGCGAGGGCAGCCATGTTGCGGCGGATGCGCAATCCCGAAGCCGCGACGCTGGCACACCGGGCGGTCGCGATCGCCGAGAAGAGCTTGGGTTCTAACCATCCGGATGTCGCCAAGGCCCTGGCGCTCGAAGCCGCCTTGTTCCTGGATCGATCCGATCGCGCGTCGGCGTTGACATCCGCTCTGCGGGCAGAGCAGATCGGGCGCGAGCATCTGAGCCTCATGGCCGCGGCGCTGTCCGAAGAGCAGGCGCTCCGGTACGCCGAGACCCGCCCGGGCGGGTTGAGCCTCGCGCTCTCGGTCGCCGGAGGCCCTGACGTCGCGACGGCTCGCGGTTCGGTACTAGACGCCGTGATTCGCACCCGCGCCCTGGTCCTCGACGAGATGGCCTCGCGACATCGGGCGCTCGACACGAGCGACCCCGAAACGGCCAGGCTCGTGGAGGAGCTCTCGGGCACGAGCCAGCGGCTCGCGAATCTCGCGGTGAGGGGCCCCGATACGTCGCACCCCGAGCGCTACCTACCTGCGTTGACCGAAGCCCGGAGCGAGCGTGATCGCGCCGCCGAGCTCCTGGCGCGACGCAGCGTCCAAGTCCGTCAGAGGCTGGACCTGAGCCGTGCGGGGCTGACGGAGATCACACATGCGCTGCGTCCGGGGCAGGCGCTGGTGTCCTACGTTCTCTTTGGCGTTGATTCGGGCGGCCCTGCACCCGATCCAGGCACGGCGACAGGCCGCCAGTACCTCGCGTTCGTGCTCCGCCAGGGCCAGTCATATCCCGACGTCATCCGGCTCGGAGCGGCGGGCGGCATCGATTCTCTGGTTACAGCATGGAAGGAGGAGGCCGGCCGCCGGCCCTCGACCGGCACATTCTCCACCGGAGAGCGGCTGTATCGCTCGCGCGCCGCCGCATTGAGGCAACGGATTTGGGACCCGGTTCAGACGCGGTTGGGAAAAGCCCAGACGGTGTTCATCGTTCCCGACGGTTCTCTTTCTCTGGTGAGCTTCGGGGCGTTGCCGGTAGGCGTGTCGCGGTACCTGGTCGAAAGCGGTCCCCTGATCCACTACCTCTCCGCCGAGCGCGACCTCCTCCCGCCGCCGCCCGGCGGCAAAGGCCGTGGTCTCCTGGCGATTGGCGCACCTGCATTCGATGCGGCGCCGATGGTCGCCGTGGCCGCCAATACGGGGAAGCCCGGCGAGCCGGGCGGCGCCTCGGCGGGCCCGTTTCGCTCGGCCCTGCCCGCATGCGACCGCTTCCGCACCGCGCAGTTTCGCGGGCTTCCAGGCACGCTCCGCGAGACCGAGGAGATCCGCTCGCGCTGGGATCGCGCTTCCGGCACCACGCCCGATGGACGAGGGAAGCTGCTCACCGGAGCCGAGGCGACCGAGCGTGCGTTCAAGAACGAGGCTCCGGGTCATCGGGTGCTGCACATTGCGACCCACGGGTTCTTTCTGGGCGGCGATTGCGGCTCCCTGGGACTCCATTTGTCGGGACTCGTTCTTGCGGGCGCCAACCAGCGCATGACGGCCGGCCCGGACGAAGAGGACGGCGTGCTCACGGCCGAGGAAGTGGGCGCGTTGGACCTCACCGGTGTCGAGTGGGCCGTGCTTTCGGCCTGCGAGACCGGAGTGGGTGACATTCAGGAAGGCGAGGGCGTGTTGGGCCTTCGGCGCGCGTTCCAGATCGCCGGGGCCCGCACGCTGATCATGAGCCTCTGGTCCGTACAGGACGAGGCGGCCCGGGCGTGGATGGCCCACCTCTACGAGGCTCGGCTGGGTCAGGGCCGCTCGACCGCGGAGGCGGTGCGATTCGCGTGCCGTTCCGCCCTGCAGGAGCGCCGGAAGCGGGGCGACAGCACGCACCCATTCTACTGGGCGGCGTTCGTCGCCGCCGGCGACTGGCGCTGAGCCCGCTCGCTGCGCGGCCTTAGCGCACGCCGCGCGCGCCGCCCCACCTCGCGGTAGCGGAAGCAGGTGACGAGATGGTCGTTCACCATGCCGCACGCCTGCATGAACGCGTAGCAGATGGTCGAGCCCACGAACGTGAACCCGCGGCGCTTCAAGTCCTTGCTCATGGCGTCGGACTCGGGTGTGCTGGCGGGGATCTTCTGATGGGCGGCCCACGCGTTCTGGCGCGGCTTGCCGTCCACGAACTGCCAGATGTAGGCGTCGAAGCTCCCGAACTCCTCCTGCACCTTGAGGAACGCGCGCGCGTTGGTGATCGCGGCGGCGACCTTGAGCCGGTTGCGCACGATCCCGGGATCGGCGAGCAGAGCCCGCACCTTGCGGGCGTCGTAGCGCGCCACCTTGCGTGGGTCGAACCGGTCGAACGCGCGCTGGTAGGCGGGGCGCTTGTTGAGGATGGTCTCCCACGAGAGCCCGGCCTGGGCACCCTCGAGCACCAGCATCTCGAACAGCAGGCGGTCGTCATGGACCGGCACGCCCCACTGCTCGTCGTGGTAGGCGAGATAGATGGGCTTTCCGGGGCTCGGCCACGAACAGCGACGTTTCTCTCTTGCCACGATCACTCCCCTCCGCGGGCCAGGGCCCGGGCACGGATGACGCGCAGCAGCAGCGGATGCGCGATCGACAACAACACTACCTCCGCCGCCACGAGCTGCCAGAACCAGCCCTGAGCGTCCGCCACCGCCGCGATCCCGCCGAACGCCGCGAGCAGCATGAATCCCACGATCATGATCCCGACCCCGATCGCCCCCTGCCGTCCGCTGGTGGGCGCGATCGAGAGCGGCAGGTAGTCGCCGGTGAGGCCGTCGAGCAGCGAGAGGGTCGGGATCGAGAGCAGCGCGGGAATCGCGATCCGCAGCGTGTGCGGGTCGGCGGTCCCGAGCCACAGCAGCGTTCCCGCAAGGACCAGCGCCGGCGTCACCAGGAACAGCAGCATCGCCTTGCGCACGCCGTGGAACAGGGACGCGGTGCCGTGCATGGGCGCGTACCGGAACAACTCAGCCGCCAGGTAGTGCGGGCTCATCTTGAACGTCATCATCGTGGTCGCGGGCAGCGTGCCGACGATGAAAACCGTGATGAGCGACGCGTAGCGCGCGGTGCGCCCGGGGTCGACGATCGCGAGCAGCGGGAACACCACCACCATCGCCAGCGACGGGTAGATGCGCATGCGCATGTCGCGGTCGCGCGCCAGGTACGCGCTCGCGAGCCGGAATGCGCCGCGCTCGACCGGATCGCGCATGAACAGGCGCATGAATGCGCC
>DATEMP010000395.1:0-4723 GCA_035275545.1 Candidatus Eiseniibacteriota bacterium | reverse complement strand
CGAACACCGGCACCATCTCGTGCCGGTAGTCGTCGTCGTAGGGAATGTTGATCACCGGCTTGCACTGCTTGTACGCGACCTGCGCCACCGCCTCGATCGCCGCCTCGTCGAGCGCCTTGCCCTTGACCAGCGCGTCGAGGCCGCCGACCGTGCGGGGCTTGGCGGCGAGCGCGCTCACCACCAGCCGTGCCTCCTCGCACCGCCCGCCCGCGAGCCGCGCGGTGAACGCGATCGAGAGCATCGGGAAGTCGATCGCCCCGCGCGGACGCAGCTTCTGGTATCCGGCGCTCAGCCCGCGCGCGCGCGCGGGGATCGAGATCCGCGTCACCACCTCGCCCGGGGCGAGCACGTTGTTGTGGATGCCGTCGGGCACGAAGAACTCCTCGACCGGGACCGAGCGCCGCGCACCGCGGGTCGCCACCTCCACCTCGGCGCCGAGCGCGATCAGGACCGGCGCCAGGTCGGACGAGTGGGCGGCCACGCAGCGCTTGCCCTGCGGCACCACGTGGCAGTGGACCCCGTCCTTCTTGAGGCAGAACCCCAGCGCCTCGCGCCAGAAGTAGGTCTGATTGTAGTAGGTGCAGCGCGTGTCGAGGCACAGGTTGCCGCCCAGCGTGCCCATGTTGCGCAGCTGGGGCCCGGCGATCAGGGCCGCCGCCCGGGCGAGCACCGGGAAGTCGCGGCGCACCGCCGGCTCCTGGGCGAGCCGGGTGAGCGTGACCAGCGGACCCAGGTGGAGCGCGTCGCGCTCGTCGCGCGCGAAGCGCAGCTCCTCGATCCGCCCGATGTGCACCACGAACCGGGGCGTGTGGAGCCGGTGCTTGAGGTTGGGCACCGCGTCGGTGCCCCCGGCGACGATCAGGCACTCGCCCGGGTGCGCCGCGAGGTGGTCGAGCAGTGCCTCGAGGCTCCGGGGCTCGACCCAGGTGTAGCGGGGAAGGGTCAGCACCGCACACCCTCCCGGACCTGAGACCGCGCTTTCTCCCAGCGTGCCCGGGCACCCGGCTCGCGCAGGAGCCGGAGCACGCGCGGCGGGCTGAACGGCAGCGCGTCGCAGCGGATCCCGAGCGCGTCGTAGATGGCGTTGGCGAGTGCCGGGATGCTGGGGTGGAGCGGCCCCTCACCCGCCTCCTTGGCGCCATAGGGCCCTTCCGGATCGAGCGACTCGATGATGAGCGAGACGAACTCGGGCACGTCGAGCGAGGTCGGGATGCGGTAGTCGAGGAGCGAGGGCCCGTGATGGAGCCCGGGACCGTGATGGGGTGCGGCGGCCTTGAAGATCTGCTCCTCGAGCAGCGCCTCGGCGAGCCCCATGTAGGCGCTCCCCTCCATCTGGCCCTCCACCGCCGCCGGCGAGAGCGCGCGGCCGCAGTCGTGCGCGATCCAGACCGTCTTGACCTCGACCAGCCCGGTCTCGGGATCGCACTCCACCTCGACCACGTGGGCGGTGAACGAGTAGGCGGGCGAGGCGCCGATCGTGCCGCCGCGGTAGTCGCCCCCCAGCTTCGGGCTCTGGTACCAGCCCACCGAGCCGAGTGTCCCCACCCGCGCCTCGGTGAGCTGGAACGCCTCCTGGACGCTCATGCAGTCCCGGTCCGGGGCGAGCGTCGAGCACGCCACGTTGTCGGCCAGGGTGACCTGGTCGGGCCGGCATCCCCAGCGTGGGGCGAGCGTGGCGGCGATCTCGCGCCGCAGCGTGCGCGCCGCGTCCAGGCAGGCGTTGCCCACCATGAAGGTCTCGCGGCTCGAATACGAGCCCAGGTCGACCGGCGTCAGATCGGTGTCGGCCGCCACCACCCGCACGTCTCGCAAGCCGAGGCCCAGCTCCTCGCACACGATCGTGGCGAGCAGCGAATCCGATCCCTGTCCGATGTCCGAAGCGCCGCAGAACACGGTGGCGCGGCCGCTGCGGTCGAGCTTGAGCTGGACCGCCGCCTGCGGCATCTCGTTCGGGTAGATGCAGTAGTTGGTGCCGCTGATGTACATGCTGCCCGCGATCCCGACCCCGCGGCCGTACGGCAGGCGCCGAAACTTCTCCCTCCAGCGCGAGGCGCGCTCGACCGCGTCCAGGCACTGCGGGAACCCGTTCGAGGTCACCCGCATGCCGTTCACGGTGCGCGAGTCCGCACCCATCAGATTGCGGCGGCGAAGCGCGATCGGGTCGAGCGCCACCGCCTCGGCGAGCTTGTCGAGCTGGCACTCGAACGCGAAGCGCGGCTGGACCGAGCCGTGGCCGCGCTTGGGCCCGCAGCAGGGCTTGTTCGTGAACACCCGCGTCGAGTCGAAGCGGTAGGCGGGCATGGCGTAGGGCGCGGTGAGCAGCTGCCCCGAGTAGTAGGTGGTGACCAGCCCGAACGACGAGTAGGCACCGCCGTCGATGTGGATCGTGGCGTCGACCGCGGTGAGCTTGCCCTCGCCCGTCACCCCGGTGCGGTAGTGCATGCGCATCGGGTGGCGCCCGCGGTGCGCGTAGAACACCTCCTCGCGCGTGTAGAGGATCTTGACCGGGCGGCCGGTCACCATGCTGAGCTTCGCGGCGCAGAACTCGAGCGAGAACGGCTCGCTCTTGCCGCCGAACGCGCCGCCCACCACCGGCTGGATGACCCGGATGCGCTGGGTGGGCAGCCCGAGCACGCGCGCCAGGTCGCGGTGGAGGTAGTGGGCCACCTGGGTGCTCGACCACACGGTGAGGAACCCGGTGGGATCGAAGTCGGCGACACAGCAGTGAGGCTCGATCGGCGTGTGCGTGGAGCCCTCGTACCAGTAGTCGCCCTCGACCACCACGTCGCTCGCGGCGAGTCCGCCCTCGACGTCGCCGAACGCGAGGTGGACGTGCTTGGAGATGTTCCCCTCCTTGGCGTGCTCGTTCACCTTGTTCTCGGGATGCGCGAGCGCCTCGTCGATCCCGGTGATCGCGGGCAGCACCTCGTACTCGACGCGGATCAGCCGCATCGCCTCTTCGCACAAGAGCTCGCTGTCGGCGGCCACCGCGGCGATCGCGTCGCCCACGTAGCGCGCCTTCTCCTCGCACAGCGCCTGCTCGTCCTGGGTCCAGGGGATGATCCCGTAGGTCTCGGGGAGATCCCGCCCGGTGATGACCGCATGCACGCCCGGGAGCGCCAGCGCCGCCGAGGCGTCGATCGAGCGGATGCGCGCGTGCGCGTGGATGCTGCGCAGGAGCTTGGCATGGAGCATCCGCGGCAGGCGGATGTCGTCGGCGTAGATCGCCTGGCCGGTGGTCTTCGCCAGGCCTTCGATCTTGCGGTTGCGCTTGCCGATCACGCTGAACGTGCCGTGGGGCGGCGCGGTGCGTCCCTCCTCCCAGTGCGGCGGCTCGAGCCGTCGCTCGCTCGGCATCTCCCGGCCTTGCGGGATCTCCATGTGCCGGTCGCGGGAGCTCACCGAGTCACGCTCCCGGAGCCCCGCTCGCGCAGGCGCACGGCGGCCCGCTCGACCGCCTCGAAGATCTTGGTGTAGCCGGTGCAGCGGCACAGGTTGCCGGAGAGCGCGCGGGCGATCTCCTCGCGCGACGGCTCGGGTGCCCGCTGGAGCAGCGCCCAGGCACTCATGAGGATGCCCGGGGTGCAGAACCCGCACTGGGCACCCTGGGTCTCGTCGAGGGCGTCCTGGAGCGGATGCGGCCGGCCCCGGTCCGCCACCCCCTCGATGGTGGTGATCGCCGGGCCGTCGTGATAGGCGAGCGCGAGCGAGATGCAGGCCAGCACCGGCTCCCCGTCCGCCACCACCGTGCACGCCCCGCAGTCGCCCTTGTCGCAGCCCTGCTTGGACCCGGTCAGCCCCAGTCCGTAGCGCAGCGCCTCGAGCAGGGTGGTGGACGGGGTGACGGCGCACTCCCGCCGGTCGCCATTGACGTTGAGGCGGCAGACGACGGTCGCGCTGTCCACGTTCATGAGGGCTCTCCGGGTGCCGATGGCACTCACCTCTCGCGATTGAAGCCACTTGCAGCGAAGGTGTCAACGCGCGCGCCGGTATTTCCCGGCAGTCCTTGCCACGCCCGCGTCCCCCGCTGCACAATGTGAGCGCATGTCGAACTCCACGGGCACCCCTGATTCTCTCTGGTGGGCCGAATCCGGCCCCCCGTTCCCCAGCTTCGAAGGTGAGTTGGACGCCGAGGTGGTCATCGTCGGCGGCGGCCTCACCGGCATCTGCCTCGCCTACACGCTCGCCGAGCAGGGCGCGAGCGTGGCTCTGCTCGAGGCGGGCCGTCTCGCGGGGGCCGCGAGCGGGCGCAACGCCGGCTTCCTGATGGTGGCGCCGGCCGAGCCCTACAACGAGCAGATCGCCCTCTGGGGACGGGCGGGCGCCCGCGCGGTGCTCGAATGCGGGCGCCGCTCCCACCGGCGGGTGCGCACGCTGGTCGAGTCGCTGGGGATCGCCTGCGACTACCGCGCCAACGGGAGCCTGCGGCTGGCGCGCACCGAGGAGGAGGCCGAGGACATCCGCGCCTCGCTGGCGGCGCTCAAGGCGGACGGCTTCCCGATGCTCGAGCTGCCGATGACCCACGCGGTGCCGCCCCACGCCGCCGAACACTTCACCGCCGCGTTCGTGACCCTGGAGGACGGCGAGTTCCACCCGGTCAAGTTCCAGCACGGCCTCGCGCGCGAGGCGGAACGCCGCGGCGCCCGCCTCTACCAGGACTCCGCGGTCACCGGCGCCGCCTGGCGGAGCGGGCTCTGGGAGACCCGCACCGCGCGCGGCCTGG
>DATEMP010000394.1:0-16093 GCA_035275545.1 Candidatus Eiseniibacteriota bacterium | reverse complement strand
TCTTCCTGTTCGCGCACCGGATGGAGCCCGACTCGTCTCGGTCGCTCGAGGTGTTCGTGCCGCTCGACTCGGTCTACCTGGGCGGGGTCGAGCACATCGTGCGCGCCCGGGTCTTCCTCACGCTCGATCGCGGGTTCTCGGGCGATCAGAGCCGGGTGCGGTTCACGTCCGACGACTCCACGCGGGGCCGGGCCCGGATTGCGGCACACGGTCCGGTCACGGGGAGGCCGCGCGGCTTCCTGCTCGGGCGCGCCTACCTGCCGCTCGGCGACTGGAGCACGGGATGGCGTCAAGGCGCCGAGGGGGCGGTGTCCCTGGAGCTGCGCACCACCGGCCGCATGCTGCTCGGATACCTGGCCGACGTGCCCGGCTGGCTGTTCTCCAACATCGTCATGGTGGGTCTGCTGCTGCTGCTCACCACCCTGATCGGGATGGTCGAGAGCATCGCGGTGCGCTCGGGGCGCGGGATCATGCAGACCATCGAGGAGGAGGTCGCCTCACTCCGCGAGTCGGTCACGCGCTTCGGCGCGGGCGACCTCGGACATCGCGCCCCGGTGCGCGGGAAAGACGAGCTGAGCGTGCTCGCGGGATCGTTCAACGAGATGGCGGCCAACCTCGAGCGCCAGCGCACCGAGCTGGCGGGGAAGGAGCGCCTCGAGGAGGACCTCGAGGTGGCGCGCGCGATCCAGCTTCGGTTCCTGCCGCAGCGGCCGCCCTCGGTGCCGGGCCTGGACGTGGCCGGCACCTCGGTGCCGAGCCGCGAGGTGGGAGGCGACCTCTATCACTTCGCCGAGCTGCCGGACGGACGGCTGGCGCTGGCGCTCGGCGACGTGTCGGGCAAGAGCGTGCCCGCCGCACTCATCATGTCGAACGTGATCTCGGCGCTGCGCGCCGAAGCCCAGCACGAGGCCGAGATCGAGAAGAGCCTCACCCGCATCAACCGGCTGCTCATGGAGCAGATCGAGCCCGGGCGCTTCGTGACGCTCTTCTACGGCATCATCGATCCCGCCGCGCGCGTCATGCGCTACGCGAGCGCCGGCCACAACCCGGTGCTCCGGATCTCGGCGGACGGCAACCTGGCGTGGCTGCGCGAGGGTGGCGTGCCGCTGGGCGTGAACGCGGACACGCGCTACGCATCGGCGCAGGTGGCGATCGAGCCCGGCGACGTGCTGGTCGCCTACTCGGACGGCGTCACCGAGGCCGAGGGTCCGGAGCGCGACGGCGCGCCGACGATGTTCGGGGAGGAGCGGCTCGCCGAGGCGGTCCGGTCGCTGCGCGGGCGCCCGGCCGAGGCGATCGTCGCCGGCGTGCTCGAGGCGGTACACCGGTTCTCCGCTGGACGGGCGCAGGCGGACGACATCACCTTGGTGGTCGTTCGCAGGACCTAGACGCGCTATAGTCGCCTCGCGGTTTACGCCCGACGGCCGCCGTTCACGCGAGGAGATCCCCGTCATGTTCACCGCCCCCCGCAACATCCTTCGGATGGCCGTGCTCGCGGCCACGCTGCTCGCCGCACCACTCGCTCTCGCCGCCACCACCGAGGCGGTCTCCAAGCCGCCGGTCGCCCGCGTCGAGGTGGTCAAGGACACCTACAACGGCGTGGTGGTCGAGGACCCGTATCGCTGGCTCGAGAACAAGGACGCGCCCGAGACGCGCGCCTGGATCGACGCCGAGAACGCGCACACCGACGCGCTGCTCGGGCAGGTTCCGGGCGCCGACCGCGTGCACTCCCGGCTCGAGCAGCTCATCAAGGTCGATGCGCAGGGCGTGCCCTTCGAGCAGAACGGCCGCTACTTCTTCTCGCGCCGGCTCGCCGCGCAGGCGATCCCGGTCCTCTACATGCGCCAGGGGCTGACCGGCAAGGACCAGGTGCTGATCGATCCGCACCCGATGAGCGCCGATCACACCACCACCGTGTCGTTCACCGACGTCTCGACCGACGGCAAGCTCATGGCCTACGCCACGCGGCTCGGCGGCGAGGACGAGACCACCATCAAGTTCCGCGACGTGGACACCGGGAAGGAGCTGGCCGACGTCCTGCCGCGCGCGCGCTACTTCGGCGTGTCGCTCAATGCCGATAAGACCGGCTTCTACTACTCGCGTCACACCACCGAGGGATCGCGCGTCTACTACCACGCGATCGGGAGCGACCCGGCCACCGACAAGCTCCTGTTCGGCGAAGGCTACGGCCCCGAGAAGATCGTGAGCGTCGGGCTCTCCGAGGACCGGCGCTGGCTCGAGATCGTCGTCTACTACGGCTCGGCCACCGACCGGTCGGAGGTCTACGTCATGGACGTCGCCGGCAACGGCGCGGTGACGCCGGTGGTCAACGACGTGGCCGCCTACTTCACGGGCGCGATCGCGGGCGACACGATGTATCTCCAGACCAACTGGGAAGCGTCCAACTGGCGGATCTTCGCCGTCGACCTCCGGCATCCGGCGCGCGACCAGTGGAAGGAGGTCGTCCCCACCAGCGACGCGGTGATCGACGACTTCTCGCTGGTGGGCGGTCGCCTGTTCGTGAACTACCTCAAGAACGTGACCTACACCGTGCGCATGTTCGATCCGGCCGGCAAGCCGCTCGGGACGATCGAGCCTCCGGCGCTGGGTTCGGTCGGTGACATCAAGGGGCGGTGGGACGGGAGCGAGGCGTTCTACACCTTCGCCTCATACCACGTGCCCAACATGATCTATCGCTACGACGTCACCTCCGGCAAGCAGGCCGCGTGGTGGAAGTCGTCGGCGCCAATCAAGAGCGACCAGATCGAGGTGAAGCAGGTCTGGTATCCGTCCAAGGACGGCACCAAGATCCCGATGTTCGTCGTGCAGAAGAAGGGCATGAAGCTCGACGGCGCGCGGCCCACGCTGCTCACCGGCTACGGCGGGTTCTCGGTCTCGAGCACCCCGAGCTTCTCGCCGCGCGCGGCGCTGTGGGTGGAGAGCGGCGGCGTGTTCGCGCTCCCCAACCTGCGGGGCGGCGGCGAGTTCGGCGAGGAGTGGCACAAGGCGGGCATGCTCGAGAAGAAGCAGAACGTGTTCGACGACTTCATCGCCGCCGCCGAGTGGCTGATCGCCAACAAGTACACGCGCACCGAAAAGCTCGCGATCAGCGGGGGCAGCAACGGCGGGCTCCTGGTGGGCGCGGCGATGACCCAGCGGCCGGACCTCTACGGCGCGGTGGTGTGCTCGGTGCCGCTGCTCGACATGCTGCGCTACCAGAACTTCCTGGTCGCCAAGTTCTGGGTGCCCGAGTACGGCTCGGCCGAGAACGCCGAGCAGTTCAAGTTCATCCACGCCTACTCGCCCTACCAGCACGTGAAGCAGGGGGAGAAGTATCCGGCGACGCTGTTCATCACCGGCGACTCCGACACCCGCGTCGACCCGCTCCACGCGCGCAAGATGTGCGCCCTGATGCAGGCCTCGACCGGCTCCGACAAGCCGGTCCTGCTCCATTACGACACCAAGGCCGGGCACTCGGGCGGCAAGCCGATCGCCAAGCAGATCGACGACCTCACCCAGGAGCTGATGTTCCTGTCGTGGCAGCTCGGCGCGCCGCTCGCGCCGGGCGGCTCGGTGGCGGCGAAGCAGGCGGCGGCGAAGGAGTAGGGCGGAGGGTCAGTCCTCCACGATGACCAGTTTCCGGGTCGCGCTCGAGGGGCCGGTGCTCAGACGCACGAAGTAGATTCCCGTGCGCAGGCGCCCCCGCTCGAGCGCGACGTCGTGGGGTCCGGCGGAGAACGAGGCCTCCTCGATCACGCGCTGGATCCGGCGCCCGCCCAGGTCGAACACGTCGATCGAGACGGTGGCCGCTTGCGGCAGCGTGAAGAACAGATGGCCGCGGTGGCGCATCGGTGTCGGCGCAATCGTGAGCCGCATGTCGGAACCGGGAACCTGCCCGGGTTCCGGCACACCGACCAGCGACGGGTCCTCGATCGCCGCGAGGCCGCGGATGCCGTAGAGGCCCACGTTGGTGAAATTGCCCCCCACGTAGATGGTTGAAGCCCGAGCCTCGAGTGCGAGGACCTCGGTGGGATAGGATCCGTCGCCGCCGGTGAGGTTGGGGTTCCAGGCGGTCGCCAAGCCGGTCGCCAGGTCGAGCGCGGCGACTCGGTTGCGGTTGGCGTGCCCGACACTCTGGAAGCCCCCGCCGACGTAGAGACTCGAGCCGTGCTGGACGAGCGCGTCGATTCCGAATCCGAGTGCGTCCCAAGCGGCCGGAGTGGCGCTCACCGCATCCACGGCCGTCACTCCTCCGGCGTGCTGGACGTAGTCCACCGTATCGAACGCCCCTCCCGCGTAGACCCATGGGTCCGTGATCTGCATCGCACGGACCGGTCCGTCGATCCCAGGATCCCAGTCCGTGGCCGTGGCCAGGGTCTTGTCGAGCTGAGCCAGGTAGCGCCGAGGCTGCAGTCCGACGGACGTGAAGCCGCCGGAGACGTAGACGATCGAACCGACGACCCGAATCGCCGCCGCGCTCGCGTTGGCCTGCGGATTCCATGAGGTGGCGTGAGCATTCCCCGCGTTCAGGGCGGCCATCTGATTCCGGGGCTGGAGGCCGATCTGCGTGAACGCCCCGCCGACGTAGACGGTGGATCCGTCCACGTCGATCGCATGGATCGGGCCATTGGATTGAGGGTCCCAATTGCTGGCGAGGCCGGTTGTCGCGTCGAGCGCGGCAATGTAATTGATGTCCCGCCCGCCGATGTTCACAAAGTCGCCACCCACGTAGACCGTCGATCCGCTCCTGCGTATCGCGTGGACATTCCAGCTGGCCACGGGATTCCAGCTCGTCACGGTCTTCGTCGCCAGGTCGATTGCGGCGATGTTATCCCGGAGTTTCGATCCCACGATGGTGAAACCGCCGCCCGCGAAAACCGTCGTGGCGGTGACATCGAGAGCGTAGGCCCCGAACGTGCCGCCGGTCGCCTGGGGATCCCAGGGGAGCACATTGCCGGTGGGGAGATCGACCGCGGCGAGCGACCCTCGTCCGGCACCGCCCATGGAAGCGAACTCGCCGCCCACGTACAGTGTGTTCCCGGCGAGCCCGAGTGCGTACACGGTGTAGTCGGCGTTCGGGTTCCAGTTGCTGACGGTCCCGTTGCCGAGATCCACCTCGGCGAGCCGGTTACGAGCCTTGCCACCGATCGACGTGAATGCTCCGCCGACGTAGAGCTTGGTGCCCGCGATCAGAAGGGCAGCGACGCCGTTGTTCGCGCCCGGATTCCAGCTCGTCGCGGTCCCGGTCGCGGCGTCGATGGCAGCGATGTTGCTGCGCGCCGCGGCGCCCACCGTCTGAAAGTTGCCCCCGATGTAGACCGTCGAACCGGAAACCAGGATGCGCCAGACCCAGAAGTCGACGTTCGGGTCCCAGGCGGTCGCGAGCCCGCTCGCCGCATTGAGCGCCGCGACGTGGTGGCGCGTCTGTCCGCCGATCGTCGCGAAATCGCCCCCGGCATACACGGTTGAACCATCCACCGTCAGGCCCAGGACGTATGAGTCCGCATTGGGATTCCAGCCGGTGGCGAGTCCGGTGCTCGTGCTCAGCGCGGCGATGCGGTTCCGTGCCTGGCCCCCGATCGAGGTGAATCGGCCGCCCACATAGAGCGTGGAACCGTCGCGGGCGAGCGCCCGGACCTCGTCGTTCGCGCCCGGATTCCACGCGCCGAGCGTCAAGTCGGACAGGACGTGCGCGAGACGGTTCCTGGTGACGCCGGAAACCGCCGTGAAGTCGCCGCCGATGAACCAGCCGCCCGCGCCATCAGGAGCCACGGCCCGGACCGTGCCATTCACGCGGGGGAATGAGGGAAGCACCACGCCGCTCACGGGGTCGATCGGAACAGCTCCGCCGGTGGGGCGCCCGATGTTATGGAAGGAGCCCCCGACGTAGAGCGTGTTCTCGTGGATCGCGAATGCGCGAACGGTCCCGTCGGTCGTGGGGAAGTCGAGGTCGGGGGGCTGTCCGAACGACGCCGCTGTCGGCCACGCCAGGAGGAGCAGGACCAGGGGATGAGCGATCACCGTGCCGGCGAGCGCCGGCCGGGGCCTTCGGCGAGGCTCGATCCGAGGACGTCGGAAGTCGATCATGAGCGGCACCGGTGTGGCGGCCCAACGGATGCGACTCAAGGATTGTCTGCCCGGCCGGTGAGCGGAATCAACACCGAAGTAAGGACGCCCCCTAACCGCTCCCGCCGCGCAGGAATCGGAGCGGGCTCGGCTCTTCGGTGGGCCGGCCGCCGGGCCCGCTCTCGCGCTCCGGCACCGTGTCGCCCTCGCCGGGGGCGAGGAACAGGTTCGACTCGAGCCCGTGCTGCTTGGTGTAGAGGTCGAAGTACCGGCCGCCCATCGCGAACAGCTGCTCGTGCGTGCCGCGCTCGAGGATCCGGCCCTCCTCGATCACCAGGATCTGGTCGGCGCGCCGGATGGTCGAGAGCCGGTGGGCGATCACGAACGTGGTGCGCGCCTTCATGAGGTGGGCGAGGCCCGCCTGGATGAACGCTTCGGACTCGGAATCCAGGCTCGAGGTGGCCTCGTCGAGGATCAAGATGCGCGGGTCGGCCAGGATCGCGCGCGCGATCGATACCCGCTGGCGCTGGCCGCCCGAGAGCCGCACGCCGCGCTCGCCCACGATCGTGTCGAGCCCGTTGGGGAACTTGTTGGCGAACTCGTCGACATGGGCGATGTGGCAGGCCTCGACGATCTCCGCCTCGCTCGCGTCGGGACGCGAGAACGCCACGTTCTCGCGGATCGTTCCGTCGAACAGGAAGGTCTCCTGCAGCACCACGCCGATCCGGGTGCGGTAGGAGTCGAGCCGCACGGTCGCGAGGTCGGCGCCGTCCACGGTGATCCGCCCCTGGACCGGCGTGTAGAACGCCGCCACCAGCCCGATGATCGTGGACTTCCCGCCCCCCGAGGGCCCGACCAGCGCGGTCACGGTCCCGGGTGCGGCGCGGAAGCTCAGGTCCTTGAGCACCGGCCGGTCCTTCTCGTAGGCGAAGCTCACGTGGTCGAACACCACGTCGCCCTCGAGGCGATCGAGCGCCACGGTGCGGTTCGGGTCCTGGTCCTCGGGGCGCTCGCGCAGCACCTCGCGGGTGCGCTCGAGGCCCGCGAGCGCCTCGGTGATCTGGGTGCCGATCGCGACGATCTGGAAGATCGGCGCCACCATGAACCCGAGGAACGCGGTGTAGGTGAAGAACCCGCCCAGCGTCATGCTCCCGGCCAGGATCTGGCGGGCGCCCACGAACATGACCACCGCGCCGACGATGCCGAGCAGCACCGCGGACGAGAGGCCCATGATCGAGGTGGCGGTGAGGGTCTTGAGCACGTTGTCTAGCAGCCGCTGGACACCGGTCGCGAACACGCCCGCTTCGCGCTCCTCGGCGTGGTAGCCCTTGATGACCCGCACCGCGCCCAAGGACTCGGTGAGCCGGCCGGTCACCTCGGCGTTGATCTTGCCGCGCTCGCGGAAGATCGGGCGCATGGTCGCGAACGCCTTGTTGAGCAGGATCACGAACAGCGCGAGCACGCCGAAGGTGACCAGCGTCATGACGTGGCTGATGCGCAGCAGCACCACCAGCGCGATGGTCGCGGTGAGAATTCCACCTGCGAACTCGACCAGCCCGGTGCCGACCAGGTTCCGGATCCCCTCGACGTCGCTCATGATGCGCGACACCAGCGTGCCGGTCTTGTTGGCGTCGTAGTAGGCGACCGGCAGCCGGCCCACGTGCGCCTGGACCTTGCGGCGCAGCTCGGCGATCAGGCGCTGCGCGGCCTTGGAGAGCAGCTGGGTAAGTCCGTAGGAGGTGATCCCCTGGATCAGCGTGGCGCCCACCACCGCCAGGACGATCGGGCCCAGCAGCTGGACCTGCTTGTGACCGATGACGTCGTCGATCACGTACTTGGTCGAGGCGGGCAGCACCATGCCCGCGACCCGGTTGACCACCATCAGCACGAAGCCGGCGAGGAACAGCCAGCGGCGCGGCTTGATGAGCGCCCAGATGTCGGGCCACAGCACCTTGAGCCGCTCGGACGTGGGCGCGTTCTTCTTGCCGGGGGTCACCGGCTCGCTGCCGCCGCGACGCGCAGCACCGCGCGTGCCCTCGCCGCCCATCCGCATGCCACCGCCCAGCTCACGTGGTGTAGTGTGCATTGATCGCCACGTACTCCGCGCTGAAGTCACAGGTCCACACCGTGGTCTCGGCCGGGCCGAGGCCCAGGTCGAGACGCACGCACACCGGATCGACCTTGAGCCGCGCCGACGCGGTGCGCTCGTCGTAGGGCACCGGGAGCCCGCCGCGCACCACCGTCACGCGCTCGTCCGGGGCGCCGAAGGCGAGGGTGAGCTTCTCCGGATCGATCGCCGCACCGCTGTAGCCCGCCGCGGCCAGCACCCGGCCCCAGTTGGGATCGCCGCCGTGGATCGCGGTCTTGACCAGCGGCGAGCGGGCGATGCTGTCGGCGACCGTGTGCGCCTCGGCCTCGTCGCGGGCGCCGGTCACGGTGATCTCCACCAGCCGGGTCGCGCCCTCGCCGTCGCGGGCGATCTGGCGCGCCAGCGACGCGCACACGCCGGTGAGCGCCGCGGTGAACGCGACCACGCTCTCGCCCTCGAGCGGCGCGGTCGCCTCGCCCGAGGCGAGCAGCAGCACCGTATCGTTGGTGCTCATGTCGCCGTCCACGCTCACCCGGTTGAAGCTGCGCGCCACCGCACTCCTGAGCGCCTCCTGCAGCGTGGCGGGAGGGAGCGCGGCGTCGGTGGTGATCACGCTGAGCATGGTCGCCATCCCGGGGTGGATCATCCCGGCGCCCTTGGCGAACCCGCGGATCGCATACCGGGCGTTCCCGATCGCCAGGTCGGCGCGCTCGGTCTTGACCCGGGTGTCGGTGGTGAGGATCGCGCGCGCCGCCGCCTCGCCGCCCTGCTCGGCGCCCGGGGCCTTCAGCGCCGCGATCCCGCGCGTCACCTTGTCCATGTCGAGCGGGCGGCCGATGACGCCGGTCGAGAGCACCAGCACCTGGTCGGCGCTGCAGCCGATCGTCTGGGACACGAGCTCCGCGGTGCGGCGCGCGTCGGCCATGCCCCGCGGCCCGGTACACGCGTTGGCGCACCCGGCGTTGGCGATCACGGCGCGGATGCCGCCGGCGTTCCGCCCGAGCACCTCCTGGTCGAGCAGCACCGGGGCAGCCTTGACGCGGTTGGTCGTGAACACGCCCGCGGCTGCCACCGGTCGCTCGGTCCACACCAGCGCCAGGTCCAGCCCGCCACCCGCCCGGAGGCCGCACGCGGTCGCGGCCGCACGGAAGCCCGGGGCGAGCTCGAACCTCTCCTCGGAGGCAGGAGGCGACGTGGCCGAATCGGCGTGCTGGGAACGGGTTCCGGGGGTGCTGGTCATGATCGGCCGGCCAGTGTATCAGAGAGAACTGTTGACGGTCGGCTGGTGTAGGACCAATCTGACCGCGTTGGCTTCGATCGGGGGGCGTATCATCGTGGCGGCTGTGTCCTAGGGCCCGCTTCGGGCCGTCGGGCACGCTGTGGCCGCCGCGGTCCAGTCGACCGGGCACGGAGTCGATGCCCATGAAAGCCATCCGCACGTTCCCCGCGCTTCTCGCGTGCGCGCTCCTCTCGCTCGGCGCTGTGGCCGTTCGACCGGCGGCCGCCCAGCCCGTTCCCGACTCGACCGCCCTCGCACCGTGGCGGATCTACCCGCCCGCTCCCTGCGTCTCCGACACCGTGTTCATGATCGTGCGCGGGTACGAGGCCACGCCGTGCGACTCGTTCATGAGCGCCGAGGCGGTGAATCCGTTGCTGGTGCGCATCCGCCTCCATGACTACGGGGACCGCCGGTGCTTCGCGGCACCCAGCGTGTTCTACCCGGTTCCGGTGGTGCTCGGCCGCTTCCCGGCCGGGACCCACCAGGGCATCGTGGAATACCAGATCACCACCGAGTACGACGACGGCAGCACCACCATCACCACGCGGAGCGAGACGTTCTCGTTCAATGTGACTTCCAGCTGCCGCGGCCTGCCGTACGTGAGCTCGATCACCACCGAGCCGCAGGTCCCATGCGCCACGCGACCGACCACGCTGGTGATGGCCGGATCGTTCCCCGACGGCTGTGGCGAGGTCATCGATGGCGTCGTGCACGACCCCGGCCACGTCGAGATCACCCTCAAGCCCGACGTGCTCCCCGATACCGCCTGCGCGCTGGTGATCAAGCCATGGCGCCACACGTTCGAGCTGGGTGTTCTCCCGGTCGGCTCCCATCGCACCGACATCACGCTGCACGTGCTGCGGCGGAACGCCTTGGGCACCGGGTTCGACCGGTACACCTACTACCGCGCGCACGAGACCTGGGTGGTGGCGAGCTGCGATACCGCGCCGTCGCCGATCCCGGGCCCGCTGCCCTACGTCACCAACATCCGGATCGGCAGCGGAGTGTGCGGCGAGGTCTGCCCGTACGTCCCCGTGCAGGTGCGGGTGTCGGGCATGCTCCCGAGCGATTGCTTCCGATTCCGTAAGATCGAGATCATCCCGGTGGTCTCCAACACCCTCAATCCACCCAAGCCGCCGATCGTGCGGATCATCGTCGACGACGGCGGGTGCCTGGGCATGCCGTGCTCCATGGTGCCGGTGCCCTTCGAAGCCACCACCACGATCGATGCGTTGTACCCGGGCACCGACCCGCTGCCGATCCAGCTCGCCCAGGTGACCTGCTCCGACACCTATCCCCCGGGAACGCTCTACGCGAGCGAGTGGCCGCTGTTCGTCCCGCCCAGCTGCCCGGATTCGGTGCCGTGCCTGACGCCGGAGTTCGATCGGCCCTTTGAGAGCACCTGCCACGCGACGCTCTCGAAGACGCAGCCCGCGCAGCTCACGTTCATGGTCCGGCCGAGCGTGGCGCTCGCGGGACTGCAGGGCGAGTTCAAGCTCAACCCCGCGACCCCGTTCATCTCGAAGATCGAGGCGATCGGCCACGCCGCGGGCATGCTGCTCCAGTGGACGCCCACCGCCCAGGGCGCACGGTTTGTGCTCGTGGCCCCGAGCGGGGCGCCGATTCCGCCCTGGATCGCGACCGTGATCGGGGGAGGCTGGCCGGTGCTCAAGGTCACCGTGATGGCGACGGTGCGCAGTGACGCTCCTCCGATTCCCTCGGTCACCATGCTCACCACCGAGAACCTATTGGGCTCGGACATCCAGGGCAACGCGGTGCCGGTATGCCCGCCGCCCCCGTGCGCGGACCTCCGCATTCCGCCCGGGTGGGCTCTGATCTGCGGCGAGAACGCATGCGACTTCAACGCCGACAACTCGCAGGACATCCGGGACCTGGTGCTCATGGTGCACTGCATCAACGCCGAGGGCCCGTGCCCGCCCGATGTCGGCACGCGCTTCGACTGCGACGGTGACGCAGCGTTCGGCATTCCGGACGTCATCTGCTGCGCGCGGAACATCCTCCAGAACGGATCTCCGCCGGGCGGCGGCACGCGGCCCGAGCCGCGCATCACGCTGCGCTTCGATGATCCGGTGGTGCGCGGCCAGATGGTCGATCTGCCGGTCCACATCACCGCCTTGAACGCGATCGGCGGCGCCGTGCTCACGCTCCAGGCGCCGCTCGACCGCTACGAGGTGGCGGGCTGGAGCGTCGACCCACCGGCCGGCAACTGGCTCACGCTCCACGAGACCCGCGACGGCCGGATCGTGCTGGGCATGCTCGACATCCGGGGCGGCAACGAGCTCGCGGTGCTCGACCACTCGGTCTTCACGCTGCGCCTGAGGCTCAAGCCCGGGGCGGCACCGGGCGGCACGGTGACCGCGGTGGAGGGTGCCTTCAGCGGTCCGGACGGCGTGACGCTCGAGGTGGATCTCGGCACGCCTTCGCAGATCATTCCCGGCGGCGTGGCGAGCGTGCTCGGGCGCAACCGCCCGAACCCGTTCTCCTCCGAGACCCGCTTCACGCTCGACGTCGCCGAAGCCGGCAACGCGGTGGTCGGGATCTACGACCTGCGCGGGCGCGCGGTGAAGGTGATCCATCGCGGAGCGCTTGCGGCCGGACCGCAGGAGTTCGCATGGGACGGTCGCGACGCGGACGGTCGCGCGGTGCCCGAGGGCGTGTACTTCTATCAGGCGTCGGTGGGAGGGAAGGCGCTGGCGCGCAAGCTCATCCTGAGGCGCCACGACTGACGCCGGGCGCTTCCGAAGCCCGTAGCGGCGACGCAGGCAGCGGCCCGGCGGAACGTCCGAGGAGTGGCCACAACTCGGCGAGCCGGGCCGCGAGCGTCGCGGGGTGGTCGGCGAGCAGCGTGACGTGGCCCAGCTTGCGCCCCGGGCGGGCCCGCTTGCCGTAGAGGTGGACGTGGGCGCCGGCGAGTGTCTCGACCGGCGCCAGGTCCGGCAGCTCGCCGATCAGGTTGACCATCGCGCTGTGCCCGTGGGCGGCGGTGCCGCCCGGGGGCTGGCCGACCACGGCGCGTAGGTGGTTCTCGAACTGGCTCGCGATCGCGCCCTCGATCGTCCAGTGCCCGGAGTTGTGGACGCGCGGCGCCAGCTCGTTGGCGAGCAGCTCGTCGCCCACCTGGAACAGCTCGAGCGCCAGCACCCCCACGTGGCCGAGTGCTTCGAGCACGCGGCGCGTGTAGTCCTCGGCCTTCGCCTTGGCCGCATCGGACATCTCCGGCGCGGGGGCGATCGACAGGCGCAGGATGCCATCGCGGTGGTGGTTCTCGATCGCCGGGTAGAACGCCAGCTCGCCGCCCCGTCCGCGCACGCCGATCACCGAGATCTCGCGCTGGAACTCGACCAGCTCCTCGAGGAGCAGCGGCTTGGTGCCCAGCGCCATGAGCGCGGGGGCCACGTCGCGCGCGTCGCGCAGCACGCGCTGGCCGCGCCCGTCGTAGCCCTGGTGGCGGGTCTTGACCATCGCCGGCAGGCCGAGTCCGGTGACCGCGGCGTCGAGCTCGGCGAATCCCTGCGCGGCGACGAAGCGCGGCGTTGGGATTCCGAGCTTGGTGAAGAGCTGCTTCTCGCGCAGCCGGTCCTGGCCGACCTCGAGCGACACCGCCGAGGGATGGACCGGCACCCGGGCGGTGAGCGTTCGCACCGCCGCGACCGGCACGTTCTCGAACTCGTACGTGATCAGGTCCGACCGGTCCGCGAGGTCCGAGAGCGCCTGCGCGTCCTCGAACGGGGCGCGGATCCAGGCGCCGGTCACCGCCGCCGGGCACTCCTCGGCGGGCTCGAGGAACGTAAACGCGTGGCCGAGCGAGGTGCCCGCGAGGCCGAGCATGCGCCCGAGCTGGCCGCCGCCCAGGACGCCGATCCTCATGGGGTTTCCTGGGGCGTCTGCCGCGGATCGGGGTGCGAGAGCACCGCCGCGGTCTGCTCCTGGCGCTGGCGCTTCAAGGCCTCGCGCACCTCGGGGTGCTTGTTCGCGACGATCGCCGCGGCCAGGAGTGCGGCGTTGATCGCCCCGGCCGGGCCGATCGCCAGGGTGCCGACCGGGATCCCCGCCGGCATCTGGACGATCGAGAGCAGCGAGTCCATGCCTTTCAAGGCCTTCGACTCGACCGGCACCCCCAGCACCGGGAGCGTGGTCTTGGCGGCGGTCATGCCCGGCAGGTGGGCCGCGCCGCCCGCGCCGGCGATGATGACCTCGATCCCGCGCGCCTCGGCGCCCGACGCGTACTCGTAGAGCTTGTCCGGGGTGCGGTGGGCCGAGACCACCTCGACCTCGAAGGGCACCTGGAGCCGCTCGAGGGTCTCGGCGGCCTTGGAGAGGGTGTCCCAGTCGGATCGGGAGCCCATGATCACGCCGACGAGGGGTTTCGCCATGGGTTCTCCTCCGGGATTTGGCCGCGCGCGCATTCTGCCAATAGACTCCGCACGGCACAAGCATTCGGGAGGAGGCTGATGTTGCAAACCGGGTCCGCGGATCTCGTGGTGCGCTCGCGGCGCGTCGCTTTTGCGGACGGCGTGCGCGCGGCGGCGGTGGTGGTGCGTGCCGGACGGATCGAGGCGATCGCGCCGCACGACGAGCCGCCCCCGGCGCGGGAGACGGTGGACTGCGGCGACGCCTGCCTCATGCCCGGCCTGGTCGACACGCATGTCCACGTCAACGAGCCCGGGCGCACCGAGTGGGAGGGCTTCGACCACGCCACCCGCGCCGCGGCGGCGGGCGGGATCACCACCCTGGTCGACATGCCGCTCAACAGCGTGCCCGCGACCACCACGCTCGCCGCGCTGGGCGCCAAGCGCGGCGCGGCCGGCCATGCCTGCCACGTCGACGTCGGCTTCTGGGGCGGCGTCGTGCCCGGCAACAGCGGCGATCTCGATGGGCTCGCCGCGGCGGGGGTGATGGGGTTCAAGTGCTTCATGGTCCCGTCGGGCGTGGACGAGTTCGCGCACGTGACCGAGCAGGACCTGCGCGAGGCGATGCCGATCCTGGCGCGGCTCGCGCGTCCCCTGCTGGTCCACGCCGAGCTGCCGGGGGCGCTGCGCGCCGTCGACGGCCAGGATCCGCGCAGGTACGCCACCTGGCTCGCCTCGCGGCCTCCGGCCGCGGAGACCCAGGCGATCCGGCTGGTGCTCCGGCTCGCCGCCGAGACCGGATGCGCGGTCCACATCGTCCACCTCGCCACCACCGAGGCGCTGCCCGAGCTCCACGCCGCGCGCACCCGCAAGGTGCCGGTCACGGTCGAGACCTGCCCGCACTACCTCACCTTCGCCGCCGAGGAGATCGAGGACGGGGCGACGCCGTTCAAGTGCGCACCGCCCATCCGCGAGCGCGCGCAGCGCCAGGCGCTGTGGCAGGCGCTGCGCGACGGCGCCGTCCACATGATCGCGAGCGACCACTCGCCGTGTCCGCCCGACCTCAAGCGGCAGGAGAGCGGCGACTTCATGGCGGCATGGGGCGGGATCGCCTCGCTGGAAGTGGCGCTGGCCGCGGTCTGGAGCGGCGCCCGCGTGCGCGGCATCAGCCCGGCCGACCTGGCGCGCTGGATGGCGGAGCAGCCCGCGCGGCTGGCGGGGCTCGCGGGTATCAAGGGCGCGATCGCTCCCGGCGCCGACGCCGACCTCGTCTGGTGGGACCCCGACGCCGAATGGACCGTGGACGCCGCACGGCTCCATCAGCGCCACCCGCTCACCCCGTACCACGGCCGCAAGCTCGCGGGCGTGGTGCGCGCCACCTGGGTGCGCGGCGTGCGGGTGTTCGAGCGCGCCTCGGCCGACGATCCCGGGCGGTTCGCGAACCGCCCGCTCGGGCGCCTGCTGGCGCGAACGGCCGCGCCGGGCGTGCCTTCCGAGCGCAGCGCCACGGTGGACCCGGGCGGCGCGAGCCGCTAGCTTCGGCGCATGTCCACCGACACCGCGTTCTCGGCGCGCGACATCGTCACGCGGCTCGAGAGCCTGTCGCGGTTCAGCGCCGAGGGCCCCGGTGTCACGCGCCTCGCGTACGATCCCGCGTGGTGCGACGCCCACCGCTGGCTGGCCGGCGAGGCGGAGTCCCTGGGGCTCGCGGCGCGCTCCGACTGGGCTGGGAACCTGTTCTTCCACGACGCCGCATTGGCCCCGAGCCCCGAGCATCGCGCCATCCTGGTGGGCTCGCACCTCGATTCGGTCGTGCACGGGGGCCGCTATGACGGCGCCTACGGCACGATCGCCGGGCTCCTGATCGCGGCCGCCCATCGGGGGCGCGCCGGGCTCCCGGTGGTGGGCTTCGTCACCTGCGAGGAGGAGGGCAGCCGCTTCCACGGCGGCCTGATGGGCGGCCGCAGCCTGCTCGGGCGGGTCGATCCGCACGAACTCGACGACGTCAAGGACGCGGACGGCGTGACGTGGCGCCAGGCGCTCGACGCGGCGCGCAGGAAGGGTTGCGCGGCGCCGCTGCCGGAGCAGGGGCAGGGCCCGCCACGGCATCCGCTGATCAGGCCGGCGCTCCAGCTCGAGCTCCACATCGAGCAGGGACCGGTGCTCGAGGCGCAGCACGTCTCGCTCGGGATCGTCGAGCGCATCGCCGGCTTCCGACAGTGGATCGCGCGGCTCGAGGGCGAGGCGCGCCACTCCGGGACCACGCCCATGCGGCTGCGCAAGGACGCG
>DATEMP010000393.1:0-3045 GCA_035275545.1 Candidatus Eiseniibacteriota bacterium | reverse complement strand
TCTTCCGCGACGACAGATCGACTTCGAGCGCGTCGGTGGCGGCCAGGAGCTGCGTCAGCTCGGCCTGGGACAGCACGCCCGCCTCGTGCAGCGCAGGCCCGTAGGCGCGCGTGAGCGCCAGCTCCTCGGGCCACAGCCGCTGGTCGACCGCGAGCGAGTCGTTCAGGGCCTGCGCGCGCGGGTCGAGCCCGGACGCGAGCCGCCCGCGCCACACCTCGGCGCGCTGGGGATCGTCAGGCGCCACTCTTCACCTCGGTCCCGGCCACCGCACCCTCGGCCACCTCCGCGTCGCGCCGTGCGGCGGTCGCGAGCGGCAGCCCGAACAGGCGGATGAACCCTTCCGCCTGCCGCGCGTCGTAGCCGGTCATGTCGAACGAAGCGAGGTCGGGGCGGTAGAGCGTGTGGGCGCTGCGCCGCGCCACCGCCTGAGCCCGGCCCTGGAACAGCTCGACCGACACCTCGCCGGTCACCGGCTCGAGTGCGGTGTCCACGAACGCCTGGAGCGCCACGCGCAGCGGCGAGAACCAGAACCCGTTGTAGATGAGATCCGCCATGCGCGGCGCCAGCTCGGCGCGCGTGCGCAGCAGGTCGTGCGGCAGCGTGAGGCGGCAGAGATCCTCGAGTGCGGCGTGCAGCACCGTGCCGCCCGGCGTCTCGTAGGCGCCGCGCGACTTCATGCCGATCAGCCGGCTCTCGACCAGGTCGGTGCGGCCCACGCCGTGTCGCCCGGCCATGAGGTTGAGCGTCGAGAGCAGCCCGGCGGGATCGAGTGCGGCGCCGTTCAGGCTCACCGGCGTGCCACGCTCGAAGCCGATCGTCACGGTGTCGGGCTTGGCCGGACGCTTCTCGGGCGCGGCGCTGAGCTTGTACATGCTCTCGGGGGGTGCCACCGCGGGATCCTCGAGTGGCCCGCCCTCGTGGGAGAGGTGCCACAGGTTGCCGTCACGCGAGTAGAGATCCGCGCTGGTCTGGGCGATCGGGATGTCGTGCCGCTGCGCGTAGCGGATCGCGTCCTCGCGCGAGACGATGTCCCATTCGCGCCACGGCGCGATCACCGCCAGCTCGGGCGCGAGCGCCAGGTAGGTGAGCTCGAAGCGCACCTGGTCGTTGCCCTTGCCGGTGCAGCCGTGGGCGAGCGCGTCCGCCTGGGTCTGGCCCGCGCACCACACCTGCCGCGCGGCGATCAGCGGCCGGGCGAGGGCGGTGCCCAGCAGATACGTGCCCTCGTAGACCGCGCCCGCGCGCAGCGCCGGGAAGCAGAAGTCGCGCACGAAGGTGGTCTTCAAGTCCTCGACCATCACCTGGCTCGCGCCGCTCTTGCGCGCCTTGGCCTCGAGGCCCTCGAGCTCGGCGCCCTGCCCGACGTCCGAGCAGTAGCACACCACCTCGCAGCCGTAGTGCTCCTTGAGCCACGGCACGATGATGCTGGTGTCGAGGCCCCCGGAGTAGGCGAGCACCGCCTTCTTCACCTTGCGGCGCGTGGTCACGCGGACGCCCCCTTCGCGGCCAGGGTCGCGACCGCAGCGTCCAGGCGCTGGAGCGCCTCCTGGATCTCGACCGCCGACACGGTGAGCGGCGGCAGCAGGCGCACCGCGCTCTCGCCGCCGCGCGCCACCAGCAGGCCCTGCGCCATCGCCGCCTTCACCAGCGCCGGCGGATCGAAGCCCGCCCCGGGCTTGATCTCGATCGCGCGCAGCAGGCCCAGGCCGCGCACCTCGCCGAGCGCGTCGTGCTTACGCGCCAGCGCCTCGAGCCCGGTCCCCAGCTCCTTGCCCCGCTTGCGCACGCGGGCGAGGAAGCCCGGCTTGTTGACCTTGGCGAGCATCCAGCTCCCGGCGGTCGCCGCCACCGGGTTGCCGCCGAAGGTGCAGCCGTGCATGCCGGGTTTCAGCGCGTCCGCGACGTCGGCGTTGATGAGCACCGCGCCGAGCGGGAACCCGCCGCCCAGCGCCTTGCTGAGCACCGTGATGTCGGCGGTGATGCCGTAGTGCTGGGCGGCGAGCAGCTGGCCGCAGCGGCCCATGCCGCACTGCACCTCGTCGAAGATCAGGGTGGCGTTCACGGCACTGGCGCGCTGGCGGAGCGCCTGGAGGAACTTGTGCTGCGCCGCCACCGCGCCGCCCTCGCCCTGGACCGGCTCCACGATCACCGCCGCCACCTGGGCGTCGATCAGCTCGTCGAGGCCGGCGAGCACGTTGTAGTCGGCGAACCGCACGCCCGGGATGAGCGGCTCGAACGGCTCGCGGTAGGAGGGGGTCCAGGTGGCCGAGACCGCGAAGCCGGTGCGCCCGTGGAAGCCGCCGCGGAAGGCGACGATGTCGCGGCCCGGGAGGCCCTTGGCGGCGGCGCGGGCGCGCGCGAACTTGAGCGCGGTCTCGACGCCCTCGGTGCCGCTGTTGCAGAAGAACACCTGCGGATAGCCGGTCGCCTGGGTGAGCGCGCGCGCGAGCGCGATCGCCGGGGTGTTGGCGAACAGGTTCGAGCAGTGGCCGAGCGAGCGCATCTGCTTCGCCACCGCGTTCGCGAGGCCCGGGGGCGCGTGTCCGAGCGCGTTGACCGCGATGCCGCTCACGAAGTCGAGGTACTCGCCGCCCTCGGTGTCCTTGACGCGCGCACCCTTGCCCGAGACCAGCTCGAGGCGCGGCATGGGATAGACCGGCGCCAGCAGGCCGATCTCCTGGGTGGCGAACGCGGCGTCGGACGAGACGACCGGCGCGGGGCTCGAGGGCGGTGCGGTGAACGTGTCAGCCACGGGATGCCTCCAGGGCGTCGGCGAGCAGCGTGGTGCCGCCTTCGCCGGCCAGCAGCGAGGTGATGGTTCCGGGACCCGCCCACGCGCCGATCACGACGCGCTGCGCTCCCGCTTCGAGGGTGGCGGCGGCGGCGCGCAGCTTGGGCCGCATTCCGCCCTGCACATCCGGATGATCGAGCGCGCGCGCCACCTCGGCCGCCCCCAGGCGCGGCACCAGACGGCCGTCGAGCTTCAGGCCCGGCGTGTCGCTCAGCAGCACCAGCGCCCGCACCCGCAGGGCACCCGCGAGGGCG
>DATEMP010000392.1:0-3724 GCA_035275545.1 Candidatus Eiseniibacteriota bacterium | reverse complement strand
ACGCCGGCGCTTCCTCGGCCCTCACGCTCACCGCGGTGCGCTCGTTCTCGGGACCCGAGAACACGCGCATCGTCTTCGAGTTCAGCCGCCCGGCCGAGTTCGTGTTCCCGGACTCCGGTCAGTCGCGCCAGCTCACCATCGCCATTCCTGCCGAGGCCACGGCGCGCGCCGCCGGGGTCCAGGCGAGCCTGCTGGTGCGCGACGGCGTGGTGGATTCGGTCGAGATCGAGACCCGGGTGGACGGCGCCAACTTCCGGCTGTGGTTCCGCGACTCGGCGCCGTTCAAGGTGCTGACGCTGCCCGCCCAGGACGACCAGCCCTTCCGCCTGGTGGTCGAGGTGTCGCGTCCCGGCGCCGAGCAGCTGGTCGAGCGCCGCGCCGAGGGGATCGCCCAGGTCAAGCGCCGCGACCGCGTGCTGGTCGTGGCGGTGGACGCCGGCCACGGCGGCGAGGACGCGGGGGCCAAGGGGCCGCGCAAGCTGCGGGTGTTCGAGAAGAACGTGACCCTGGCGATGGCGCGAGCCCTGGTGGAGGAGCTGAACCGAATCCCGGGCGTGCGCGGCGAGCTGACCCGCGACGGGGACTACTTCATCCCGCTGCGCGACCGGTACCACCTGGCCGAGAAGATGAAGGCCGACCTGTTCATCAGCATCCACACCAACTCGAGCCGCCGGCGCAGCAACTCGGCGCGGGGCACCGAGGTCTATTTCCTCTCCCTGCGCGGTGCGAGCGACCAGGCGGACGCCGACCTGGCCGACACGGAAAACGCCGCCGACATGGTGGGAGGTGTCCCGCCCCAGGCCGAGAACGACCTGGTGAACATCCTCTACGACGTCAAGCGCACCGCGGCGCTCGAGCACAGCCAGCTGCTGGCCGAGACGCTGCTCGACCACATCGCCGTCGACCGCCGGCTCGAGTCCCGCGGCATCAAGCAGGCGGGCTTCGTGGTGCTCAAGTCGGTGGAGTTTCCTTCGGTGCTGGTCGAGACCGCGTTCATCAACAACCCGGTCGAGGCGCGGCTGCTCATGAGCAAGGAGTTCCAGCGCAAGATGGCGAAGCAGCTCGCCGAGGGGGTGCGGAAGTACTTCGGGCGCAACGGGCGCGACCTGCCCCTGGGCGCCGACGGCACCCGCTAGCGGCGGCTAGTTGCTATCGGCGGCACCGCCCTGCCGCGTGATGCGCCCCTCCGCACGGTACTCGAGCGCCGCGCCGCCCGCGCATCGAGTCCGAACCCACGTCTCGAGCGCGTCGCGCACCAGCATCTGGGTGTCGTTCATCGCGCGGCCCCTGGAGAGCGTCGCGGACTCGTCGCCGCCCGCGGCCATGAAGTTGTTCACCGCCACCTTCCAGACCCGCGCGGTGTCGAACGGGGCGCCGTCCAGGGCCTGCACGTCGACCAGGCGCTGGTTGGCGGGCCGGTCCGGGTCGAAGGTGTAGCGCAGGCCGCTCACCTGGGTGACGCGCCCGGTGCGCAGCCCTTCTTCGAGCGCGCGCTTCACCTCGGCGCCGGTCAGCTCCATGGTGACGATCGTGTTGTCGAACGGCATGATCTCGTAGATCGCGCCCCGCGTGATCACGCCCTCGGCGAGATCGGCGCGCAGGCCGCCGCTGTTCTGGAACGCGATGTCGACGCCCGAGGCGGACCGCATCGCGTCGGTCACCAGGTCGCCGACCGTGCTCTCGCCGCCGCGCGTTCGCGTGAGCCGCGTCGTGCTGCGTCCCACCGGCTCGGCCGCGATCGAGGCCACGCCTGCGTTCCACCGCGCGACGCGCGCCTGCATCGCGCTGTCGGGCGCGATCTGGTCGACATAGGTGGTCTCGATCCGGTAACGCCGTTCCACCACCCGGTGCGCCACCGGGTCGACGCGCAGGTCGCAGACCGCGATCAGCTCGCCGTGCGAGCCGGCGATCATGAGCGGGATGCGCTCGGTCGCCGCGGCCTTGGCCGCCGCGCCCTTGCCGCCCTTGCCCGCGCCGGCGACCGGGCGATCGACCGCGCCGATCACCCGGTTGTGGCTGTGGCCGCCGAACCACGCGTCGACGCCCGGCACCCCGCGCGCCAGCCGGGCGAGATCGCCGGTGACGCGCCGGTTGGAGTCGACGCTCGCCGGGATGTGGCCCACGCCGATCACCAGGTCGGCACGGCCCGCACCGCGCAGCACCGGCACCCGCGCCGCGGCGGTGGCGGAATCGTCGGCGAACCGCAGGTGGGCGACGTTCTTCGCCAGCGTCACGGTCGGGGTCTCGACGTAGCAGAGCCCGAGGATGCCGACCCGGACGCCGCGCCGCGTCACCACCGTGTCGGCGCGCACCCAGGAGGGGCGCTTGCCGTCCTTCACCTGGAACATGTTGGCGCCGAGGGACGCGAACTTCTCCTCGTGCACCCGGCGCACCAGCGTGTCGGCGGTCCAGTCGAACTCGTGGTTGCCGACCGCGGCCGCGGTGTAGCCGAGCGCGTTCATCTGCTCGATGACCGGCCGCCCGAACGCCAGGTTCGAGATCATCGTGCCCTGGAAGAGATCGCCGCCGTCCACGAGCACCGTGCCCTCGGGATTCTCGCCGCGCAGGCTGTCGATCCAGGCGGCCAGCGCCACCGAGCCGCCGATCGGCCGGTTGGTGCGCCGCTCGCGGCCGGGCAGCACCGCCCCGTGGAAGTCGGTGGTCTCGAGCACCCGGATCGACGGGTAACGGAGGTTGGCGACCAAAGCCAGCGCCTGGCCGCGCGTGAGCGAGTCGCGATAGACGAACGGGCCCGGGCGGCCGCGGCCCTGGCCGAAGTCGATGCCGGCGAGCAGCCCGCGGCGGAAGGAGGGATCGCCCGCCTTGGAGCCCAGGACGTATCCGGCGGCGCGCGCCGACCCTTCGCACCAGTCGAGCGCCATCGAGAGCGACACCATGGCGAACGGGTCGAACTGATCGCCCTGCCCCCAGATGCCGAGCGCCTTGCGCTTGAGCAGCCCGTCCAGCCACGGCTCGAGCGAGTCGGGCACGTCCGCGTACGCCCCCGAGAGCCGCCGCTCGCGCCACCCGAACGCGCGCGAGATCCAGTAGGCGAGGTCTCCGCGCCGCACCGCGTCCAGGGGATAGACGCGCATCGCCTCGCTCCGGGGCAGGACGCCCTGGCGCACCAGCAGGTCGATCGAGGCGCGCTCGCCGCCCGCCGCGTAGTCGGGCAGCAGCGACCAGTTGCGTGTGAAGGTGCCGTCGAGCGTGCGCACGCGGCGGATGTAGCTCACCAGCAGATCGCGCACCGGCCGCGGCTGCATCGCGACCCGCGGGGCCTTGCGGATCGCCTCGTAGCCGCCGCCACCGCTCATGCGGTAGCCGTTCACCGCCACCTTGAGCACGCGGGCGGTGTCGAGCGGCGTGCCGTCCATCGAGAGATGCACGATCCGGTCGCCGGCGGGGCGGGTGAGATCGATCTCGTAGCTCACCCCCTCCGCGGCATCGAAGTGCCAGCCCGGCACACCCGGCTCCACCAGCGGGGCGCCGTCCGCGAACGTGTAGGGGGCCAGGTAGCGCGCCGCGTGCTCGAGCGTCTCCTTGAGCTGGGCGCCGGTGAGCGACACCACGCCCAGCGCGTTGTCGTACGGGTAGAGTCGCATCGCGTCGCGCAGCCGGACCGGCCCGGGGGCGATGCGCGCCGCGGGATCGAACAGCGCGGCGAGCGACACTTCGGCGCCGGTGGCCTCGAGCTGGGCGCGCTGGACCAGCTCCCAGAGCG
>DATEMP010000391.1:0-11620 GCA_035275545.1 Candidatus Eiseniibacteriota bacterium | reverse complement strand
TCATCGGGGAGCGGAGTCGAGCCAGCCGCCGGTGAAGCCCGCGCGGCGCAGGCCGCGCACGATGTGCGGGTTGCGTCGCATCGTGCGCCACACCAGCCCGCTGCGATGGTTCTCGATCATCGCCACGATCGGACCCTGGTCGATGCCCAGGTAATCGGTGTCGAACCAGCCGAGCGTGCTGTCGATCACGCCGTGCTGGACGTGGGTGCGCATCCGCAGCGTGGGGTTCAGCGCGTCGACGAACCCGTAGCGGCTGAACACGCGCTCGCCGTAGTCCGCGCGCATCGCCATGAGCGCCGGCACCACCACCTCGGGCGCGAACGCGATCGATCCCGCCGCGGCGGTGGGCGCGATCGTGCCGTCGTCCTCGACGTTGGTGAACGAGGCCCCGCGCGCGGTGTAGGTGCGGAACGTGCGCTGCCTGCCGTCGATCGTGTGGGTCGCCTCCACCGGACCGTCGCAGGCCGTGAGGCCCCACAGCCGCTCGCCGTAGCCCCGGTAGCCCAGCGGGTTCTCGATCGCGTAGGCGCGCTGGGCGAGCGTCGCGCGCCGCGCGTTCTCGAAGTAGTCGATCCCCTTCTCCCGCATGTAGGCGTCCCGGATGCCGCGGAAGTCGATCCACACGTGCGAGTACTGGTGGCCGAACAGCGGGGCGAATCCGATGTGCTCCTGGCCGTGGAAGGTGCCCCAGTGGTAGCTGCTGGTCCACTTGGTCCAGACCTCGGGCTCCACCGCATGGGACGGCGAGCCCAGGGCCAGGATCTGAAGAATCATCGCCTCGTTGTAGCCCACCCAGTCCCATGCGAGGTGGCCTTCACCGGGCTTCCAGCCCATGCTCACCAGCTGCGGCCGCACCTCGGCCCAGCGCCAGTCGGAACGCACGTAGAGCGACTCGGCGAGCGCGCGCACGCTGTCCTCGCGCGCGTTCGCGCGATCGAAGTACGACTGGCAGAAGAGCGCACCCGCCAGCAGCAGCGCGCTGTCGATGGTCGAGAGCTCGACGTCCTCGAACCGCACGCCGGTCGCGGGATCGAGGAAGTGGTAGAAGAACCCCTGGTAGCCGGTGACGCCCGCCGCCGCGGTGTCCTGCCGCGCGGTCCAGAAGAACCGCAGGGTCGCGAGCGTACGCGCCGCGGCCTGGTCGCGGGTCACCCATCCGCGCTCGGCGCCGATCGGGTAGGCGGTGAGCGCGAACCCCACCGCGCCCACGCTCACGAACGAGCGGGTCGGCCAGCGGTCGGGCGTGAGCCCGGTGCGCGCGTCGCTCAGATCCCAGAACCACTCGAAGGTGCGGTGGGCGAGCGTGTCGAGGAACGCCTGCTCGGCACCGGTGGCGGTCGCTCGCGGGGGTGGTGCGGTGCGCGTCGAAGCGCACGAGCCTAGCGCCAGCACGACCGCGAGTGTTGCGATCGGCAGGACAGCGCGGCGCGCGATCCAGCCCGGCGAAAGGCGCATATGATGGGCGCTCAACGACCGCGCTGACGTTCCGTGCCGCCCCGCGACTGCTGGGCCGACGAGGAGCCGCACGAGCTCCGCACCACGAGGGTGGTGGGCAGAACCTCGTGGCGCGGGCGCCCGCCCCCGCGCCGCGACCGGTCGAGCAGCATCCCCACCGCCCGCTCGCCCAGCCGGTACGCGTCGACGTGCACGGTGGTGAGCGGCGGATTGAGATACCGCGCCATCGCGATGTCGTCGAATCCCACCACCGCGATGTCCTCCGGCACCCGCACCCCCGCGTCGCTGAACGCCCCCAGGATGCCGATCGCCAGGTAGTCGTTGGCCGCGAACACCGCGGTGGGCCGGGTCTCGAGCGCGAGCAGACGCATCGCGGCCGCGTAGCCCGACGGCTCGGTGAAGTCGCCCTCGATCTCGTAGCCCGCGGGCTGCTCCCCCACCGCGCGCATCGCCGCGCGGTAGCCCTCGAGGCGCTGGCGCGCGTCGGCATTGCGCGCCGGGCCGGTGACGGTCGCCACCAGCCGGTGGCCGATGCCTGCGAGGTGCTTGACGATCGCCGCGGCGCCGGACTGGTTCGCGATGGTGATCGTGTCGCAACCCTCGAAGCCCTTGCCGGGGTCGATCAGCACCATCGGCAGGTCGGCGCCGATCCCGCGGAACGCATCGCCCGCCTCGATGTCCGGCGCCATCGCGATCAGGCCGTCGATGCGGCCGCGCATGGTGCGGAGCGCGGCGATCATCTCCTCGGCGTGCGCGTGCGAGCTGGACACCAGCAGGTGGAGACCCGACTGGCGAGCGGTCATGTCCATGCCCCGCAGGATCTCGGAGTAGAACTCGCCGAACAGGTCGGGCAGCAGGGCGCCGATCGAGTGCGTGCGGTTGGTGATCAGGCTGCGGGCGGCGGCGTTGGGCCAGTAGTTGAGGCGCTCCGCGACCGCGCGCACGTTCTCGCGGGTTTCGTCGCTGACCACCGCGCTGTGGTTGAACACGCGCGAGACCGTGGCGACCGAAACCCCGGCCTCACGGGCGACATCCTTGATGGTGGTCATGGAAACGGCGCCCTCGCGGTAAGTCGGAGCCCAGGCCCTTGGCGGGCGGCTCCGGCGCATGAAAACGATTACTTACCGGGTTGGCGCCGTCAAGTACCTTATCCGGCGGCGGTTTACACGTTCGCAGGCCAAACGGGAGGACGAGGCGATGGGTTTCCTGGACGGACAGGTCGCGCTGGTGACCGGCGGCAACCGCGGCATCGGCCGCGGCATCGTCGAGGCACTGGCCGGTGAGGGGGCGAAGGTGGTGCTCACGGCGCGCAGCCGCGAGTCGGCGGCCGCGGCCGCCCGCGAGGTGGGCGGCGCCACACTCGGGCTCGCGTGCGACGTGCGCTCGCACGATCAGGTGCGCGAGGTGTTCGGCGAGATCCAGCGCGCCGCGGGCGGGCTCGACGTGCTGGTGAACAACGCCGGCATCGGGATCTTCGCGCCGGTCGCCGACCTTCCCCCCGACGACTGGCGCGCCGTGATCGAGACCAACCTGAACGGCGTCTACTACTGCTGCCACGAGGCGATTCCGCTCATGCGCAAGCGCGGCGGCGGCTACATCTTCAACCTCTCGTCGCTCGCGGGGCGCAACGCCTTCCCGAACGGCGCCGTCTACAACGCGACCAAGTTCGGATTGAACGGGTTCAGCGAGGCGCTCATGCAGGAGGTGCGCTACGACGGCATCCGCGTCTCGTACCTGATGCCCGGCAGCGTCGCGACCGACTTCGGGCGGGGTTCGACCGCCAAGCAGGGATGGGCGCTGACGCCCGCCGACGTGGCCGCGGTGGTCGTCGACCTGTTGCGCTCGCCGAAACGCGCGCTCTACAGCCGGGTGGAGATGCGGCCCAGCCAGCCGCCGCGCAAGGGGTAGCCGCCACCGCGCGCCATCCCCCGAAACGCTGCGTCCATCCGCCCGTCCGCCGCGCCGGTCGCCGCCGGGTTGAGGCCGCGACGGGCGCCGGGCTAAGGTGTGGCGTTCGCTGGCCCACGTTCGGGGTCACCGCTCCCCCCGTATGTCCCGAAGCTGTGAGCTTTCCCTGTGGCGGCGGCCGCCGCCATCGTTTTCGCCCGGGGATGTCACTTTCCAGGAGGATCCGTGAAACTTCGATCCGCGCATCTGATCGCCGCACTGACTGCCGCCATGCTGGGCGGCTCCGCCGCCCTGCTCAGCGCGGCGACCACGCCCGCCAAGCCGGCCGCGGCCAAGCCCGCCGCGGCCAAGTCCGCGAGCGTGAACGTGCCGTTCTGGACCGGCAAGCCGTCGGCGGCCGCGTTCGCGAAGATGGAAGACGAGCGCATGGCGAAGACCCGCAAGGCGATCGACCAGCTGGTCGCCGTCAAGGGTGCCCGCACGATCCAGAACACGCTCGTCCCCTACGACGAGGCGAACCTCCAGATGGACGCCGCGGCCGCCCAGGCGCAGCTCATGCAGGAGGTGCATCCCGACTCGACGATGCGCGCGATGGCCGAGGAGAAGCTGCAGGAGATCTCGGCGCTCAACACCGAGATCTCGCTCGATCGCCGCGTGTACGACGCGATCGCGGCACTCGACGTGAGCAGCGCGGACCCCGAGACCAAGTACTACGTCGAGCGCACGCTGCGGGACTTCAAGCTCGCCGGCGTCGACAAGGACGACGCGACGCGGACGCGCATCAAGGCGCTGCGCGACACGCTGGTGAAGATCGGGCAGGAGTTCGGCACCAACATCCGCAGCGACGTGCGCACCATCCAGGTGGCGGGCGCGGCCGACCTGGAGGGTCTGCCGGCGGACTACATCGCCAACCACAAGCCGGGCGCGGACGGCAAGATCACGATCAACATCAACTACCCGGACTACACGCCGGTCATGACCTACGCGAAGAACGAGGACGTGCGCAAGCGCCTCTACATGGAGTTCCAGAACCGCGCCTATCCCAAGAACATCGAGGTGCTGGACCGGCTGATCGCGGAGCGCCACGAGCTGGCCGGCCTTCTGGGCTTCTCGAACTACGCGGACTACATCACCGCGGACAAGATGGTGGGCAGCGCCAAGAACGCGCGCGACTTCATCGACAAGATCGTCGCCGCCTCGGGCGCCAGCGCCGACCACGACTACCAGGTGCTGCTGCGCCGCAAGCAGAAGGACATTCCGAGTGCCACCGCCGTCAACTTCTGGGAGACCGGCTACTGGTCGGAGATGGTGCGCAAGTCCGACTACAACTTCGATTCCCAGTCGGTGCGCCCGTACTTCCCCTACGAGCGCGTGAAGCAGGGCGTGCTCGACGCCTCGGCGAAGATGTTCGGCGTCTCGTTCAAGCAGGTGAAGGACGCGCCGGTGTGGCACCCGTCGGTCGAGTGCTGGGAGATGTTCGAGGGCGGCAAGCTGGTGGGACGGTTCTACCTCGACATGCATCCGCGTGACAACAAGTACAACCACGCCGCGCAGTTCGACATCCGCACCGGCGTCGAGGGCCGCCAGATTCCCGAGGCGGCGCTGATCTGCAACCTGCCGGGCGGCGAGCCGGGCGACGCGGGCCTGTGCGAGTACAACGACGTCAACACCTTCTTCCACGAGTTCGGGCACCTGCTGCACACGCTGTTCGCCGGCCACCATCGCTGGCTGGGCGTGGGCGGCATCCGCACCGAGCACGACTTCGTCGAGGCGCCGTCGCAGATGCTCGAGGAGTGGATGCGCGACCCCGAGACCCTGGCGACGTTCGCGAAGCACCACGAGACCAACGAGCCGATCCCGGCCGAGCTGGTCAAGAAGATGAACCGCGCGAACGACTTCGCGAAGGGCCTGGGCGTGCGCCGCCAGATGGTGTACGCGGACCTCTCGCTCTCGATCTACGACCGCGATCCCAAGCAGGTGAACACCACCGAGCTCATGATGGAGAAGGTCAAGAAGTACCAGCCGTTCCCGTTCGTGGAGGGCACGCACTTCCAGTGCGCGTTCGGCCACCTCGACGGCTACTCGGCGGTCTACTACACCTACATGTGGTCGCTGGTGATCGCGAAGGACATGTTCAGCCAGTTCAACAAGGACGACCTGCTCTCGCCGGTGGTGGCCAAGCGCTACCGCGAGGCGGTGCTCGCCCCCGGCGGATCGGCGCCGGCCGCCCGGCTGGTGGAGAACTTCCTCGGCAGGCCCTTCAATTTCAACGCCTACCAGGCGTGGCTGAACGAAGCGAACTGACGGCAGGCATGCGGGTGTAGTATTTCGGGCGCGGTCCTCGGCGGGACCGCGCCCGTTGCCGTCCCGCCTGAGCGACCGGGGAGGAGATGCCATGAAGACCCGTTCGCTCCTAGCTCCGTTGTTGAGCCTCACGCTCGTTGCCTGTGCCGAGCAGGATCAGGCGCGAGTCACTGGCCCCCAGGGAATCCCGATCGGCATGCCTCCGACGGACCTGAGCGTGGTCACGCTCACCCTCGAGACCTACCTGTGGCGCGACTTCATGCCCCCCACGCCGCCCGAAGGCCGGCCGCTCAGGGGCGCACTGACGGTGCGCACCATGGACGGCTCACCGCTGCCACAGGGTTTGATCATGTCTTCCGCCAGCGTGCACTACCAGGGCGAGACCTGGGTGGCCTCGCCGTTCGGCGATCCGTCGCCGGATCCATCGACGATGGTCAGGGCCATCACCGGGGGGCCGCTGTGGGGCCCGGACGTCAGGGTGGACGTGACGGTGCTCCTGGTACGGGGGCGCGAGCGCATCATTCTCAACGCGAAGAACCAGCTCATCCACCGGACCGATTGAAGATCCGCCACCCAGACCGCACCGACTAGGGCAGCCGGCTCCGCAGCAGGGCGACAGCTGGATCCAGGAGCGGCCGCACGGGGTGATCCTCGAGGAGTCGGGGTGGCGTCAGGCTTCCGATCTCCGCATGGCGCAGCCGGTGAGGATCAGCCAGATGCCGAGGCCGATCATCCACGCCGGGAGCAGGTAGTTGTTGGCGTCGGCGACCGGTCCCACCGCCTCCGTCACGTTGCGCCACATACCGACCAGGCCGAGCACGCCGGTGACGATCCCCCACCACGCGAGCCAGCGCGGCGCGCGCGGATGCCGGGTGAGGCCGATGCCGGCGAGCAGGAAGAACATGTTGAAGGCGAGCTCGCCCAGGAACTCGCCGATGTAGTTGCCGAGGTAACGGTTGAGCCCGTCGAAGATCGTGGTGTAGACCGCCTGCTGATCGGCGGTCGCGGTGCCCCATGCGCTCGCCAGCTCCCAGTGGATGCTCGGCCAGCGCATGAGCCCCAGCATCATGCTCACGGCGGCAACCAGCGCGAACAGCATGCCGAGGCGGGCGACACCCGCGGCCCGCTCGCGCAGCGCTTCGAACGTCGCCACCCCGGCGGGAAGGAACACGAGGGGCAGCAGGCTGTAGAGCGCCCACGCCGCCCGGCCCGCCGAGCCGGTCGCCAGCAGGGAGGGCAGCACGACGCGCGCCTCGCCGTCGAGCACGTCCGGGTAATTGAAGCGGGCCGCCAGGTATGTGAACACGCCCAGGAACGCGACCGCGCCCAGGGCGAGGACGATGCCGCCGGTGATGATCGTGCCCGGGGCCGGCGCGTCCCGACGCGGCATGCCCGGGTCCGCGGTCACACCGCCTTGCTACTCTCGCCGCGTCGCACGGTGCCCGCCAGCTCGTCGGCGTGGAACGACGAGCGCACCAGCGGGCCGCTCGCGACACTGGCGATCCCCAGCGCTTCCGCCCGCGCGCCCCAGTCGCGGAACCGGTCGGGATGCACGTACGCGGCCACCGGCAGGTGGTTGGGCGTGGGCCTCAGGTACTGGCCGATCGTGAGCAGGTCGCAGCCGTGCGCGACCAGGTCGCGCAGCGTCTGCTCGAGCTCGTGGTCCTCCTCACCCAGGCCCAGCATGATCCCCGACTTCGACTTGATCGTCCCGCCGCCCCACGCCTTGACGCGCTGGAGCAGCTCGAGCGAGCGGTCGTAGCGGGCGCTCGGGCGCACCACCGGATGGAGCCGCTCCACGGTCTCGATGTTGTGGTTGATGACCTCGGGGGCGGCGTCGATGACGCGCTTCAGGTCGTCCTCGTGGCCGCGGAAGTCCGGGATCAGCACCTCGATCACGGTGTCCGACCGGCGGCGGATCTCGCGGATCACCTGGGCGAAGATCGTGCTCCCGCCGTCGACCAGGTCGTCGCGCGCCACCGAGGTGATGACGGTGTGCTTGAGCCCCATGCCCGCGACCGCCTCGCCCACCCGGCGCGGCTCGTCGTGGTCGACGAAGCCGTTGGGCTTGCCGGGCGCGACCGCGCAGAAGCCGCAGCGGCGCGTGCACAGGTCGCCGAGGATCATGATGGTCGCCGTGCCGCGCTCCCAGCAGTGGCCGAGGTTGGGGCAGCGCGCTTCCTCGCACACGGTGTGCAGGTTCATGCGGCGCAGCAGCGCCTTGGTGTCGGAGTACTCGCCCGCCCCGGGCAGCTTCACCTTGAGCCACTCCGGCAGCCGCCGGTAGCCGGTGGTGCCCTCGCGCTCGGCGCCCAGCCCCACGCCCGCGCCCGAGGCGCAGCCGCCGAACCGCGGCGTCAGCGGCAGCCGCTGCGGGATCGCCGCGCGCGGTGCGCCATAGACGTTGGGATCGCTCGCGGTGTCCGCCGGCTCTCCGAGCGGCTCCGACGGCATCAGCAGATCGTCGCTCATCAGTCCTTCCCCGCGGTCGTGCCCTTCAGCGCCAGCATGCGGTCCAGCGCCACTTTCGCGTGGTGCCTGACCTCGTCGGTCACGCGGATCGGATTGACCACGTGGCCCTGGGCCAGGTTCTCGAGCGCCCACAGCAGGTGCGCGGGGTCGATGCGGTTCATGGTCGCGCACGGGCAAACGTTCTTCTGCAGCGAGCGGATGGCCTGGTCGGGATGCTCGAGCGCCAGACGGTGCACCAGGTTGATCTCGGTGCCGATCGCCCACGAGGCGCCGGGCTGAGCGCTCCGGACCTGGTCGATGATGAACTCGGTCGAGCCTGCGAGGTCCGCGTGCTGCACCACGTCGAACGGGCACTCGGGGTGGACCAGCACCTTCACGGCCGGATCGGCCGCCCGCACCTCGTGGATCTGCTCGACCGTGAACTTGGTGTGCACGGAGCAGAACCCGCGCCACAGGATGACGCGCGTCTCGGGCCGGTAGCAGCGCTCGTTCACGCGGTCGAGATCGCGGGCGCGATAGTCCCACTCCGCCATCGCCTCGAGCGGCACGCCCATCGCGTGCGCGGTGTTGCGCCCCAGGTGCTGGTCGGGGAAGAAGAACACGCGCGCCTTGCGGGCCCACGCCCAGTCGAGCACCGCGGCCGCGTTGGACGAGGTGCACACCAGGCCGCCGTGCGCGCCGCAGAACGCCTTGAGCGCCGCGCTCGAGTTCATGTAGGTCACCGGCGTCATCGTGTCGCCGTGCGCCGAGCCGAGCCGGTCCCACGCCTCCTCGACGTCCTCGATCACCGCCATGTCGGCCATCGAGCAGCCCGCCTTCAGGTCGGGCAGCACCACGGTCTGGTGCGGCTGGCGCAGGATGTCGGCCGACTCGGCCATGAAGTGGACGCCGCAGAACACGATGAACTCCGCGTCCCGCTGCGCGGCGGCGAGCTGCGACAGCTTGAGCGAGTCACCCCGGAAGTCGGCGAACTCGATGATGCTCTCGCGCTGGTAGTGGTGCCCGAGGATGACCGCGCGCATGCCGAGCGACCGTTTGGCCGCCCAGGTGCGCTCACGGATCTCGTCGGCGGTCAGCGCGGTGTAGTCCGCGAACGGGATCGCGGCGCCGGAGGCGTGCAGCGTGGACGTGCTCACCGAAGGGGACTCCCGGGCCGGACGGCGCTCAGGGTCGGCCTTAGTCCAGCTCGCTGTGGCTGATCGGCTGACGGTCGGAGAAGCCCGCGTCCAGGCGGTGCCAGTGCGCGACCTCGGACTCGCCCAGCTTCCAGCACAGGAACACCAGCCGGTCGCCGTTGAGCGCGTAGAAGTCGAGCAGCCCGGTGTCGAGGTCTTTGATGAGGCAGCCGCGCCGGTGAACCGCGCTCACGCCGTTCGAGATCATCTCCGCGAGCGCGTTGTAGCGCTCCTGGTGGCGGCGAAGCTCGACCACGTCGGGGTTGTCCTGACCCGCGCCCGAGGTGGCGAGCCCCAGCACGTCCATGCGCGTGCGGATGCGGTCGAACTCGCGCTTGGCCTCGACCAGGCGCTCGAACCGCGGACGGATCTCGACCAGCAGACGATTCGCCTCTTCGACGGTGAAGAGTTGCAGCTTCACACCGACATCTCCCCCGACGGACTCCCTTCCGCCGCCGAATCCTCGGTCTCGAACGAATTGCCACAGCCGCAGGAGCGCTTGGCATTGGGGTTCTCGATCGCGAACCCGCTCCCCTGCAGGGATTCCACGAAGTCGATTTTCACACCGTTCAGGACCGGGGCGCTATCGGGATCGACCAGCACCTTGACCCCTCCGAACTCGCCCACCCAGTCCCCGGCCGCCACCTCGGGCGCGAACGACATGCCGTAGGAGAAGCCCGAACAGCCGCCCTTCTGGACGAACACCCTCAGCCCCGCCACCGGCTCCTGCTGCTGGCTCATGATCTCAGCGAGCTTCCGGCTCGCGGCTTCGGTCAACGTCAGCATTCACACCCTCCTGGATTCGATCCTAGCGGGCGGCTCCCGCCACGTCGCGCGACCCGTCCCTGGCTCTGCCCGCCGCCGAGTGCGCCTCCCCGGCCGTGGCCCTCACCCAACCGCCATACCCCATACGGTGCGCCAGATGCGAGGCAACCACCTCCCGGGCCTGGGCCAGGGACGGGGCGCCCGCGCCTAATCTGGATGCGAGAGACGTCATATGGATGCCGCGCAGCCCGCACGGATGGATGAGATCGAAGAAGCTCAAGTCCGGAGCCACGTTGAGGGCGAATCCATGGTAGCTCACCCAGCGCCGGACCGCGACACCCAGGGAGGCGATCTTCTCGCCCGCCACCCAGACCCCGGTCTTCCCCGGCACCGTCTCCCCCGCCAAACCCCAGGATCCGAGCGCCGAAATCAGCCCCTGTTCGATATCGCGCAGGAATTGGTGCAGATCGCGGCCGCGGGCGGTCAGGTCGCATATCAGATACCCCACCGCCTGCCCCGGGCCGTGCCAGGTGTAGTCGCCCCCCCGGGCCACCTCGAACACCTCGATCCCCAGCCGCTCGAGCACCGCGGGGTCAGCGCGCAAGCTCGCGTCGCTCCCGCTCCGCCCCACGGTGAGCACCGGCGGGTGGTCGGGAAAGAGCAGCCAGTCCCCGGTCGAACCCTCCGCCACCGCGCGGACCATGGCCTCCTGGAGCGCCAGACCCTCCCGGTAGGGCGTGGGTCCCAGGTGGGCGACCGACAGCGTGCTCATGCGTAGAACCAGAGCAGCTCGGGACGCTCGAGCAGCTCGCAGACACGGCGCAGGAACTTGACCGCCAGCTCGCCGTCCACCACCCGGTGGTCGAAGCCGATCGAGGCGTTCATCATCGGGCGCGCGACGATCTGCCCGTCGCGAACGACCGCCCGCTCCACGATCTTGTGCACGCCCAGGATCGCCACCTCGGGCACGTTGATGACCGGCGAGGAGTTGATCGCGCCGTACACGCCCGCGTTCGTGATGCTGAAGGTGCCGCCGGTGATGTCGTCGGGCTTGAGCCGGTCGTTCCTCGCGCGGCTGGCGAGGTCGTTCACCTCGGCGGCGATCTGCGCCAGGTTCTTGCGATCGCAGTCCTTGAGGTTGGGCACGATCAGGCCCTTGTCGTCGCGGCCCACCGCCATGCCGATGTTGTAGTAGCGCTTGACCACCATCGCGTCGCCGCGGACCTCCCCGTTGACCCAGGGAAACTCCTTGAGCGCCATCACGCTCGCCTTGATGAAGAACGGCATGTAGGTGAGCTTGACGCCCTGCGCCTCGAGCTTGGGGCCCCACTCCTTCTTGAGCGCCACGATCGCGCTCATGTCCGTCTCGTCGAAGCAGTGGGTGTGGGCGGCGGTGTGCTTGGCGCGCACCATGTTCTCGGCGATCAGCTTGCGCACCTTGCTGAACGGCACCGTCTCCTCGCGCGCTCCGCCGGCTGCGGGAGCGAGCTGCGGGGCGAGGAAGCCGGCCGCCGGGGCCGCGGTCCGCGCGGGTGCGGCCG
>DATEMP010000390.1:0-14902 GCA_035275545.1 Candidatus Eiseniibacteriota bacterium | reverse complement strand
GGGCCTCAAGCTCATGGAGATCAAGCGGCTGCGCGAGCGAGGCCACCGGATCACGATCATCAACGAAGCGCAGTTCTGGAACCTCGTGGAGCGGCCCAGGCGCTCCGCGACGTGATAGATTGGCGGTCGTCATGCCGCCCGGCGCGATGAGTCCCGGGCGGCTCGCTTCCCCCACCCTCGATCATGGAGACGTCCGATGAAGCTGCATGCTGCTGCACGCCCGCTGCTCTCCGTTCTGGCCGCCATGGTGCTCACGAGCCCGGCGGTCCGGGCCGAGCTGACCCTGCCGCGCCCGAGCCCCAACGCATCGGTGACCCAGGTGATCGGCACCACCAAGCTCGAGCTCACCTACAGCCGGCCGGGTGTGAAGGGCCGCGCGATCTGGGGCGCCCTGGTCCCGTACGGAAGCCCGTGGCGCACCGGCGCGAACGAGCCCACCACGTTCATCACCCCCGACGACATCACGGTGTCCGGGCAGAAGCTCGCCGCCGGCAAGTACAGCCTGGTCACGATTCCCACCGAGGGCGAGTGGACCGTGATCTTCAGCGGTCAGAAGGATCTTCAGGGCACGACCAACTACGACGCCAAGAACGACGTGCTGCGCGTGACCGCCACCCCCGCGAAAGGTCAGCCCGACCAGGAGTGGCTGTCGCTCGGCTTCGACGATTTGACCGCGAACAGCTGCAATCTGGTGCTGCGCTGGGAGAAGCTGCGTCTGGCGGTGCCGATCGCGGCGGACGTGAATGCGAGCGTGCTCGCCGCCGCGCGCAAGGAAGTCGACAACGCCGACCGTGACGCGTGGCGCACGCCGTTCCGTGCCGCCAGCTATGCCTTCGACAACGGTGTGGCGCTCGACGAGGGCTCGAAGTGGCTCGAGAAGTCGCTCGCCATGCAGAAGAACCACTCGAACCTGGCGCTCAAGGCCAAGTGGCTGGCGAAGGACGGCAAGAAGAAGGACGCGATCGTGGTCGCGAAGCAGGCGATCGCGGCCGGCAAGGCGGCCACCCCCGCGGCCGACGTGACCGCGACCGAGAAGCTCGTGGCGGAGTGGACCGGCACGAAGTAACGGCGGGCTCGGCTGACTCGCGAAGCGCCCGGTCGCTCAGGCCGGGCGCATTCGCATGTATGGAATCAGGCGGCTTCGACCTCGACGAACTCACCATCGGAGCTCGGTTTCGGGACTGGAAGCCCAGCCTGCTTCAGCTCTTCGATATGCATGGAAATCGCATCCCGGATGAGGGCGACCGCTTCAGCGCGTGTCTCGCCGACGGACACGCATCCTGGCAGATCCGGAACTTGCGCCCCCCAGCTCGCGTCGCCCCGTTCGATGACCACCATGTAGCGAATCACTCGCCCACCCCCTTCTTTTTCAGACCCGCCTGTTTCAAGATCGAGCTCAGCGTATCTGGCGGAATGTCCAGACTCGGCTTGCCAGCCACGGTGACGGTCCCGGGTCGGCTGGCATTTCGGAACTGACGATGGCTCCCCTTCGTTCGAACCAGTTCCCACCCGTTCTCACGCAACAGCCGGATCAACTCGCCCACCTTCACTGCCTCTCCGGTTTCCCGGGGGCTGATGGATCTTTGGAGGCGGGGGCCGACGACCTGCGTTCGCAGGTCAGCCTACATCGGCGCTCGTGGACCTACCACAACTCAGGCGTGTCTGCGGCGACCGAAAGGAATGGCCCGGGCATTGCATGTCTGCTGGCATTCTGTGTCTGCCCTCGACACTCGCCCCCGTCGAGGAGTTCGGCCATGAATCCATGGGATCGTTCGCATCTCTCCGACGAGGAGTTGGTTCGCAGTCTGCAGACCAATTCGGATCGGCTGCGCAAGTCCACCGCGGAAACCCTGAAGCACATCGCGGAAATCGACGCCCGCGAGGCCTACCGAGAGGCGGGTTTCGATTCGATGCTGGAATACTGCGAACGCGAGCTGAACATGGATGAGGCTCCCGAGAGCATCCTCGCAGCCCGTGCATCACGGCGGTGTCCCCGCGTGATCGACGCCATTGCCGAAGGACGGACGGATGTAACCGTCGTGGCGCTTCTGGCTCCCTATCTCACGCTCGAGAATGCGGACGAGCTCATCCAGCTCGCAGGACTCAAGAACCAGGCAGGGGTCCTCGAAGCCATCGTGCTCCTAGGCGCGTTTCCGGACCATCAATGCAGAGATGAGTAGCGCGATCACCATCACCAGCGCGCAGCCGATCAGGTTGTACCAGAGGAACGAGATGGCGGTGAGCTTGAAGCAGGCGATCACCGCCACCTCGGCCACCATCGCGGCGACGAACACGGCGGTCCCTCCCACGCGTGGCAGATAGAACGCGGTCAGGAAGATCCCCAGGATGGTGCCGTAGAAGAGCGATCCGACGATGTTGACCGCCTCGATCAGCGAGCCGAGGCGGCTCGCGAACTCGGCAAACCCGACCGCGAACGCCGCCCAGGCGAGGGTGGCGACGCGTGACACCCACACGTCGCGCCGGCCGTCGCCGCCGGGAACGATGCGCTTGTAGACGTCCACCACCGTGGTCGAGGTGAGGGCGTTGAGCTCGGCGGAGCTCGAGTTCATGGAGGCCGCGAACACGGCGGCGAACACCAGGCCGATCAGCCCCACCGGCAGGTGCGCGAGCACGAACGAGAGGAACACGTAGTTCGTGTCGCTGGTCTGGGCGCCCGGGTCCTGGGCGCGGATGAGTGCGACGGTCTCGGTGCGCGTCTTCGCCAGCTCCTGCTGCGCCTCGACGAACCGCGTCTCCGCGCTCGCCAGGCCGGGGGCATCCACGGACCGGCGCGCCGCGATCATGGCCCGGGCCTCGTTCGCCCGGGCGTCGGCCGCGAGTCGGTGGCGCAGCTCCAGCGCCTGATACTCGGCGGCGGCCGGGCCGCTCGCCAGCGTTTCGCGCACCGCGGGATTGAAGAACACGGGTGGCGCCACGAAGAGATGGAACACGAATACCAACACTCCGAGCGACAATATGAAAAGCTGCATCGGCACCTTGGCCAGCCCGTTGAACAGCAGGCCGAGCCGGCTCTGCGTGACCGACTGACCGGTGAGGTAGCGCCCCACCTGGGACTGATCGGTGCCGAAGTACGAGAGCTGCAGGAAGAACCCGCCGATCAACCCCGACCACAGGTTGTACCGGTCGTTGGGGTCGAAACGCGCCTGCAACGCGTTGAGCTTGCCGCCCTGTGCCGCCACGTACGCCGCGTCCCCCGGCGAGATACCGGCGGGCAGTGACATTAGAATTAGAACGAACGCCGCGACCATCGTGGTCATGATGATCGCGAACTGGAGCACGTGGGTGTGGCTCACCGCCTTGCTGCCGCCGGTGGTGGTGTAGACGACCGCGAGCCCCCCGAGCAGCACGCAGGTCCATCCGATGTCCCAGCCCAGGATCACCGAGAGCACCAGCGCCGGCGCGTAAAGCGTGATCCCGGCCGCCAGCCCGCGCTGGATGAGGAACAAGCCGGCCGCGAGCGAGCGGGTCTTGCCGTCGAAGCGCCGCTCCAGGTACTCGTAGGCCGTGAACACGCCGAGGCGGTGATAGATGGGGATCGCGGTGATGCACAGGATCACCATCGCGAGCGGCAGGCCGAAGTAGAACTGGACGAAGCGCAGGCCGTCGACGTAGCCCTGGCCGGGCGTGGAGAGGAAGGTCACCGCGCTCGCCTGGGTGGCCATGACCGAGAACGCCACGGTGCCCCAGCGCATCTTCCGGCCGGCGAGCAGGAAGTCGTGCAGGTGGCTCTCGCCGCGGCTGCGCCACACGCCGTAGGCGACGAAGCACGCGAGGGCGGTGAAGAGCACCGCCCAGTCGATCGGGCTCACGGACGCCGGGCCCTCATCGCCCCCAGCGGCTGAGCCACCCGCAGAGCACGATCACCAGCAGCAGCTCGATGACGACCACGGCATAGAGCGCGCTCCAGCTCCCGAGAAAAGGAGGCGGCTCCTCGACCGGCTTCATGGCCGCGGCGGCGGCGGGGCGCTCACCAGGTTCGCGAACAACCGCCAGGCCCCGGGCACACCGGCGGGCAGCTGGCGGAAGAAGGCGTACGCCACGTAGATGAACGTGCCCTTGCCCTGGCGCGCGTAGAGGAGCCCGCCGTCGCGCGCGGGCTCGCCCGGATCGTGCGAGGTGAGGGGCGTCTCGTAGCGGGCGTCGAAGGGGCTCGCGAAGTAGAGTCCCCGCTCCTGCACCCAGCCGTCGAAGTCGGCGGGGCCGATCCGATTGGGCGTGGCGAGCAGCGGGTGATCCGGGACTTTGAGCTCGACGGGCGCCTCCTCCACGGTCACGCGATCGCGCGAGATCTGGAACGGAGCGGGCCCGAGGCGGTTCTGGATCGCGGGCTCGGCGGTGTTGTACTGGACCACCAGCCTTCCGCCGTGGGTGACGTAGTCGAGCAGGCGGCGCTGCAGGCCGCGCAGCCGGGGGCGCGTGTTGTAGGCGCGCACGCCGGTGACGATCACATCGAAGCGCCGCAGGTCGAGCCGCTCGACGTCCTCGTCGGTGAGCATCGTCACCTCGTAGCCCATCTGCTCGAGCGCCTCGGCCCCCTGGTCGCCCGATCCCATGATGTAGCCGGCCATGTGCCCGATGGTGCGCAGGTCGCTGCGCACCAGATGCGCCTCGGCGGGCGGCAGCAGCGTCTGGATCGGCACGTGCGGATAGTCGAGGCGTACCAGCCGGCGGTCGTGGCGCTTGCCGCCGATCTCCATCTCGGCGCCCACGGTGGCCGCCGCGGCGCCGCCGCCCGGCGTCACCAGGAAGCGCACGGTCGTGTCGGTCTCCCCCGCGGCGAGGCGCACGGACGCGGCGGCGGGCACGGCCGACCATCCCTGCGGGAGCCGCAGCGACAGCTTGCCGTCGACGGGCGTGTCGGCGCTGGTGGCGGTGACCGCGATCTCGCGGGGCGTGGCGTCGGCGAACAGATAGACGCCGTGATCGAAGCGCATGGTCACCGGCGGCACGATGTCGAACGCGCGCCAGCGCTCCCCGGCCACCGGATCGACCCAGCGGTAGGCGACCGGCACGGTGTAGCGAAGCTTCTGCCCGGCCACGACGAGATGGAAGTCCGCCGTGAGCGCGGGGGGATTCTCCGGGCTGCCCCCCGGCGGGCCGGTCTCGACATCGAAGGATCCGGCCAGAGGCCGGCGGCGGAGCCAGTAGGGCTCGGAGGTCGGCCACTCGGCACGGGTGGCGAGGGGGAACGTGTCGGTCGCGGTCGCGTTGAAGGCGAGCGGGCTCTCTCCCACCAGGAACCCGGCATCCGGGTTGATGGAGACCTCCACCGGCGGCACGTGAGCCTCGTTCCGGCCCACCATGTCCACGCCTTCCCGCCGCGGGTCGCCGTCCCGCCAGAACGTCACCCCCTCGAGGCGCATGGCGAGGTCGCTGCGGTTGAGCGCCGAGGTCACGACGTCGATGCGCGCGCCCGGCGACGCGTAGGGCCGCAGCGCGGTCGCTTCGAGCCAGAGGCCCGCGCACGAACGGATGACCTCGAGCAGCTCGGCGCGCTTCTTCTCCACGATCGGCTCGTCAGGGAGCCCCGCGAGGATCGCGTGCGCCCGGAGCAGCACGGGCACGATCGCCGCCGGCTTCGCGGGGTCGAACTCGCGCGCCGCGCGCGCGAACAGCGCGGTGAGCGGCGCACCGCCCTTGACCCGCGACCAGGAGAGGTCGACGCCGTCGAACAGGTCCCGGGTCGCCTTCTCCCCCGCGCGATGCTCGAATGTGATCGTGAACGCGCCGCGCCGCTCGGGGGCGCCGAAGCCCTGGGACTTGTGCATGCTGCGGCTCTCGCCCGCGAGCTCGGTGAACGAGCGTCCGAGCACGGCGTCGTACGCGCCCAGGTCGACCGACACGCGGCCGGGCGTCGTGTCCGGCGGCGCGGTGCGTCCCCGGCCCACGTTCCGCACCAGACGCTTCGCCTGCCACGGGCGCACCCACGTGAGCTGGTCCGGGAAGCGCTTGGGGTCGGCCGCGGCGGCGAACGCCTCCTCGGCGAGGATGGCGGACGCGGTGTGATGCCCGTGCCCGCCGCTCCCGTCGGTGGCGAAGCCGGCGATGACCACGTCGGGCCGGAAGCGGCGCAGGACCCAGACCACGTCCGAGAGGATGCGCTCCTTGTCCCACTTCTGAAGCGTCTCGTCGGGGCCCTTGGAAAAACCAAAGTCGAGCGCGCGGGTGAAGAACTGCTCCGCCCCGTCGATGCGGCGCGCCGCGAGCAGCTCCTGGGTGCGGATCACGCCCAGCAGCTCGCCGGTGTCGGAGCCGATCAGGTTCTGCCCGCCGTCGCCGCGGGTGACCGAGAGATATGCGGCGCGCACCTTGCGGCCGTTCCCGAGCAGCGCGAGCAGCGCGGTGTTCTCGTCGTCGGGATGGGCCGCAACGTAGAGGGCGCTGCCCACCACGTTGAGCTTGTCGAGCGCGAGGCGGATGCCGGCCGCGTCCTTGATGTCGGGGGGCTGCGGATCGGCGCCGGCTCGCGCGGCCACCAGCAGTGCCGAGCACAGGACCAGCGCGGGGAGCGCGCGCGGCGCCCGGCGCCGCCGCGCCTCAGTAGCCGGCGGCACAGCCGTCCTTGCGCTTCTCGGTGGCCCCCGCGTACATGCCGGTCACGGGGTCGCGCCAGATCGCCTGGTAGCCGCCGTAGTTGCCGACCGGCTCGGGCTTCATGACGTGACCGCGCCGCTTGAGCTCGTCGAGCAGTGCGGCGGGCAGGCCATCCTCGATGTGCAGGATGCCGCCCTCCTTCATCACCGTCCCCATCGGCTCGCTCGAGTCGTCGTGGTGGAAGCGGATCGCGTCGCCGGCTTCCTGCAGATTCATGCCGAAGTCGATGATGTTGACCAGCACCTGGGCGTGCCCCTGCGGCTGCATGTCGCCGCCCATCAATCCGAACGCCATGAGCGGCGCCCCGTCCTTGGTCACGAACGCGGGGATGATGGTGTGAAATGGACGCTTGCCCGGCTCGAGCCGGTTCGGATGACCGGCCTTGAGCGAGAAGCAGGCGCCGCGGTTCTGGAGGCCGAAGCCCAGCTCGGGCACCGCGTAGCCGGAGCCGAAACCGGTGTAGTTGCTCTGGATGAGCGAGACCATGAGCCCGCTCTCGTCGGCGGTGCAGAGGTAGGTGGTCTCCTTGCGGTTGAGCACCGCCACCTCGCCGGGCTGGTCGGTCTGGGCCGCGTGCTGCATGTCAATCAGGCTCGCGCGCTTCTTCGCGTAGTCCTTGGAGAGCAGCGCCTCGACCGGCACCGACGCGAACGCGGGGTCCGCGTAGTAGCGGGCGCGGTCGGCGAACGTGATCTTCTTGGCCTCGACGAACGCATGCCAGAAGTCGGGCGACTCGCGTCCCATCGCCTTGAGGTCGAGCGTCTCGATCACGTTGAGCAGCTGGAGTGCCGCGAGCCCCTGCCCGGGCGGCGGCAGCTCCCACACGCGGTAGCCGCGGTAGTCGGTGGCGATCGGCGCGTCCCAGGTCGAGCGGTGGCGCGCGAAGTCCTCGGCCGAGAAGAACCCGCTGTTCGCCTTCGAGAAGCGCACGATCGCCTCGGCGATCGGGCCCTTGTAGTAGGCGTCGCGTCCCTTCTCGGCGATCAGGCGCAGGGTCTTCGCCAGCGCCGGGTTCTTGAACACCTCGCCCTCGCGCGGCGCGCGGCCGCCCGGCATGAACACGTCGGCGTAGCCGGGCTTGGAGGCGTTGCGCTTCGCCCCCGTCGCCCAGTTCTCCGAGATCACCGGCGAGACCGGGAATCCCTGCTCCGCGTACTTGATCGCGGGCGCGAGCACGGTGCGCATCGGCAGCTTGCCGTACCTGGCATGCAGCTCGAACCAGCCGTCGCACGCGCCCGGCACCGTCCACGTGTAGGGCGAATAGAGCGGGATCGTGCCGACGCTGTCGGGCGGCACCATGTCCGCCTTGAGCGCGAGCGGCGCGCGCCCCGAGGCGTTGAGGCCCACGACCTGCTTGGTCTTCGGGTCCCAGAGAATCGCGAACAGGTCGCCGCCCAGGCCGTTCGCGGTGGGCTCCATGAGCCCGAGGCAGGCGTTCACCGCGATCGCCGCGTCCACCGCGGTGCCGCCCTGCTTGAGCATGTCGAGCCCGGCCTGGACCGCGAGCGGCTGCGCCGCGCACACCATGCCGTGCTTCGCCCACACGACCGAGCGGGTCGCCTGGCCGCGCGCCGACTCGGCGCGATCGGGTGCCGCGGTCACGAGCGGAAGGGCGAGCAGCGCGAGAACCAGCCGAGAGCGGGACACGAGAGCTCCTTCGCGAGAGGTGGGGACGCCGCCATCATGAGATCGCGCGGCTCTATCGCTTGATGAAGTACCAGCAGACCGCCAGCTCGCCGGTGAACCAGTCGGCGTTGAAGCTGTCGAGATCCGCCCACCCGACATTGACCTGGGGGCCGAGCGCGAAACGCGGGGTCACGCGGAACTCGTAGCCGATGCCGCCCATCAGGCCCAAGCCGTTCTCAGTGGCCGAGACTGTGACGTTGCCCTGTTGCTGCTCCACCTTGCCCGTGCCTCCACCGACGCCGGCGCGCAGCACCAGCCCCGACTCGCCGGGATAGAAGTTGAGTCCCACACCGCTGACCGCGAAGGTGAACCGCGTGCCCTGGTCGTCACGGGTCCAGGCGGTGCCGTCCAGCTCGAGGGAGAGCTTCGAGTTGAAGGCGTAGCCGGCGCGCAGGCTGCCGACGCCTCCGGTTTCGCGGTTCGAGCTCACCCCGGAGTCACCCACCTGGAGCCCTCCCGCGCCCAGGCCGATGCCCACCAGCCAGCCCTGACGGGTGTGAGGATGCGACGCGGCGGCCGCCGGCGACGCAGGCGCCAGCGCGGCCAGGGCAACGGCGAACAGGATCGGCGCGATCGGGAGACGGAGCGGACGGCGCATCGGGATCTCCTCCTGTGGGGAAACGAGCACGCGCGGAGGGTAGGGCAAGCGCTGCGTTCGCTCAACCTTCAGCGCCGGCGCAGGGGCCGAAATTGTCGGCCGTGGAGGGCTCCACTATACTGCCGCGCCCGAGCCGCCCCTCGAACCCTCCAGGAGCCCGCATGGCCCGCTTTTCCGGCGTGGATTTCTACGACATCGACTCGCTGCTGAGCGAGGAGGAGCGGCAGATCCGCGACCACGTGCGGGACTGGGTCGAGGACCGCTACCTGCCGCTGGTCGAGAAGGCCTACGAGGAGGCCTACTTCCCCGCCGAGGTCATTCCCGAGGTGGCGGAGATGGGGCTGCTGGGCGCGACGCTGCCCGAGAAGTACGGCTGCGCGGGCGTGAACGCCACCGCCTACGGTCTCGCCATGCAGGAGCTGGAGCGCGGCGACTCGGGGCTGCGCTCGTTCGCCTCGGTGCAGGGCTCGCTGGTCATGTGGCCGATCTTCGCCTACGGCTCCGAGGAGCAGCGGATGAAGTGGCTCCCGCGCATGGCGACCGGCGAGGTGATCGGCTGCTTCGGCCTGACCGAGCCGGACTTCGGGTCCAATCCCGCCGGCATGATCACCCGGGCGCAGAAGGTGGACGGCGGCTACGTCCTGAACGGCGCCAAGATGTGGATCACCAACGGCACGGTCGCCCACGTCGCGGTGGTGTGGGCCAAGCTCAAGAACGAGGCGAGCGGCAAGGAGGAGATCCGCGGGTTCCTGGTCGAGAAGGGCACCAAGGGCTTCTCCGCGCCCGAGCAGAAGCGCAAGCATTCGCTGCGCGCCTCGGTCACGAGCGAGCTGATCCTCGCCGACGTCCACGTGGGCGAGGACAGCCTCCTGCCCAACGTGTCGGGCCTCAAGGGACCGCTCGGCTGCCTTTCACAGGCGCGGTTCGGGATCGCGTTCGGCGTGGTGGGGGCGGCGATGGCTTGTTTCCACGCCGCCGCCGAGTACAGCAAGAGCCGGATCCAGTTCGGCAAGCCGATCGGCACCTTCCAGCTGGTCCAGGAGCGCCTCGCCGTCATGCTCACCGAGATCACCAAGGCCCAGCTCCTGTGCGTGCAGCTCGGGCGCCTCAAGGAGCGCGGGACGGTGAAGCCGGAGCAGATCTCGCTCGCCAAGCGCAACAACTGCGAGATCGCGCTCGACATCGCGCGCCAGGCGCGCGACGTGCTGGGCGCCAACGGCATCACCGCCGAGTACCCGGTGATGCGGCACATGTGCAACCTCGAGTCGGTGAAGACCTACGAGGGCACGCACAACATCCACACCCTCGTGCTCGGCGAGGCGGTCACCGGGCTCTCCGCGTACCGCTAGGTCCGGCCGGAGAGCCCGGTCGCCGCGGCTACTTCGGCAGGCCGACGTGGAAGTTCACCACCCCGCGGACGCCCATGAACTTGAACGAGGACTCCCCCGCCGTCGCCTGATCGAGCGTCACCAGGTTGTACTCGGCCTGGAGCCCCACCGCCACCATCGGCGCCGCGTGGAACATCACGCCCGCACCGATCTTGCCGCCGAAGCGGTTCTCGGCCTTGAGATCGATGCTCTCGTCGGTCACCACGGTCGAGACCCCGCCGGTGACGAACGTCTCCTCGAAGTCCTCCTTGACGTTGTAGACGCCCACACCCAGCAGCGCGTAGGGCTTGACGTTCCCCGGGACCGGGAACATGTACTTGCCGTGCACGCCGCCGGACATGAGGATGAGATTGTCCTTGTTGAGCGTGTACGTGTTGCCGCCGCCGAAGTCCTGGGTGGTGCCGACGTCCGCGTGCTTGCTGCGGGTCCAGCTCCCATCGACGCCGACCGCGAACCGGTCGGTGAGGTCGACGCTGATGTCGACGCCCGCGAGCGGACCGACGCCGAAGTCCCTGCCGAATTCACCGGTGGGCTTGGTGATCCCGCCATTCACGCCGATGGTCCAACCTGCGCCGTGGGCGACCGGGGCGATCAGCACCACCGCGAGCGTAGCGAGCAGCCACGAGCTCCTGCGGAACATGGGCACACCTCCTTGTGTGAAAACGCCGGCTCCCGAACCGGCCCGGACGCTAGGGGCAGGAGCGCGCCCCGTCAATGCCCGTCTGTGACCGGAAAAGAAGCGACCCGGCGGGGGATCCCCGCCGGGTCGCCGGATATCGCAATCGTTACTTCGGGTTGCTCATGTTGAAGGTCAGCGCAGCCTGGAGCGCAACGTACTGGGTCGAGCTGCCTTCCGTGTTGATGTAGTGGAATGCACCCTCGACGCCCACGCCCATGTTCTCGCCAGCCTTGTAGCTCACGCCGAGACCGCCACGGCCACCGAACTTGGTGTCCGACACGTCGCCGACGTAGCTCGCGTTCGAGCTCTCGGTCTTGAACTTGTTGTTGTAGACGCCGAGGCCGACGACGACGTACGGCGACATCGAGCTCTCGGTCGCGACCGGGAACATGTACTTCAGGTGCGCGCCACCCTGGATCATCGTGAACTTGCCGGTGACCTCCGTCGGCGTGCCCTCGATGGCCGTCGCGGCAGCCGTGAGGCCGTCATTCAGAAGGTCCGAGCCGCTGTTCGACACGAACGAACCGTCGATACCGATCACGACGTTCTCGGTAGCAAAGTAACCGACGTCCACACCGCCCAGGAAGCCGACCTTTGCCGCATCCTTGAAATCGCCGAGCGGAATCCCCGTGCCCGCGTGGAGACCAAGCATCCAGTCTCCCTGCGCAGCGTACGCCTGGGGGACGATCAGCGTCAGGGCCAGCATTCCGACCAACAGCGAAGTCTTCCGGAACATCGAGTTCTCCTCCTTGGTGGGGAAAATGCCTAGGGCCAATGGCGGCCTTGCCAGGCCCCAGACAGTCGGCGCAGTGACCGTGGCTCGGTCGCCGCTGCCTGGAATTCGGCTCTGGAAGCTACTGTCGCACCGATTCCGTGTCAACCGCCGTGCTGAAGTGAACGATGTAAGCGTTGGCGCTGCACATGGATATCAATCGACCCGATGTCGCATCCAAGCCTCCCGGCGCGGCGATGTGCCGATGGCGAACGGGCAGGGTATCCTGCGCCCATGGCCGCCTCCGACTCCACCCCTCGTGCCGCGAACACCTCGCGTCCGCGCTCCGCCGGGCTCGGATTCCTCACCATGCTGTGGCGGCAGCCGCTGTTCGCGCTCCCGATCGCACTGTTCTTCGCAGCGCTCTACGGGCGGGGTTCCGGAGGAATCATCCGTGCCCTCCAGCTCTCCCTGGTGTTCGCGTATGTCATCGGCATTCTGCTCTGGGTCCTTGAGTACTTCGTCATCCCGCGCCTGCCGCAACGCCCGGGCGAGTCCAACGCCTCGGCGGTCATTCGCATCTCGGTCATCTACGCGGTCACCAGCATGTTCGGTGCGGCCCTCTCGGCCTATCTGCTGCATTCGACCGTGTTTCCGGGCCTGCTTGGCGACGCGCGCTCGGTCGCCGTGTTCGGAATGACCACCCTGATGTTCGGCGCCCTGGCGACCGGGATCGTGCTCGCCGCCATCTTCTACCGGGATGCGATCCAGCGCGCGAAAGCCGAACAGGAGCTGGACCTGGCCCGCCGGATCCAGCGTGCGTTCCTGATCTCCGAGTTCCCCGCCCGGCCGCGCACCGAGGTGTTCGCGGTCAACGTGAGCTCCAAGCAGGTGAGCGGCGACTTCTACGACGTGGTCCCGGTCGCGGACTCGATCCTGGTCGCGATCGCGGACGTCTCCGGCAAGGGGGTCGCGGCCGCACTCATGTCCTCGATGCTCCAGGCGTCGTTACGTACACAAGCACACGCGGTTCCATCGACATCTGACGTATTGCTGAATATGAATCGGCTGCTGTGCGGGGGGGCGCCGACCGGCAAGTTCGCGACCTTCTTCCTCGGGCGGTTCGACGAGCCCACGCTCACGCTCCACTACGCGAACGCCGGGCACAACCTGCCGCTCCTGCGCCGCGCCGACGGCAGCGTCGAAGCGCTCGAGCCGAGCGGACTCCTGCTCGGCATCCAGGACGAGATCCGGCTCACGGATTCGACCGTCCAGCTCTCCCCCGGCGACTGCCTGGTGCTCTACACCGACGGGATCAGCGAGGCGGCGGACTCGGCGAACGACCTGTTCGGCGAGGAGCGCCTCGCCCGCGTGGTGGCTGGGCTCGCTCCCGGGCTCGCGTCCCAGCAGGTCGCCGACGCGATCATGGCCGCGGTGCGCGCGCACCTGAACGGCGTCGAGGCCGGCGACGACATGACGCTGGTGGTGCTCCGGGTGCGCGAACAACCTCGTTGACCGGGGGTTCGGGGAACGACCGACGAAGCGTGTGTTCATAGCGAGGAGCGTCGTTCCCCGAACTCCCGGTCAACCCCCGATACGACCACCGCTTGACCGGCCCCCGCCGACCGGAGTAGATGTGCCAGCCTTCGCTGGCGCGAGCCTAGACTCCCCACCATCCCCTGGAGCGATCCGATGGCCTTCGAGCGGCCCAAGCACTCGCGCGAGTTCCAGATGCGCCGCACACAGAACTGGCTGGCCCTCGGCCTGACCTACGCGGCCATGTACATGGCCCGTTACAACTTCCCGTTCGCCAACAAGGCGCTCTCCGACGAGTTCGGGTGGAGCCGGGCCCAGATGGGCGTGATCATCTCCACGTCCACGCTGCTCTACGGGATCTCGGCGCTCTTCAACGGCCCGATCGCCGACCGCTTCGGCGGCCGCAAGGCGATGCTCATCGGCGCCACCGGCGCGTGTGTCTTCAACATTGCCTTCGGGCTCGGCGCCTACATGGGCTTCCTCGGCACCGGAGCGGTGCTGCTCGGCTACCTCGCGTCCGTCTGGACGCTCAACATGTACTTCCAGTCCTACAGCGCGCTCGCGCTCATCAAGGTGAACTCGGGCTGGTTCCACGTCGCCGAGCGCGGCGTGTTCTCGGCGATCTTCGGGTCGATGATCCAGAGCGGGCGCGCCGCGGTGTTCGCGCTCATGACCCTGGGCGCGGTGGTCGCGCTCCCGTGGCAGTGGAAGTTCTTCCTGCCCGCGGTCGCGGTCGCGATCATGGCGTTCATCACCTGGCGCGTCGTCCGGGACACGCCCGAGGACGCGGGGCTCGCGCCGTTTGACCCCGAGGATGCGACCAGCGGCGACACCGAGAAGGTGACCTTCGCCTACGTGGCGAAGCGGGTGTTCACCAATCCGGTCGCGATCACGATCGCGGTGGCCGAGTTCTGCACCGGCCTGGTGCGGAAGGGATTCGAGGAGTGGTTCCCACGCTACATGCAGGAAGCGCAGCACCTCCCGCTCGACCATCCGGTGTTCAAGAGCGGCGCCATGGCGATCGTGCTGGCGGGAATCGCCGGAGCGTTCATCGCCGGCACCATGTCGGACTGGGTGTTCAAGTCGCGCCGCCCGCCGGTGGCGTTCATCGGCTACGCGATCCAGATCGTCTGCCTGCTGATCATCGCCCGGGCGCCCAGCGTCTCGGCGGTCATCGCCGCCTTCACCATGAACTCGCTGGCGATCTCGATGGTGCACTCGATGCTGTCCGGGACCGCGTCGATGGATTTCGGCGGCAAGCGCGCCGCCGCCAGCGCCGCGGGCATGTTCGACGGCATGCAGTACATCGGCGGCGCGTTCGCCGGCTACGGCATCGGCAAGCTCGTCGATCTCCACGGCTGGGGCGCGTGGGCCCCGAGCATGGTGGGCTTCGCCGGCGTCGGCGCGGTGCTCATGCTGTTTCTCTGGAACGCCCGACCACGCAGGGGCGGGGCAGCCCACTAAGCCGAACCGGTCAGGCGACGCGCTCGCGGCCGGTGTAGACGTTCATCCGATCGCCGCGCAGGAATCCGATCAGGGTCATCCCCGCCGCGGCAGCGAGGTCCACGGCGAGCGTCGAGGGCGCGCCGACCGCCGCGAGCACCGGGATCCGGGCGCGCGCCGCCTTGAGGACGATCTCCGCTCCCGCCCGCCCGCTCACCCACAGCAGTCCCGCGGCGGCCGGGTAG
>DATEMP010000389.1:0-9442 GCA_035275545.1 Candidatus Eiseniibacteriota bacterium | reverse complement strand
CGGGGTCGGCTCGAGCGCGCTTCGCACGGGAGACCCGGTCAACGGCCGGCCGGGAGTTCGGCGGCGCCGGTGTCATCCAGCCCGCGTCCGACCACGGCGATGAAGACGTCCTCGAGTGTGGTCTCGCGGGTGGCGACGCCGTCCACCCGGACCCCGAGGCCCTCGAGCTCCCGCAGCACGTCCACCAGCGCCCGCTCGGGCGGGAGCCGGAACTTGAGCGTGCGGGTGCCGCGCTCGGGGTGCGGGGCTCCCCATGCGGCCGCGATCCCCTGGAACACCGGCGGGCCGGGCCCCACGCCGTCGGTCCCGCTCACCTCCAGCTCCACGTGCTGGCCGCCCTGCACCTGGCGGCGCAGCGCCGCCGGGCTGTCGCACGCCAGCACCGCGCCGCGATCGATGATCGCGAGCCGGTCGCACAGCTCCTCGGCCTCCGCCATGTAGTGGGTGGTGAGGAGCACGGTGCGCCCGGGCCGCTCCCGCATCCAGCCGGCGACGTAGGCGCGCAGCGCACGCGCCGCGTTGACGTCCATGCCCAGGGTCGGCTCGTCCATGAACATGACCTCGGGATCGCTCACGAACCCGCGCGCGAAGTTCATGCGCTGGCGCTGCCCGGTCGAGAGGCGGTTGACGCGGGTGTGGGCCTGCTCCTCGAGCCCGACGATCGCGATCAGCTGGTCCACGCGCGGCCAGGCGACCGCCTTCGGCACCCCGTAGAACTGCGAGAACATCCACAGGCACTCGCGCACCGTCAGGATCCCGTAGCCGCTCGACTCGCCGCCGCTGATCAGCCCGATGCGGCGCCGCACCTCGTTCGCCTCGGTGACGACGTCGTGGCCGGCCACGCGCGCGGTGCCGCCGCTCGGGAACAGGAGCGTGGTGAGGATCTTGATGAAGGTGGTCTTGCCCGCGCCGTTGGGACCCAGCAGGCCGAAGATCTCGCCCCGCTCGATGCGCACGTCGACGCCCGCCAGGGCCTCGACCGGGCCGCCGCCCTTGTGGCGCGGGGCGCTGAAGGTGCGGCGCAGGCCCGAGGTTTCGACGGCGGGCGCGGAGGCGGGAAGGGCGGGAGGCATGCGAGCCCGGCAGGCTAGGCGGGGCGCCGACGGGCTGTCAATGGATGGTCACGCGTGGGCCGCGGCGCCGCGCCCGGCCGATTCCAGTTGCCCCACCGCTCCTGGCAGTGTTGACTGATCGCCTCGAATCCGGTCGCGCTGTCCCGATCCCGCCCCCCGGAGGCATGATGCACATCCCGCGGCTCCCCGCCCGCACCGCTCTGGCGACCCTGCTGGCCGCGCTGCTCACGACCGCATCCGCCACCGCGATTCACGCCGCACCCAACAACCGGCTCGAACGGGACGTGCTGCCCACGCTCCAGACGGTCAACCTCAAGCTCGACCCGTCGCGTCCCGACTACTCGGGGGCGACGCACATCGATCTCAAGATCGTGAACCCGGTCGCGTCGTTCGCTCTGTACGCGGCGGCGATGGACGTGATCCAGGTGCGCCTGAGCCGCGCGTCCGGATCGATCTCGGTGAGCCACGAGGTGACCCCGGCGGGACAGCTGATCGTCAAGTCCGGCGAGATGCTCCCGGCCGGCGACTACAGCCTCGACATCGACTTCCGCAACGACTTCGACACGCGCGCCAACGGCCTCTATCGCCTCAAGTCCGGCGAGGACTGGTATTGCTTCACGCAGTTCGAGGCGGTCGCGGCGCGGGAGGCGTTCCCCTGCTGGGACGAGCCGGCGTTCAAGATCCCCTTCCAGCTCACCCTCACGGTGCCCGAGAAGTCGCGGGCGATCTCGAACACGCCGGTCGAGAAGCAGAACACGGTCGGCGGCCAGACCACGGTGACCTTCAAGCGCACGCCCCCGATCCCCTCCTACCTGGCGGCGATCGCGGTCGGACCGTTCGACCTGGTGCCGATCCGCGGCATGTCGGTGCCCGGGAACGTTGTGACGGTCAAGGGATCCGCCGCGCTGGCGGCCGAGGCGGCCAGGGTGTCGCCCAGGATCCTCGCCGCGCTCGAGAAGTACTTCGGACGCCCCTACCCCTACGAGAAGCTCGACCTGCTCGCGGTGCCCGAGTTCGCGGCCGGGGCGATGGAGAACGTCGGCGCGATCACCTACCGCGATGCGATCCTGCTCATGGAGCCGGCCAGCGCCAGCGTGCGCCAGCGCCAGCGTCTGGCCTCGATCACGGCGCACGAGATGGCGCACATGTGGTTCGGCGACCTGGTGACGATGGAGTGGTGGGACGACCTGTGGCTCAACGAGTCGTTCGCCTCGTGGATGGGCGACAAGATCACCGACCAGGTGTTCCCCCAGTACAACACGTCGGTGCGGGAGCTGACCGGCACGCAGGAGGCGATGGAGACCGACGCGCGTCTCTCGACGCGCGCGATCCGCCAGTCGGTGGACGCGTTCGCGAACATCGACCGGCTGTTCGACGAGCTCTCCTACCAGAAGGGCCAGGCGGTGCTGTCGATGCTCGAGGGCTGGCTCGGCCCCGAGGTGTTCCGGCGCGGCGTCAACGCCTACCTCAAGGAACACGAGTGGAAGAACGCCACCGCCGCCGACCTGTGGCGGGCGCTCTCCACCGCGGCGGGCCGCGACATCTCCCCCGCCACGAACTCGTTCCTCGACCAGGGCGGTCTGCCGCTCGTGACCCTCGAGGTGCAGACCGGCGGCGCGGTGCGCCTCCAGCAGCGGCGCTTCCTCAACAGCGGCACGCAGGCGCCGCGCCCGGCCTCGTGGAAGATCCCGGTGACCCTGCGCTATTCCGACGGCCGGCAGGTCCACACCCAGAACGTGCTGCTGGGCGAGACCGAGCAGATCGTCAAGCTCGAGCGCACCACCGCGCCCACGTGGGTGCATCCCAACGCGGGCGAGCGCGGCTACTACCGCTGGTCGGTGCCCACCGCGATGCTCGATACGCTCGCGATCGCCGCGCCCAAGGCGCTCGACACCCGCGAACGGGTCGGATTCCTCAACAACCTCTCGGCCCTGCTCGATGCCGGGCTGGTTTCGGGCGACGACTTCCTGCGCACGCTCACGCGCTTCGCCGACGATCCCGCCCCGGAGGTGGTGTCGTCGCTGATCGTCCGGCTCACCAAGGTGCACGACACGTTCGTGAGCCCCGACCTGCGTGGCAGCTTCGCCCTGACCACCCGCAAGATGCTGCGTCCGGCGCTCAAGCGCTTCGGCATGACCCCGGTCAAGGGCGAGCCCGAGCCGGTGTCGCTCATGCGGCCGAATCTGCTCGCGATGCTGGGGGCGCACGGCTGGGACAAGGACGTGCTCGACTGGGCGAAGCGCTCGACCCGCGCCTACCTCGCGCAGCCCGACTCGGTCGATCCGTCCCTGGTGGGCACGGCGCTCGAGCTCGCGGCCCGCGATGGCGACACGGCGCTCTTCGACACCTACCGGATGCGCTTCGAGACCACCAAGGTGCCGTCCGATCGCGCGCGCTTTCTCGCGGCGCTCGGCCACTTCCGCAGCGGTGACCTGGTCGAGAGGGCGCTCGACTACGCACTGGTCGGCCCGCTCAAGCCCCACGAGATCCTGACCATCGCGTACAACGTCCGCGAGAACGAGGAGCTCAAGGAGCGCGTGTGGCGCTGGCTCCGGACCGGCTACCGGCCGATCGTCACCAAGATCCCGCCCTTCTACCTGCCGAACCTCCCGGAGTTCGCGGAATGCTGCCAGACCGCGCGTCTCGAGGAGGCGAAGGCGTACTTCGGCCAGGCCGAGACCAACTTCCCCGGCACGCAGGACGAGCTGGCGAAGGCCACCGATCGCATCCGGGACTGCGTGACGCTGCGCGACCGCGAAGGTCCGGCGGTGGCGCGCTACCTGGTCCAGTACGCGCAGTCGCGCTCGTCGGCGGCGATCCCGGCGGCGAATCCCTGAGCCTGGGAGGCTAGGCGGCGCGGGACTCCGAGGCGGGGGCGTCCAGGACCTCGCGCACCTTGCGGGCCAGGGCGCCGATCGCGAACGGCTTCTGTAGAAACGCCGAGGTGGCCTCGGAGACCCCCTGGCGGATCACCGCGTCGTCGGTGTATCCGGACATGAACACCACCCGCAGGCCCGGCCGCTCGGCCACCAGGCGCTGCGCGAGCTCGCCGCCACCCATCTGCGGCATGACCACGTCGGTGATCAGCAGGTCCAGCGGCCCGGAATGCTTCTGCGCGACCGCCAGGGCTTCGACCCCGTGGCGCGCCTCGAGCACCGTGTACCCCTGCGCCTCGAGCGCCTCGCCCGCCATCGCCCGCACCGCCGGCTCGTCCTCGACCAGCAGGATGGTCTCCGAGCCGCGCACCGACACCTGGGGTGCGCCCTCGGTCCCGTGCGGGCCCGCCTTCGGCTCCAGCCGCTTGAGGTAGACGGTGAACGTGGTGCCGGTGCCCGGGCGGCTCGCCACGTCGATCCATCCTCCCGCCTGCTCGATGATCCCGTACACGGTCGAGAGGCCGAGCCCGGTGCCCTTGCCCTGCCCCTTGGTGGTGAAAAACGGCTCGAAGATGCGCGCCGCGGTCGCCTCGTCCATGCCGCAGCCGGTGTCGGTCACGGCGATGGTCACGAACGGGCCGCTGCGCGGGTTCGATGCGCCGGGCTCGCCGGGCCGGTCGACGGAGGCCACCTCGATCGTGAGCACGCCGCCGTCGGCCATCGCGTCGCGGGCGTTCACGGCCAGGTTCATGACCACCTGCTCGAGCTGCCCGCGGTCGCCGAGCACGTGCACCGGGCGGTCGCCGAGCACGATGATGAGCTCGATGTGCTCGCCGATCAGGCGCCGGAGCATCTCCTCCATCTCCGCAACCAGCAGGTGGAGATCGAGGTTGCGCTGCGCGAGCACCTCCTTGCGGCTGAACGCGAGCAGCTGGCGCGTGAGCAGCGCGCCCCGGGTGGCGGCCTTCTGGATCGCCTCGGCGTGCCGGTGGAGCGGGTTGGTGGCCTCGACCCGCCGCAGCATGAGCTCGCCGTGCCCCATGATCGCGGCGAGCAGGTTGTTGAAGTCGTGCGCGACCCCGCCCGCGAGGCGCCCGATCGCCTCCATCTTCTGCGCCTGGCGGAGCTGGTCCTCGAGACGGCGCTGCTGGGAGATGTCGTTCGACACGCCGATCACCCCGCGCGGCCGGCCCTCGGCGTCGCGGATTGGCGCGTACCAGGTCTCGAAGCTGATCTCGCCCACCTGCACGCGCTCCGTGAACTCCTCGCCCGCCATCGCGCGCTGGAAGTTGGCGAGCACCTGCGGGTGGTCGGCGTAGAGCTCGAACACCGAGCACCCCACGATCTGCCCGGGCTCGAGGCCGAGGCGCGCCAGCCCCTGCCCCTCGGAGAGCGTGAACGTGCCCGCCTCGTCGATCGCGAACAACACCACCGGGGCGTTTGCGATCACCGACCGCAGCCGCTCCTCGGCCTTGTGGAGCGCGTCCTCGACCCGGCGGCTCTGGGTGACGTCGATGAACTCGAGCATCGCCACCTCCTGCCCGTCCAGGTCCTGGCGGGTGCCCGATGCGTCGGCCACCACCTCGGCGCCGTCGCGGCAACGCACGCGGCATTCGAAGGACGCGAGGTTGCCGGCCTCGAACCCGGCGCGGTAGAGCCCGGCGAGTCGCGCCCACTCCTCCGGCGGGTGCAGGGATTCGAGCGGGCTCCCGATCAGGTCCTCGGCGCGGTGGCCGGTCATCCGGCTCGCCATCGGGTTCGCCATGACGATGCGCCGCGTGGCCGGGTCGACCATGATGAGCGCGCGTGCGCTGCGCTCGAAGAGGATCCGGTATCGGGACTCCGACTTGCGCAGCACCTGGAGGTCGCTCAGGTCCTGCACCATCACCAGCACCTCGTGCGGAAGCCCGTCCGGGCCCTTGATGGGCAGCGCGCTCAGGTAGAGCGTGCGCGGCTCGGCGTGATTCGAGCGCCGGAATTCATGGTGGACGACCTCGTTCCGCGTCACCGCGCGCACCACCGGACACTCGCCGCACTCGGGCGGTCCATCGGGATCGCCGAAGCGCGAGCACACCGCGCGGCACGACTGGCCGATCCAGCTCGCCCCGGTCGGCCCGGGCGGCGGATGGGACGCGAGCAGCGTGTTGGTCCAGCGGATCAGGGGCGACCGGTCGGTGACGAACACCTCGGCGTCCGACTGGTGGACGATCGCCGCGAACTTCTGGCGTTCGCGCTCGAGCACGCGCACCTGCTCGTCCAGGGTCTTGAACCAGCGCTCGTACTGGCCGCGCGCCGACTTGGAGCGCGCCGCCTCCTCGTGCGCGGTCGCCACCCACGCGAGCAGGCCCACCAGCTGGGCGGCGGCGGGGACTTCGGCCAGCGTCTCGAGGCGCACGCAGCGCGCCAGGCACAGCACGCCGACCGTGCGTCCGGCGGCGACCAGCGGCAGCGTGTAGGGCGGGTCGGACTGGGTGGTGGCCGCCGCGGGCCCATCGACGTTGCCCCACGAGCGCTGGGCGGCGGCGAGAAACGCCACGCGATACCGCTCCCGCAGCGCCGGGGTGTCGGGGTGCCAGACCTCGCGCATCGCATCGGTCTCGGAGCCGACCAGCATGGCCGCGGCCTCGGCGCCGCTCAGCTCGGCGAGCACCGCGAGACCGTCCGCGAGCGCGCCCTCCAGCGAATCGGAGCGCAGCACGCGGTCCAGGATGCGCTCGGGTCCGCCGGAGCCCGGAGGCACGCCAGCCATCACGACCGGCCGGTCAGGCCGCCCGGGCCTGGTAGCGGAGCGCGAGCCAGTCGGCGATACGCTGCACCGCGGCGACCGCATCGTCATCGAAGGCCGCCACCTGGTGGCTGTCGATGTCGATCTGGGCCCAGATCCGCTCCCCGGTGCGGATGAGGACGACCAGCTCGGAGCGCGTCTCGGTGCTGCAGGCGAGGTAGTTGGTGATCTTGCGCACGTCGGGGATGTTCATGTTGCGCTTCTCGGCCACCGCGGTCCCGCACACCCCGGTGCCGACCCCGATGAACACGTGGTCGGTCGGGGAGCCGATGAAGGGCCCGAGGCGCAGCACGTTGTCGGGGAACAGCTCGTAGATCCCGGTCCAGTCGAACCGGGGGCTGATCTGATGGGCGCCCCTCACGGCCGCTTCGAGCACGGCCTCGAACGAGGCCCCGCCCGCGGCCAGGGCCTCGAGCTCCGACAGCAGCGTGTCCAAGTGCATGGCGCCACAGTTATCGGGCCGGGGACGGCGCGGCTTTAGGCGGGTACGGCGGCCGCGGGCACCGGGGCCGGGAGGGTCCGGGTCGCGACCGGCGGGCGCCGGGCGACGATGACCACCCGGTCGCCGCACACGTTGAGCAGGGTGGTGAGCGGCACGTTCACGGCGTCGAGCGCCGCCATGGCCGCGCGCTCGAGCCCCGACTTCCGGCCCCGCGCGTGCCCTGGCGGAATCTTGCTCTGCCGCACCCGCGACACCTCGAGCCCCACCGTGCGCATGAGTCCCGCCAGCGCGCCGGGGGTGAACTCCCACAGGTGGTAGGGCGGCTCCTCGAGGACGATCGTGCGCCCGAGCACCCCGAACGCGGCGAGCGCCAGCGAACGGGCGAGCGAGTGCGTGGTGGTGGGGCCGCGCAGGTAGAGCCAGCCGCCCGGCGCCAGCACGCGCGCGGTTTCCTCGAGCACCGCGCGGCAGTCGGGCACGTGCTCGAGCACGTCGCCCATGTAGACCAGATCGAACGATGCCGCGGGGAGCGCCGCCTGGAGCAGGTCGCCGTGGAACACCTCGAGCGAGAGCCCGCGCGCATGGGCGACCGCGTCGGCGGCGATCTCCACCCCCTGCACCTGCCAGCCACGCTCGCGCGCGTGCTTGAGCAGCCAGCCCGAGGCGCACCCCACTTCGAGCAGGCGGCCCGGGGGGCCGAGCGACGCGAACGCGTCGAGCAGTCCGGCGGTCTCGCCCCGGAACGCCGCCTCGTCGAACGACGTGGCCGCGGAGCGCCCGCAGCGGAAGTCGCTCTCGAAATAAGCGGCGTCGTAGAGTGCCGCGGGATCGCCCGGGCGGCGCGACAGGAAGCGCATGCCGCAGGCGCGGCACTCTGCGAGCGGAAAGCGCTCGCCACGCCAGGCATAGGCGAGTGCCAGCGGACGGAGCCGTGCCTCCCCGCAGGCGAGGCAGCGCGTCAGGGTGACGGCGGCGGAACCGGTGGAGGCGGCGCCCCCGGCGTTCATGCCCCGATCGGCTCGGTGACGGGCCCGGCGGCCGTGACCGGCGCGGGCTCCGGGCGGGCGCCGTTCGCGCGCAGCGCATGGGCGATGGCCGCACCTCCCAGCACCCGGTCCCCGTCGTAGAAGACGCACGCCTGGCCCGGCGTCACCGCGCTCTGCGGCGTGTCGAAGCGCACCTCGACGCTTCCGTCCTCACGCGGATGGAGCGACGCGGGCGCGGGCGCGTGGTGGTAGCGGATCTGCACCAGGGCGCGCGTCCCGGGCGTGACCGGCGCCGGCATGAGCCAGCTCGCGGGCTCGGTCACGAGCCCGGGCGCATCGAGCGCGCGCCGGGGGCCGAGCGTCACGGTGTCGGACGCGGCATCGATCGCCACCACGTACAGCTTCTCGGCGGCCGACACGCCGAGCCCGCGGCGCTGGCCGACCGTGTAGTGGATGATGCCGCGGTGGGTGCCGAGCGGCCGGCCCTCGAGGTCGACGAACGGGCCCGGGCGCGTGCCGCGCGTCTCCCCGAGCTTGCGCACCATGAAGCCCGCATAGTCGCCGTCCGGCACGAAGCACAGGTCCTGGCTCTCGGGCTTGTCCCACACCGCGAGACCGAGGCGCGCGGCGTGCCCACGCACCGCCGCCTTGTCGAGCGCGCCGAGCGGGAAGATCACCCGGGACAGCGCCGCATAGGGGATGGTGGCGAGCGCGTACGACTGGTCTTTGTCGCGGTCGGCGGCGCGGTAGAGCGCCGGCGTCCCGTCCGGCAGGGTCTCGACCCGCGCGTAGTGGCCGGTGGCCAGGCGGTCGGCGCCGATCAGCTCCATGCGCTCGACCAGGTCGCCGAACTTGAGGTGCTGGTTGCAGAGCGCGCACGGATAGGGCGTGCGCCCGCCCGCGTAGGCGTCGAGGAACGGCTGGAGCACGCGGGCGCGGAACACCTCCTCCGCCTCGACCACGTGGTGCGTGAACCCCATGCGCACCGCCACGCGGCGCGCGTCGTCGATCGCGTCGAGCGTGCAGCAGGCGCGCGGGCTCACCGGCGACGTGCCGTAGCACCAGAGCTTGAGCGTGATGCCGGTGAGCGTGTGGCCCTGCTCGGCGAGCAGCGCCGCGGCCACCGCGGAATCGACCCCGCCGCTCATCGCGGCGAGCACCCGCAGCGTCGTCACGCGCCCGGTCCCGTGCGCGCGTCGGCTCCCGCCACGGCGGATGCCATGGATGCCGCGGCGGCGCGGGCGGCCGGGAGCACCTGGCGCAGCGTCTCGAGCGTCTGC
>DATEMP010000388.1:0-2333 GCA_035275545.1 Candidatus Eiseniibacteriota bacterium | reverse complement strand
GAGAGCCCGGAGGCGCTCGCGGCCGCCGCCGATCCCTCCGCCGGGCGCTGAGGTCGCCGCCGTCATGCACGCACCGCCGCCGCCCGCGTCCGCCGCCGGAGCGCACGCCCCGCCTTCGCCGCTCATGCTCAACCTGCGTGCGGTGTGGGCGCGCATGTACGTGCGGGTGGTGGGCTCGCTGCGGGAGCCGGCGTGGATCATGAGCGACGCAGTGTTCCCGTCGCTCAGCATGGCCGCGTTCGTGCTGCTCTACCGGGCGCTCGGCGCCCCGCGCTCGTTCGAAGCACTCGCGGTGCTGGGCGGGATCATGGCGACCTACTGGATCAACGTGCTGTGGGGGATGGGCGCCCAGCTCTACTGGGAGAAGCAGAGCGGCCAGCTCCAGCTCTACTTCGTCGCGCCCTGCTCGCGCATGGCGATCCTCACCGGCATGGCGGTGGGGGGCGTGTTCATGACCACCAGCCGCGCGCTGTTCGGGATCGCGGTCGGCTTCGGGCTGCTGGGCGTGCGGGTGCAGCCGTTCGACGCGCTCCAGCTCCTGCTGGTGTTCGCGGTCACCATGGCGGCGCTCTACGCGCTCGGCATGACGCTCGCGTCGCTGTTCCTGCTCTACGGGCGCGAGGCGTGGCACGTCTCGAACGCGCTCCAGGAGCCGGTGTTCTTCCTCTCCGGTCTCTACTTTCCGATCCGCGCGCTGGGCTCGCTGGGCGCGGTCGCGGCGGGGCTGGTGCCGCTGGGGCTGGGCGTGGACGCGATGCGGCAGGTGCTCATGGGTAGGGAGGCGCGCGGCCTGCTGCCGATCGGCGTCGAAGTCGCGATCCTCGCGGTGCTCGCGGCCGGGTTCCTGGTGCTGGCACGCGCCGCGCTCGCCTACCTCGAGAGCCTCTCCAAGCGCGAAGGCCGGCTCACGCAGAGGTGGCAATGAGCCGGGTCGCGACACTCGCCGCCCGGTTCCGCACCGCGGCCTGGCTGGGCTGGCAGATCGAGGCGAACTGGGCGGACCCGTTCACGTTCGTGGTCTACTCGGTGCTGCGCCCGCTCGCGGTGGCGCTCATCCTCGCGGTCATGTACCGGGCGGTCGCCGGGGTCGCCACCGCGGGCGAGGCGTTCCTCGGCTTCTACGTGGCGAATGCGTTCCACGAGTACGTCACGCGCATCCTGGTCGGAATGGGCTGGACCGTGGTCGAGGAGCGCGAGGAGTACGAGACGCTCAAGTACGTCTACACGTCACCGGTCGGGATCTTCACCTACCTGTGGGGGCGGGCGACAGTGAAGTTCGCGCAGGCCACCTTGAGCCTGGTCCTGATCCTGGCGATGGGCTGGCTGGTGATGGGCCTGCGCTGGGACTGGAGCGCGGTGCGCTGGGCGCCGTTCCTCCTCACCGTGGCGCTCGGCCTGACCGCGACCATCTACTTCGGATTCCTGGTCGCGGGCTGGGCCCTGGTGCTGCCGCGCGCGGCGATCAGCGTCAACGAAGGCGTGGCGGCGGCACTCTATCTCCTGTGCGGCGTGATCTTCCCGATCGACCTGCTGCCGAGGGCACTCCAGTCGGTGGCACTCGTCCTCCCGTTCACGTGGTGGTACGAGGGGCTGCGCCGGTTCATGCTCGGCCACGGCGCCAGTGCGCGGCTCGCAAGCCTGTCGGATGCGTCGCTGCTCGGAGCACTCGCCGCCACCACGATCGCGTTCGCGGTGCTCTCGACCTGGGCCTACCACGCCCTCGAGCGGCGCGCGCGCCGCCAGGGCAAGCTCGATCAGGCGACCCTGTTCTGATGGACGCGCGACGGGAGGAGCACGCGACCAGCCGGGACTCCCGTGCCCCGTGGGCGCTGGCGCTGCTCGTGGTTGCGGGGCTCGCCTGGTTCAGGATCTTCTCCACCTGGTTCGCGCAGGACGATTTCCGCTGGCTGCTGCGCGCCGCGAGCGGGCCGGCCCCTGCCTTCACCACCCCGCGCGTGCTCAGCATGTCGCTCTACTTCCGCGCCGTCCACGCCCTCGCGGGCACGGACCCGGTGGTGTTCCACGCCATCCAGCTCGGGCTTCACCTGTTGACCGGCCTCCTGCTCTATCTCGTGGTCGCGCGACGCGCCCGCCCGGGACCGGCGGCCGCGACGGCCGCGCTCTACCTGACCAGCCCCGCGCTCTTCGACGCCCTGCACTGGATCTCGGCGATCGCCGACCTCATGTGCGGCGCGTTCCTGGCGCTCGCGGTCTGGCTGGTGCTGGGCGCCCGGGGCGCCGGCCGCGCGTGGCTCGCGGTCATGGCCTACGCGCTGGCGCTGGCGAGCAAGGAGATCGCGGTCGGCGCCGCCCCGGTGCTGGCGGTGCTCCAC
>DATEMP010000387.1:0-2888 GCA_035275545.1 Candidatus Eiseniibacteriota bacterium | reverse complement strand
GTGGCACGGCGCCGCTCGGCGCTGCGCGGCTTCCACGCCCATCTCGCGCGCCACGGCACCACCGCGGCGGATCCGCTCGCCCAGCTTCCGCCGCCGCGCCGCGAGCGGAAGCTGCCGCACGCGCTCGCCCAGGACGACATCGAGCGGCTGATCGCGCAGCCTCAGGGCAACGCGCCGCTCGCGCTCCGCGACCGGGCGATGCTCGAGCTCGCCTACGCGAGCGGGCTCCGGGTCTCGGAGCTGCTGGCGGTCGAGACCACCCAGCTCGATCTCGCGGGGCGGAGCGTCACGGTGACCGGCAAGCGCGACAAGCAACGCACCGTCCCGTTCGGGCGCGCGGCGGAGAAGGCGCTCGAGGACTGGCTGGACCGCGGGCGCGCGCAGGTGGTGCGCGACGGACGCTCGCGCTTGGTGTTCGTGAATGCCCGCGGAGGCGCCCTGAGCCGGATGGGATTCTGGAAGATCCTCCGGGGTCACGCGCGCGCCGCCGGGCTCGCGACCCGGGTCCACCCGCACGCGCTCCGGCATTCGTTCGCGACCCACCTGCTCGAGGGGGGCGCCGATCTGCGCGTGGTCCAGGAGCTGCTCGGCCACGCCTCGGTGGCCACGACCGCGATCTACACGCATCTCGACCGGGGTTATCTGCGCGAAGTGCATCGGACGTTTCACCCAAGACCGTGACACGGACCCGACCGGGACACCCGAAGGAGCACGTGATGATCCAAGGCAGGGGCGGGCGGATGGTGGTGGCGGTGGTGCTGATGCTTCTGGCGCTGTCGATGGGAGGGGCGGGGGCGGCGGAGGCGGCGCGGGTGGTGCTGCCGCGGCCCGGGCAGGTGGGCATCGAGGTCCAGGGCGGCTACGGGGCGCTCCTCAAGTCGGGCGAGCTGGGCAAGGACTTCGGCAACGGTCCCACGCTCGGCGTGCGGTTGCGCTACCGGATGCGCTACGAGCGGGCGCTGGGTCTCTCGTTCGAGAACCAGAGGTTCGAGATCCGCGTCCCCGAGGCGTTCGATCCGCTCGACCCGGTGACGTTCCCGGGGCGGCTCCGGGTCAACATGGTGATGTCGGGTCTCGAGTTCTACCAGATGTTCGGCACCCGCACGCGCACCACCCGCATGATCGGCATCGGTGCGGGCCTGGCGCAGACCTCGGGCCGGACCAGCAACGGCGAGACGTTCTTCCCCGGCGACGGCGCCTTCATCAACGCCACGCTCGGCGCCGAGCGGTTCGTTTTCCGCTCGATCGCCTTCGATCTCTCGGCGCGCTACCTGCTCGTGTTCCTCCCCGAGAACCGCGAGCACGACATCCAGGCCGCGCTCGGCATCATCTTCTACGCGGGCTCCTGATGCCGGCACCCCTTTCGATCGCCTTCCAGGGCGCGGCGCGCACAGTGACCGGATCGCGGCATCGGATCCGGTTCGGCGAGCGTGCCTGGCTGTTCGACTGCGGGCTCTACCAGGGGCACCGCGACGAGGCGGACCAGATCAACCGCACGTTCGCGTTCGATCCCGCCGGGCTGGATGCGGTGGTCCTGTCGCACGCGCACCTCGACCACAGCGGCAACCTGCCGACGCTGGTGGCCCAGGGTTTCGAGGGGCCGGTGCACTGCACGCCCGCGACCGCCGACCTCTCGGTGTTCATGCTCGCCGACAGCGCGCACCTCATGGCGCGCGACGTCGAGTACCTGAAGCGCCATCCCCGCGGGCGGCCGCCCCGCGAGCCGCTCTACGGGCCGGAGCACGTCACCCAGACCGTGAGCCGCTTCCGCCACCACGGGTACCACGAGCCCTGGGATCTGTTCGACGGGGTGCGGGTCGAGTACTGGAACGCCGGCCACATCCTGGGTGCGGCGATCACCACCTTCGAGTTCCGCGACGGCGAGCGCACGATGCGGCTCGGGATGAGCGGGGACCTGGGCCGGCCGAACCGCCCGATCCTCGAGGATCCCGAGCGCCCGCCGGGGGTGGAGGTGCTGGTGCTCGAGAGCACCTACGGCGACCGCTTCCACGGGCCGTCCGCCGAGAGCGAGCGGGCGATGGCCGAGATCGTCGAGCGCACCGTGGCGCGCGGCGGCCGCGTGCTGATCCCGGCGTTCGCGGTCGGACGCACGCAGGAGATGGTCGCCACGTTCCACGCGCTGGTCGGGCGCGGCGCGGTGCGCGATCTGCCGATCTTCGTGGACAGCCCGATGGCGCGCGAGGCGACCGGGGTGTTCAAGAAGCACCCGGAGCTCTTCGACGCCGAGACCCGCGAGGCGTTCACGCAGCACCACGGCGCGCCGTTCGGCTTCGAGCGCCTGAAGTACATCCAGGGTCCGGACGAGTCGCGCGCGCTCAACGACCGCCAGGGCCCGTGCATCATCATCGCCGCCTCCGGCATGTGCGAAGGCGGGCGGATCCTCCACCACCTGCGCCACGGTCTTCCCGATCCCAGGAACACCGTGCTGTTCGCGGGATTCCAGGCGGAGGGCACGCTCGGCCGCCGGCTGCGCGACGGGATCAAGATGGTCAACATCTTCGGCGAGCCGGTCAACGTGGCCGCCGAGATCACCGCGATCGACGGCTTCAGCGCCCACGCCGACCAGCACGAGCTGGTCGAATGGGTCGCGGCCCTCGATCCCAGGCCGCGCCGCGTCTACCTCGTCCACGGCGAGATCGGACCCGCCGAGGCCCTGGCGGTCGCGCTGCGCACCCGGATCGGCGTCGACGTTCGCATTCCCGAGAAGAACCAGGAGTTCGACCTGTGGAACTGACCCTGACGCGCTACCAGGTGGGCCAGCGGCTGCGCCATCCCCAGTTCGGGGAGGGCCTGGTGGTCGAGGTCCACACCGACCGCGGGCGCGAGGTGCTCGAGGTGGTGTTCAACGGCGAGCTGCGTCGGCTCTC
>DATEMP010000386.1:0-2223 GCA_035275545.1 Candidatus Eiseniibacteriota bacterium | reverse complement strand
AGGACCTCGTCGAGCGTGCGGTCGAGCGGCGTTTCCGCGCGCCAGCCGGTGTCGCGCGCGATCGCGCCCGGGTCCCCCACCAGCCACGGCAGGTCCGAGGGGCGGACGCGCGCGGGATCGACCTCGATGCGCACGTTGACGCGCGCGCGCTCCACCATGCGGCGCACCACGTCGTCCAGCCGCACGCCCTCGCCCCGGCACACGTTGTAGGCGCGCCCCGGCTGGCCGCGATCGAGGAGCGCCAGGTAGGCATCCACGACGTCGCGGACATCGGTGAGATCGCGGGTCACCTCGAGGTTGCCGACCCGGAGCACCGGCTCACCGCGTCCCGCCTCGATGGCGGCGATCTGGCGCGCGAACGAGGGCACCGCGAACGTCGGGCTCTGGCCGGGCCCGGTGTGGCCGAACGAGCGGGTGCGGACTACCGTAAGGCCGTGACACCGGGCGAACGCGTCCGCGAGCGCGTCGGCGGCCGCCTTGGAGAGCGCGTAGGGACTCACCGGCCGGAACGGCGCGTCCTCGGCCACCCGGTCCCCCGGAGTCTGCGGCCCGTAGACCTCGCCGCTGCCCACCACCAGCACCCGCGCCTCCGGTGCGTGCCGGCGCACCGCGTCGAGCACCGTCCAGGTGCCGACCGCGTTGGCGCGGTAGGTCTCCACCGGCTTCTCGAACGAGACCGCGGCACTGCTCTGCCCCGCGAGGTGGACCACCGCGTCCGGGCGGGCGGAGCCGAGCGCCGCGTCGATCGCGGCCGGGTCCAGGATGTCGCCCGACTGCCAGCTGGCCAGCGGCAGATCGGAGGCGGGCGAGCCGAGGCCGAAGCCGTGCGCCTGATCGCCGCGCGCGGCGAGCGCGCGCACCAGGTGGGTGCCGACGAACCCGGTGACGCCGGTGATCAGGACGCGAAGCACGGGTTCTCCAGGGCGGCGGGCGGTGCCTCAGCGGGCGCGCCAGTACTCCAGCATGTCGCGCAGCGTCTGCTCGAAGGGGATGACCGGCTTCCATCCGGTGGCCTTGACGAAGCGCGTGTTGTCGCCGATCAGGACCGGCACGTCGCTGGGCCGCAGCCGCGCCGGGTCCTGCTTCACCTCGATCCGGGTTTTGGTCATCGCCAGCAGGTGATCGAGCACCTTCTGGATGGTCCAGGCCGAGCCGCTGCAGATGTTGTAGACCTCGCCCGGCTCGCACTTCTCGAGCGCCAGCCAGTAGGCGCGCACCATGTCGCGCACGTCCGTGAAGTCACGACGCGCCTCGAGATTGCCGACCGAGATCACCGGGCCCTTGCGGCCCTTCTCGATGTCGGCGATCTGCTTGGCGAAGTCGGAGGCGACGAACACCGGGCCGCGCCGCGGCCCTTCGTGGTTGAAGCCGCGCGTGCGCACGCAGTCCAGCTTCCACGACATCCAGTACTGGTAGCCGAGCAGATCCTGCCCCACCTTGCTCACCGCGTAGGGCGAGAGCGGGCGGAGCGGGTTGGTCTCCCGGATCGGGAGCTCGTCGGGGAGCACCAGGCCGTACTCCTCGCTCGAGCACGCGAGCTGGATGCGGCACTGCATGCCCAGCTTGCGCACCGCCTCGAACAGGTTGACCTGGCCGATGATGTTCGTGCTCAGCGACTCGGTGGGCGCGGTCCACGAGGTGGGCACGAACGACTGCGCGGCGAGGTGGAAGATCCAGTCCGGGCGCACGCGCTCGAGCGTGTCACGGGTCGAGGAGGCGTCGCGCAGGTCGCACTCGAGGAGCGTGATCTTGTCGGCGAAGTGCTCGATGTTCTCGGTGCGGCTCCTCCAGCGCTGGATGCCGACGATCTCGCAGTCCCCGCGCTCCAGCATGTAGTCCACAAGATGGCTGCCTGCGAAGCCGGTGACGCCGGTGACCAGCACGCGACGCATGCGATATCCCTCGATGGGAGCGATGGGGGCGATGAGCGGCCCCGGAAGTTAGGGTTTCGAGGGAGCGGGGTCAACGCGGGCGGCCGATGGCCGCCGGCGGCTAGCGAACCACCATCAGCCGGCGCCGGTCCGCCGGCCGGCCGTCGACGACCAGGCGGCAGAAGTAGATCCCGGAGCGGACCGCCGCGCGCTGCTCGTCACGGAGATCCCACGCGAACTCGCGTCGCCCGGCGGGAAGATCCGCCTCCGCGAGGCGGCGCACCAGCCGGCCGCTCAGGTCGTGGATGGTGAGCTGCGCGCGGCCGGAGACGGCCATGTCGACCGGGATCGT
>DATEMP010000385.1:0-9495 GCA_035275545.1 Candidatus Eiseniibacteriota bacterium | reverse complement strand
GGCCGCGCGCAGCAGCCCGGCCAGGACCGCGGCCTCGTCCGCGAAGTGCCGCGCGCGACGCACCAGGAACGCCGGGCGGACCGCGGACAACATCGCGTCCAGGCTGGCGGCGTGGGCCCGCGCGTAGTCCACCCGGTGCATGATCCGGAGCACCAGCATCGCGCGCAGCCGCTCGAGATGGGGACCCGGCCCGTCCGCCAGGGCGCGCAGCTCATCGAGCAGGATCCCGACCATGCGGTCGATGCAGGAGAGCGCCACCTCCTGCTTGCTCTCGAACGCCAGGTAGACCGTGCCCTTGCCGATCCCCGCCTCGGCCGCGATGTCCTCCACGGTCATCTTTCGGTAGCCGAACCGGGCGAGCAGCCGGTCGGCGGCATCGAGCACGCGGGTACGGAGTGCGGGGGTCGCGGACGCAGCGGGCATGGATGCTCCGGAGCGGGAGGGTGGAACTCGTGACCGGATCCGTGTTCTGGTCACTAGACGTGCCGGGCCGCGGAAAGGTTGCACCGCCCGAGCCCGGGGCGCGGAGGAGACCTATGGTAGGAGCGACCCCGGCTCGGGTACGATGGCCCGGCATTGGAGGTTGTGGGCTTTCGCCCGGTGGGGACGCCCGCGGCGCGGCCCGCCTCCGGTCGGCGAGGAGGCGCGATGGCGTTCGCAATCACGGTCGAGCCGGATCTGCTGCGCATCGCCCTGACCGGCGCCCTGACCGCCGAGGACCTGGCGGGACTCGCGACAGCAACCGATGACCTCGAGCGCGGCCGCGATCCGGTGCCGGCGCGGCTCACCGACATGACCGGGGTGACCACGGTCGAGATCTTCTATCCCGATGTGAAGACGCTGGCCGATCATCGTCGCACCCTCCAGTTCCCCAACGCCTTCCGGTCGGCGATCGTGGTTCGCACCCCGGTGCAGCGGGGGATGGCGCGGATGTTCCAGACGCTCAACGACAATCCACAGATCACGATCGAGATCTTCGATGACGAAGCCGCCGCGCTCGCCTGGATCCGTGGCTAACGTCGTGCGCCGTACGGCGGCGACGAGCCGCGGCCGGCGGTAGTCACACCGGGTGCGGGCCCTCGTTCTCAGGGTGCGCAGACCCCTATGAATGAGGAGGAGCCAATGACAGGAACGCGTGAACTCGCGACCGTGGCCGGTGGTTGCTTCTGGTGCATCGAGGCGGTATTCGAGCAGCTCGCGGGCGTCGAGCGGGTGGTCTCCGGCTACGCCGGGGGCAGCGTCCCGAACCCGACCTACAAGCAGGTGTGCACCGGGACCACCGGGCACGCCGAGGTGGTGCAGATCACGTTCGACCCGGCGGTCATCGGATACCGCGATCTGATCGAGATCTTCTTCGCCTTCCACGATCCGACCACGCTCAACCGGCAGGGGCACGACGAGGGGACCCAGTACCGCTCGGCGATCTTCCATCACTCGGACGAGCAGAAGCGGATCGCGCAGGAGGTGATCGCCCAGCTCACGCGGGACCAGGCGTTCGACCACCCGATCGTCACGCAGGTCGCGCCGATCGGCGAGTTCTACGCCGCCGAGGACTATCACCAGGGCTTCTACCAGGCGAACCCGGACCAGCCCTATTGCCGGGCGACCATCCCGCCCAAGCTCAAGAAGCTGCGCGCCAAGTACCTGTCACGGCTCAAGCCGGAGTTCGCCGCCGGACGGTAAGCGTCGGCCAGACAGAGCCTGAACATCCCGCAGCCACGCCTCTGGCATCCGGCGCCCGCATGCGGCATAATGCCCGGCCGTTTCCACATACGAGGCCCAGGCGGAGCGCTCGGGGGGATTCCCCGGGGAACGCCGCCGATTCGGAGGTTCGAGATGAAAGCCGGAATCCACCCCGCCTACGAGCTGCGCACCTTCCATTGCTACGGGTGCGCCACCGAGTGGGATACCCGCACCACCCTGAAGCCCACGTCGAGCGACGGAAAGATCCATCTCGACATCTGCTCCAACTGCCACCCGTTCTTCACCGGCAAACAGAAGCTGGTCGACAAGGCGGGCCGCGTCGAGCGCTTCCGCCGCAAGTACGACAAGGGCGACAAGGCCGGCAAGGGCGCCGCCACCGCGACCGCCGAGCCCGAGACCGAGACCGCCAGCTCCTAGCGACTCCACCCCGGCTCCTGGCACGGGACCCGCACGTCCCGACCGGGAGCCGTTCGTTTGTCCCGGAGACCATCCGATGCCGTTCCTCCCGGTCGGCGGACAGGCCGTCATCGAAGGCGTCATGATGCGCTCGCCCTCGCGCGTGGCGGTGGCGGTGCGGCACGCGGACGGCTCGCTCGCGTTCATGGAGCGCACTTTCGTCTCGGTCACCCGGCGCGTGAAGGTGCTCTCGATTCCGGTGGTGCGCGGCGCGGTGGCGCTGTTCGAGACCCTCTACCTCGGGATCAAGGCGCTCAACTTCAGCGCCGACGAGGCGACCCGCGACGAGGAGCAGGGGAAGGGCGCGGCCGGCACGCCCGCCGCCAAGCCCTCGGCGCTCCAGGGCGCGGCGCAGATCCTCACCGTCGTCATCTCGATGGGGATCGGCGTGCTGCTGTTCGTTGTGCTCCCGGCGCGGCTCACCGGCTGGCTCGGATTCCACGACCGGATCGGCTTTGGCCTCGTGGACGGTCTGTTCCGCCTGCTCGCCTTCATCCTCTACCTGCTGCTCATCAGCCAGTGGAAGGAGCTGGCGCGCGTGCTCCAGTACCACGGCGCCGAGCACAAGGCGATCCACGCGCTCGAGAACGGCGGCCCGCTCACCCCCGAGCACGTGCAGACGTTCCCGCGCCTCCACCCGCGCTGCGGGACGTCGTTCCTGTTCCTGGTCGTGGTGGTGAGCATCGTCGCGTTCACGTTCATCGGGAAGCCGCACGGGGTGCGCGACCACCTGCTGCGCATCGCCTGCATGCCGCTCATCGCCGGCGTGGCGTTCGAGTTCATCCGCCTCTCGGGGCGCTACGCGGACCGCCCGCTGGTGAAGTGGCTCATCTGGCCGGGCCTCCAGTTCCAGCGCCTCACCACCCGCGAGCCGGACCTGTCGATGTGCGCGGTGGCGATCGCGGCACTCGAGCGGGTGCGCGGCGACGAGGTGGTGGTGGCGCTCGAGGCGAAGGGGGCGGATGCGCGCGCCGAGGTGGCGTTCGTCCAATGAGGGCGGTCCGGGGTTGGGCGCCGCTGCCGGGTAGCACGGTGGACGGGAGCCCGGAACGGGGAGGGGCGTGATGGACGCCAACACCCAGGCCGCGATCAAGAAGGTCGAGACGCGCTTCGCGGAGCTCACCGATCTACTCAGCCGGCCCGAAGTGGCCAGCGACCCGCGCAAGCTGCGCGACCTGTCGCGCGAGCGATCGCGGCTCGAGGTCACGATGCGCACGCTCGAGGACTACCGCAGGGTCGAGCGCGATCTGCGCGACTACCGGGAGGCGGTCGGTTCCGGCGACGCGGACTTGGCCGAGCTCGCCGCGGCCGAGCTGCCGGGGCTCGAGGACCGGCATGTGAAGCTCGAAGCGCAGCTGGTCCAGCAGCTCCTGCCGCGCGATCCCGACGACGACAAGAACGTGATCGTCGAGATCCGGGCCGGCACCGGCGGGGCCGAGGCGTCGCTGTTCGCCGCCGATCTCTTCCGGATGTACTCCAAGTTCGCCGAGAAGCGCGGCTGGAAGCTCGAGGCCATGAGCTCGAGCCCCTCCGAGGTGGGCGGGTTCAAGGAGATGATCTTCTCGCTCGCGGGCGAGTCGGTCTATCGGGTGATGAAGTTCGAGAGCGGCGTTCACCGCGTCCAACGCGTGCCCGACACCGAGGCATCGGGTCGCATCCACACCTCGGCGGCCACGGTCGCCGTGCTGCCCGAGGTGGAGGAGGTGGACGTCCAGGTCGAGGAGAAGGACCTGCGCGTGGATGTCTACCGCGCGGGCGGCCCGGGCGGTCAGGGCGTCAACACCACCGACTCCGCGGTGCGCATCACCCACCTGCCGACCGGGCTGGTGGTGACGTGTCAGGACGAGCGCTCGCAGATCAAGAACCGCGCGAAGGCGATGAAGGTGCTGCGCGCGCGGCTCTACGACGCCAAGCTTCAGGAGACGCAGGCCAAGTACGCGGCGCAGCGCAAGTCGCAGGTCTCGACCGGCGACCGGAGTGCCAAGATCCGCACGTACAACTTCCCCCAGGCGCGCGTCACCGACCATCGCATCGGCTTCACCGCCCACAACCTGCCCGAGGTGATGGAGGGGTCGATCGACGACCTGGCGGAGGCCCTGGGCGCAGCCGACATGGCCGAGCGTCTGGCCGCGGCGGGGGCGGAGACTCCCGCGAGCTGACGGCTCACCCCAGACGGACGCGAACCGGCCGGCGCCAGCCCCCGGCTGGCTGAGCAGCAGCCCGCTCCCGGCGGCTACCGCGGCCTAATCACTTGAGACCGGCAGCGTTCGTTGACGTGCGCTTTCCGACGGTCGCGTGTCGCTACACATCAGGTCGGACCGAGGGATTTGACACGACGGGGACAGAACGCTGTTGACCCCCTGACAGGCGGTGCTAGCTTGGGCACTGCGTCGCCGCCTTGCATCCCGCCCGACTCCGATCGCGACGCAATGGGCCGCAAGCCGTGCTCCAGCGAGCACCTGCTCCGACCCAGTGGTCACCCGCCTGCAAGGACGGGGCGCGCCGAGACGCGACGGATCGCGGCTTCACACACGAGGAGACCTCCGCTGTCGGAGGCCGCGATGCCAGGACTCTCGAACCTCATCCCGACCAGATCCGCCGTCATTTCCTCACGCGGGTCTTCCAGCGTCTGCACAGACGCTCTCATCCATCACGGACGTTCCCAACCCACTTACATCGCCTTCACGGACAAGGCGCGAGCGAGCGCGACGGATCGCGGCTGTCGTTAGCAGGACCTCCGAACGGAGGCCGCGACCGAGAAGTTCACGCCGCCGGCGCCCGCGTGCGCGCATCGCGCAACGGCGGCCATGACCCGGAATGAGAGGAGCTTGCGAGATGCTTTCAGGATCGGTTTCGAGACGCGTCGCCCAGATGGTGGCGGTCGCCGCCATAGCTTGGTGTTCACTCGCGTCGGCCGGGGTCACACCCGCACTCGTGGGCCCGGGGGTGCCGTGCCCGCCGCCGGCGATCGACGGCGACCTCGGCGACATGACGGATTTCGCGCGGTGCGTCGACGGCTGCGGGATCGTGCAGCCCTTCGATTCGCTGAACATCTGCATCACCGGACCGGTGATTCCGTGCGCGACGCTCGGCACCTGCACGTTCGGGGGACTGGGCTACTACCAGAACGGATTCGACCTCACCCGCGCCGTGCTCGCCTATGACCGGGTGAACTCGACGCTCTATCTCGGCTACCGGGTTGCCGGAGTGATCGGCGATGCCGACGGGGATGGAACACCCGGACCGGGCGTGGGCTGCCCCCAGACGCCTTCGTTCACCGATCCTCCGGGGATTGGCTCGAGCGACAACTACCAGTGGGACATCGATACCAACTGCGACAACGTTCCGGAGTTCAGCGTCGAGGTGATCGGGAATCCGGGAGCGGTCACGGTCTCGATCAACGGCGTCGCCAGCGCGACCGCAACCGCTGCCTACACCGCCTCGGGTCACGACATCGAGGTGAAGATCCCCAACATCTCGCTGCCTCCGCTGTTCCGGTTCTTGGGCTCGATCGGCTCGAACCTCGACGGCATGAGCGAAGACCCTTTCCAGCCGCTGAGCTGCTCGGCGCCCGATCTCGACATCGACATCATCAAGGCGGCGAACCCGGCGGTGCTCTGCCCGGGCGTCACCACGACGATCACGCTGACGATCACGAACAACAGCAGTGTGCCGATCACCAATGTCGTCGCGACCGACGTGCTCCCCGCGGGACTCGCCTACGTCGCGAGCTCCACCAGTGGCACCTGCGGCCTGGGTGAGCCCAACGTCAACGGACAGACGCTGACGTGGACCGGTGCGGGGCTGCTGGGCCTGGAGCTCGCCATCGGGCAGTCGTGCACGATCGTCTTCCAGGCCGAGCGCATCGATCTCCTGTGCAAGGGCACTGCCACCAACCAGTCCTCGGTCCAGGGACTCTTCACGTCCCCGTGCTACAACGGTGGACAGCCCGTGGTCGTCGGCCCGGCCAACTTCAACTTCGATTTCCTGTGCTCGACGCCCGACGCGGAGCTGCCTACGGCGGGGCCGTTCTGTATCAACGCGGTGCCGGGGACGTACCAGCTGCTTGGGACGCCGACGGGCGGGACGTACAGCGGGGATGGCGTTGACCCGGTGACCGGGGTGTTCACGATCGCGACGGCGGGAGTGGGGCCGCACGTGATCCGCTACACGTTCACGGACGCCAACGGATGCAGTGACTTCGACGAGATCACCATCACGGTGAACGACCTCCCGCCGGTGGATTTGCCGGGTGTGGGACCGTTCTGCGTCGACCGCGTGCCGGGGACAGTCCAGCTGGCGGGGACCCCGACGGGCGGCGTGTACAGCGGGCCGGGTGTTGACCCCACGACGGGGGTGTTCACGATCGCGACCGCGGGCGTGGGGCCGCAAACGATCCGCTACTGCGTCACGGACGCAAACACCCAGTGCGTTAACTGCGACGAGATCATCATCGTCGTGAACGACATCCCCGCGGTGACGCTGGCCGCTGCTGGACCGCTGTGCAGCGACGCACAGCCGATTCAGCTCAACGGCCAGCCCGCGGGCGGGGTGTACAGCGGGACGGGCGTCGACCCGGTGACGGGGGTGTTCTCACCGAGCGTGGCGGGATTGGGGCCGCACGTGATCCGCTACTGCTTCACGGACGCCAACGGCTGCGATGACTGCCAGGAAATCACCATCAATGTCAACGCCTGTGAGCAGGCGTGCTGGCTCACAGCCGGGGGCGCCAGGATCCGGGCCGATGGCGGGCGGGGGCAGCCGGTCCACAGCTGGGGCGGCAACGTCTACCCGGGCTGCAGCCCGATTGCTGGGGACGGCGGAAACTGGAACCACATCGCTCACGCTCTGAACCTGCACTTCCAGGGCAGGTTCATCGAAGTGGTCCGGTGCGGCAACGTACCGGGCATCCCGCCGGGTTCGAGCTCGCCGGTAACGCCGAACAACTTCATCGAGTTCCGCGGCACGGGGCGGGTGGTCGGAACCGGACCGAACCACGCAAGTTTCCCGCTCGTGTACTTCTTCGCGCGGTGTGAGGACCGCGCCGAGCCGGGATCCGGAGGGCAGCCGGATCCGAATGCAAAGGACCGCTACTTCCTCCACGTGTATCTGAACCCTGCCAATCCGATCGGCTCGACGGTGCTGCTCGTGGATGCGAACAACGATGCCAACGCCGTGGATCCCGTCATGATCTCCGACGGCAACATGCAGATCCATATCTCGAGCTGCGATGGCGTGATCCTGCCGCGTGGAGTGTCGGACACCGGGCTCAACAGCGCGCTTCCCACGATGCCGGATCCGGAGCTGGAGCTGGCGCCCGAGATGCCGCTTGGCGTGCCGATTCCGAATCCGTTCCGGGATCGGACGGCGATCCACTACCTGGTGGAAGGACGCGGGGCCCAGGTGGATGTGAGCGTTTACGACGTCACGGGACGCCGGGTGAAGATGCTGGTGGGCAGTCAGCTCGAGCCTGGGCGGTACGAAACGTCCTGGGACGGCCGCGATGATCAGGGTCAGCGCGTCGCGCACGGCTTGTACTTCGTGCGGATGGTGGTCGGAGGCCAGGTTCAGAAGTCCGGTCGCGTCCTCTACCTGAAGCAGTAGGCACCGCCGACCATGACCCGGAATGAGAGGAGCTTGCGGACCATGACTCTGAAGGCCCTGGTGACACGCGTCGCGATTGCGGTCGGCGCTACGACACTTCTGTGTTGTTCTCTGGCCTGGGCCGTGCCGCCCCGGCCGTCGGGCGTTGTGTGCCCGCTTCCGACGATCGACGGTAATCTCGGTGATCTCACGGACTTCGCGCGCTGCGTGGACGGCTGCGGGATCGTCCAGCCCTTCGATTCACTGAACATCTGCATCACCGGACCGGTGATTCCGTGCGCGACACTCGGCACCTGCACGTTCGGCGGTCTGGGCTACTACCGGAATGGATTCGACCTCACCCGTGCGGTGCTCGCGTATGACCGGGTGAACTCGACGCTCTATCTCGGCTACCGGGTTGCCGGGGTGATCGGCGATGCCGACGGGGACGGCACACCGGGAGCAGGTGTGGGCTGCCCCCAGACGCCTTCGTTCACCGATCCTCCGGGCATCGGCGCGAGCGACAACTACCAGTGGGACATCGATACCAACTGCGACAACGTCCCGGACTTCAGCATCGAGGTGATCGGCAATCCGGGAGCGGTCACGGTCTCGATCAACGGCGTCGCCAGTCCGACCGCAACCGCTGCCTACACCGCCTCGGGTCACGACATCGAGGTAAAGATCCCCAACATCTCGCTGCCCCCGCTGTTCCGGTTCTCGGGCTCGATCGGCTCGAACCTGGACGGCATGAGCGAGGATCCCTTCCAGCCGCTGAGCTGCGCGGCGCCCGATCTCGACATCGACATCGTCAAGTCGGCGAACCCGGCGGTGCTCTGCCCGGGCGTCACCACGACGATCACGCTGACGATCACCAATACCAGCAGCGTGCCGATCACAAACGTCGCCGTGACGGATATTCTTCCCGCCGGGCTGGCATACGTGGGTGGCTCCACCAGTGGCACCTGCGGCCTGGGTGAGCCGAACGTCAACAATCAGACGCTGACCTGGACCGGCGGGGGGCCGCTGGGGCTGCAGCTCGCCATCGGGCAGTCGTGCACGATCGTCTTCCAGGCCGAGCGCATCGACCTGCTGTGCAAGGGCACGGTCACAAACCTGTCCTCCGCCCAGGGGCTCTTCACGTCCCCGTGCTTCAACGGCGGACAGCCGGTGGTCGTCGGCCCGGCCAACTTCCCGTTCGATTTCCTCTGCTCGACGCCGATCGTGACGCTGCCTCCGGTGGGACCGTTCTGTATCGACGCGGTGCCGGGGACGGTCCAGCTGCAGGGGACGCCGGTGGGCGGGGTGTACAGCGGGGACGGGGTGGACCCGGTGACGGGCGTGTTCACGATCGCGACGGCGGGCGTGGGCCCGCACGTGATCCGCTACACCTACACGGACCCCAACGGCTGCAGCGACTTCAAAGAGATCACGATCACGGTGAACGACATCCCGACGGTGACGCTGCCCGGTGCGGGACCGGTCTGCATCGACGCGGTGCCGGGGACGATCCAGCTGGCGGGGACGCCGGTGGGCGGGGTGTACAGCGGCGATGGCGTGGATCCGGTGACGGGGGTGTTCACGATCGTGACGGCGGGAGTAGGGCCGCACGTGATCCGCTACACGTTCACCGACGCCAACGGCTGCGATGACTTCAAAGAGATCACCATCACGGTGAACGACATCCCGGCGGTGACCCTGCCCGATGCTGGACCGTTCTGCATCGACCGCGTGCCGGGGACGGTCCAACTG
>DATEMP010000384.1:0-14487 GCA_035275545.1 Candidatus Eiseniibacteriota bacterium | reverse complement strand
CCCATCGCACCTCGACGCCGGTGTCGAACAGGTTCTCGACCAGCGCTGCCGCCCGCGCGAGGTCGGGCCCGGGATCGAGCAGGTAGGCGCGCACCGCGCCGCTCCGGCCCTCGTCGATCGCCGAGACCGCGAAGCGGAAGTAGTCGCGCAGGCGCTCCTCGCGGTGCGCCGCCGCCGCGGCGGCGGTGGCGAGCGAGGCGGTGAAGTGCCGGCGGATCCCGTCGAGCAGCGTCACCACCGTCTCGTCGTCGCGGCGGATCGCCAGGTTGCCGCCGCCGTCGGTCTCGTAGGTCATGCCCACCGCACCGCGCAGCGACGGCCACGAGTCCCAGTAGCCCGGGTAGTAGAGGTCGAACACGTCGCGCACGTAGTAGTTCCAGCCGTAGCGGTCGAAAGCGGCGGCGTTCGCGCGCCCGAAGACGTCGGTCCACTTCGCGACCTCGCCGGCCGGGAGCGCCGGGTTGATCGGCGCCGCCGGCGGGGCGAAGAAGTAGGACGCGGTCTGCCCGTGGTGGTCCACGAACACCTGCGGGTTCCAGTAGCGGAACGTCTGCGACATCTGGCGCGACTCCACCTGGCTCATCGCCAGTGCGTCGCGGTTGAGATCGACCTGGTAGTGATTGGTGCGCCCGCCGATTCCCCACGGCTGCTGGCGCTGCTGCTCGATCGCCCACGGGTCGGGGTTGCCCTGGCCAAGCGCGTTGATCCAGGTGACGAAGCGCTCGTGGCCATCCGGGTTGTGCGCCAGGTTCATGACGATGACGCATCGGTCGAGGATCGCGCGCGTGGTCGAGTCCTCGCCGGCCGCGAGCTGGTAGGCGACCTGCATCATCGCCTCGAACGACGCCGACTCGTCGCCGTGGATGCTGTAGTTGAGCCACACCGTGACCGGCGTGTCCTTGATGAGGCGCTCGCCCTCGGCGGCGTTCGCGAGCTTCCGCGGGTCGGCGAGCTTCGCGGTCGCCTCGCGGATCGCGTCGAGCCGCTTCAGGTTCTCGGGCGACGAGATGACCAGCGTGGCGCGCTCGCGGAACTCGTAGGTGCGGCCGAACGGCTGGCGCTGCATGCGGTCGGACGCCGCGCTCACCAGCGTATCGACGTAGCGCTCCATGTTGCCGTAGGTGGTGTGGAACGTGCCGGGCTCGTAGCCCAGAACCGCCGCCGGGCGGGGGATGCCCTCGCGATACGGACCGCGGTCGTAGAAGTCGAAGCGCGCCGGGGCGGCGTGGGCGGGCGGCGCGAGCAGCGCGAGCAGGGCGAAGCAGTGCCAGGCGAACGAACGGCGCACGAGCGGACCTCCGGCGGGGAGACAGGCAGCGGATCGGCGCAAGCGCCGGAGTCTAACCGATGCCTCGTGACGAGGGCAGCGACGGCCTCAGCGCGCGTGCTGCCAGCAGTAGGAGCTGCCGGCCTGCGCTTTCCTGGAGCACTGCGTGCCCTTCCTGGTGATCGCCATGCAGCGAATCGCCCGAGCGGCGGCTCCTGACGAGATGGTCCGCCGTGCGGCGGACGGAACGGGCGGTGAACACAGCTTGCAGGGCTGAAAGCGGGCCGCGGCATCCGCGAGGGCGATCGGGATCCGACTGGAGCGAAGGGATCCACATGACTCGCGGTGGTACTTGGATCCGGTCTTGGTGATGTAGACCGTCGCGTCACTCTTGCCCGTGGCGGCAGGCGACGGAGCGAATAGTCCGGCGCCAACCACCAGCGCAATACCAATGGCCAGGGTTCTGATCACGCGGCCCCCCAGCTGCGACCTGCCTTGCCTCAGACGGCGCGGTGGCGGTTGCGCCTGGAGAGCGCGAAGCCCCACACCGAGAGCGTTCCCGCAACGATCAGACCGAGGAGCGAGATCCAAGGCGAGGGCGTCCAGTGCCCGATCTGGATCTGCCAGTCGAAGATCAGCCGGGACAGGTGCCCTAACGCGACCAGGAAGAACACGGTGCCGGTGATCCGGGAATAGAGGGACTCGTTCATGACATGCCTCCTTCCGCCCCTGCGGGGGCGTGAAGAGACGTTAGGACAAACCCGGCCGAGTCACCACCACGACTACAGAGGTCTACGCAGGATCGATCGTGTAGTCGGCCACCACCGCGGTGATGTTGTCGGAGCCGCTGGCGGCGAGCGCCCGGTCGATCAGCGCCCGGCACGCATCGGCGGCGGGCACGCCGCTCGCGAGCACCGCCGCCATCTCGATCTCGCTGATCGAGTTCGAGAGCCCGTCGGTGCACAGCAGCAGGCGATCGCCATGGGCGAGCTGGACCGCCTCGAGATCCGCCTCGGGCCGCTCCTGGTTGCCGCCCACCGCCCTGGTGAGCACGTGGCTGAACGGGCCCGAATCCGCCTCCTCGGGCTTCACCAGCCCCATGTCGACATACTGCTGGGCGAGCGTGTGGTCGCGGGTGATCTTGCGCACCTCGCCGTCGCGGAACAGGTAGGCGCGCGAGTCGCCGACGTGGACCACGAACAGGTCGGCGCCCACCGAGTAGGCGATCGTGAGCGTCGTGCCCATCCCTTCGAGCGCCTGGTCGGTGGCGGCGCGCTCCTGGACCGCGGCGTGGATCGCGGCGAGGAACTCGCGCGCCCGCTCCCAGATCTCGCCGATCTCGCGCTCGCGCGTCGCCGGGTCGTCGAGCTTGAGCGACCACTTGGGCGTGTCCAGGATCAGCTTCAGCGTGGCGGCGATCGCGGTGTGGCTCGCCACCTCGCCCGCCGCGTGGCCCCCCATGCCGTCGGCGACGATCATGACGTAGCCCGAGGTCTCGACGCGCGGCACCAGGCTCTCGGGAACGTTCGAGCTCATGCGCTCGAGGAAGCGCCCGATGCGGCACACGAGATACGCATCCTCGTTGGTGTCCCGTGCCCGGCCGATGTCGGTGAGCCCGGCAACCTCCACCCGCACGCGCGACGCGGCCACGGTCTCGCCGGCTTTGTCGGTGCTCATCACACCGGCCTCAGCACGCGCAGGTAGGCGGTCCACGGCCCGGACGCCTCGGTGTAGCGCCGGCCCATGACGCGCGCGATCTGGACCAGGTGGTCGAGATCGTGCGCGACCCAGGTGGCGAGCAGCTGGCGCAGGGTGACGGGCCCGAGCTCGGGGTGCTCGGCGGTGAGGTCGAGCTGGGCCTCGGTGATGTTCCAACCCCGGAGCGTCATGAGGTTATCCGCGCGCAGGGCTGCGAAGCGGTCCAGCCGGCCGGCGAGCGTGTCGCGCCCGCGCGACGCGAGGTGGCGGAAGCGGTCGTAGGGCGTGAAGCGGCGCTCCGCTCCCTGCGCGAGCACGATGCGCGCGCGCGGGATCCAGTCGGTCTCCTCGCCGTCGATCAGGTGCCCAACCACGTCGAACGGGCTCCACGTGCCCTCCCCCTCGTCGGCGCGGATCCACGCCTCGGGCAGGGCCCGCAGCCAGGTGTCGAGCACCGCCGGCGTGCGCGCGAGGATCGCGATCCCTTCGGGAAGGTCGAACGCGCCGGTCACCATCGCACCTGCTCCACGCGGCACAGCACCGATTCGAGGTCGTTGAAGACCACCGCCCGCGGCTCCTCGTCCATGATCGGCAGCACGAACTCGGTGGTCGGCCCCTGGATCAGCTGGCGCACGCGCGCCGAGCGACCGCCGGCGAAGTCGATCCGCACCGGCACCGGCATCTTGAACGTCTCGGGCACGCCGCTCTGGTCGACGCGGCAGGTCACCTTGTACTTGCCGTCGGTGGTGCGCTCGGTGCGGGTCGCGAACCGGTAGGTGGGCACGTCGGTACCGTACACCCATTGGTCGAAGAACCATCCCAGGTCCTGCCCGGCGTAGCGCTGGGCGATGCGGATGAAGTCCTCGGTGGTGGCGGCCTTCCCCTCGTAGCGGGCGTAGAAGTCGCGCATCAGACCCTGGAACGCTTCCTCGTTGCCGGTGCTCAGGTCGAGCAGCATGTTGCGCAGCATGTGGAGCACCCACGCGCTCTTCTTGTACACGACCATCTGATGGTCGCCGGGCGCCTCGATGCTGGCGCTGCGGTAGCCGAGCCAGATGGGCCCCGCGGGCGGCGAGTCGGCGGGCCGCAGGGTCATGTCGTCGACGATGTCCTCGCGCCAGGAATCCAGCACCGCCAGGTAGCTCTTCGTGTCGCCGACGCCCTGCTGCAGGTACCAGAGCGCCGAGAAGTCGGCGAAGCCTTCGCTCAGCCAGTGGTCGTGGTACGTGCGGTACTCGACACCGTGTCCCCACCACTGGTGGGCCACCTCGTGCGCGCGGAACACCGCGTCCTCGGCGGCCACGTTCCGGCCCCAGAACGGGGTCCAGGTGAGCTGGACCAGGCCCGGGAACGCCTCGCCGCGCGTGTTCGGGATCTCGGCGACCACCACCCGCGGCACCGGGGGCGGGCCGAGGTTGCGAAAGAAGAACTCGACCGCGCGCGTCGCGTCGTTCGCCACCTGGCGCGTCATGCGCGCACCGCTCACCACCTGCACGTCGCCGAACGAGATCCGCACCGGATCCGGCTTGCCACGAAACATGAGCGCGACCACCGGCGGCGGCTCCTTCCCGCCGAACTCCTCCTCGTCGAACAGGCCGAGCACGAACGAGGCGTTGGAGATCGGGCGCTCGGAGATCCATCGCGTCGTGGTGGTGCGCCCCTGGGTCTCGCTCGAGACCCGCTCGCCGACGCTCGCCAGGTGGTACTGCGAAGGGGTGTGGAACGTGAGCTCGAACGGTGCGCGCTGCCGGCCGTCCGGCTCCGGGTACCATTCGGTGGACGTGCCCAGCAGCATCCAGTCCCCGAGCCGGTCGATGAGCTTGCCGTGATAGCTCACCCGCAGCGTGCGGGTCTCGCCGGGCTGGAGCGGCGGCTCGCACCGCACCCAGAGCCGGTCGTTCTCGTCGTAACGCGAGTACGGGGCCGCGCGCCCCCCGGCCCACGCGACCGAGTCCACCACCAGCCGGTCGAAGAGCGTGAGCGTCGCCCAGTGCTGGGGTGCGGTGTCGCGTGATTCGAGCTCGAGCTCGGCGGTGGCGGAGAAGCCCATGCTTCCGGTGATGCGGCAGTCGACCCGATGCCGCTTGACCGCCAGCAGCAGCCGCGTGTCGCCGACCGACTCGGGCGCGCGCGCGCCACGGCGCTTGAACATGCACACGTCGTCGCGCCGCCACACCCGCAACAGGCCGAGGTAGCGCGCCTTGGGCTCGCGCCACAGCGTGACCTCCTCGACGCGCTGCGGGTCGATCTCGTAGAACAGGCGCCCCTTGCCCAGGCTGTCGATCATGCTGAAGAAGTAGCCGTTCGAGCGCCCCTCGAGGAACGGCTTCGCGAGCGACGCATCGATCCCGTGGGTCTTCTTCTCGCTCACGTACTTCAGGCATTCGGTGAGCGTGGCGTTTCCGGTCTTGGCACTGGTGCCGGGCTCGAACGCAGCGACGCGGCGCAGCTCGTCGATGGTCGAGTCCGCGGCGATCAGCACCAGGCTGGCGAACCTGCGCTCCACGGTGGAGCCGCCGTAGTGGCGCCGCACCTGCTCCCGCTCGACCGCCACCGGCGGCGTGAGCGTGAAGGTGCCGCTGCCCATGAACACCGCCGCGCACACCCGGCCCTGGACCGGCGTGGCGAGGAAGAGCTCGCCCTGCTCGAGCACGAAGCGCCCGGCGTCGCGCTCGAGCACCAGCCCCGAGACGTGGGCGACGCGGGTCGAATCGAGGCGCTGCCCGAGGAACGCGGCGTGGAATGCCGTGAAGTCGGCGGCAGGTGGGCTGACCGAGTCGGCGATCGCGACCGGGGCCGCCGCTCCCGGGATCTCCGGTGTGTTCTCCTGTGCGCGGGCGGGGCGCGCGACCAGGACCGTGGTGACGAGCAGCGCGCACGACACGCCGCGAGCGAGGAAGGACCGCCGTTTCACGGGCGCATGATAGCAGTCGGGGCGCCCCGTGGGGCGCCCCGGAATGCCTGCTTCAACCGGACGACTAGCTCATCGTCGTGCGGGAATCGCGGCCGTCGACAGGCGCCCATCCGGTTCCCCGGTCACGAAAAATGCCGCCCAGAAGAATGGATGACGCGTCTCGGCGCGTGCCGCCGTGGACGCCTGCGCGCGACGCAGCGCGTCGTCGATGCTCACGCCTCTCACGAGCTGCTCGTGGAGCGAACCCATGAGCACGGCCGTGCTCCGGTCGGCCACCTTCCATTGCGTCGCCACGACGCTGCGCGCCCCGGCTCCCTCGATCGCCCGGGTGAGGCCCACCACGCCTTCCGCCCGGACATTCTCTCCTCGACCGGTTTCGCACGCCGATAGCACCACGACGTCGGCCTTGAGCTGCAGCCTCGGGCCGAACTCCCATGCCTGGAGCACTCCGTCGTTGTCGGTCTGTTCGGGACCAGAGTCGTTCGCAGCCACGCTCATCAGCAGTCCGCTCGCCATGGCCAGGTGCGGGTTGAAGTAGCCGTGGGTGGCCAGGTGCACGACGGCGGCATTCCCGATCCGCGCGCGCACCGCCTTCTCATCCGCCGCCTCACCCAGCAGGGGCTCCACGTGATAGAACGCCGCAATCTGCCGCGCCTCGTCTGCGCTTCCCGGCAGGCGGACCGGCGACGGATCCTCCGTCAGCATCAAGTACCGTTCCCCCCGGGTCGCGGGCGAACCCGCTGTCGTCGCCGCCGTCGCGGGCGAAGGCGCCGTTGCCGTGGCCGCGGTCGTGGCCGAACTGGGCGCCGCAGCCGGGGCCGCGTTCGACGCGCGCGCCGATGCCACCACCGGATCGCCCATCACCAGAACCCCGCCGGTCGGGGCCTCGCCGCGGGCGCGCCCTCGCCGCAGCGAAAGGACGGAGAGCGAAGCCGTGTAGGACAGCGGCTTCTCGAGCCCGAGCCACTTGCCCGACCCCTTCATCGCCAGGGCCGCGAACGGCAGCTCCCAGAGAGGACCGTCGGGCGAGAGGATGACGCGCTCCGAGCCTTCCACGGCGGCGCGCGCTTCGGGCGGGAAGAGCGCGTCGAATAGCGATCGGCTCGTGGTAACGAGCTGCGAACTGGAAGCGGCGGGCTCCAGCGCGGCAATGTGCTCGCGGAGCTGCCGCACGCGACGGGCGAGTTCTGCTTCCCCGATCGCGATCGGGTAGGCTCCCAGCGGGCGCCGCGGATCGGACGAGATCACGAAAACCGTTCCCTGCGCCGGCCCCACCAGCCAGGCCAGGAACGCGGACCCGGGGGGCAGCGCCCGGCGCGCTTCATCGGGGGTGAAGCTCACGGGCTCGAGCCCCGGCACGGAGCGTCGCACCTCGCCCAGCAATCTCTCCTGCTCGACGCGCGCCCGGGTGTACGCGTTCTGTGCCTGCTCGCGGCGGGCCCGCGCCTGTCCGAGCTCCCGCTCCCTCGTCTGCTGCCGCGCCGTGTCGGCTTTGGACGAGGCGGGTGCGTCCGCCGCCTCGCGCGCCTGACGCGCCTCCTCGGCACCCGCGTCCGCAAGCTCGCGGCCCGCGGCGGCGAATGCGCGATCCGCGATCTCGTACCGGCGCCACGCCTCCGGATCCACTCCGGCAGTCCCGAGCCCCCGCTCGGAGAGGGTCTGAAGCAGTCCCTGGGCCCGCCCCTCTTCGAGCGCCTGGAACGCCGCGGCGATGTCGCCACGCGCCAGGCGCGTGGCCACCAGCTCGGCGACGATTTCGGCATTCCCGGCGGCGAATGCGCGGCCCGCCTCGTCACCGATCACCATGCGCCGTTGCGCGCGCACCAGTGACCAGGCGCGGGCCTGGTGTTGCTCGGCAGACGTCAGGTCACCCTGCCTGCGCGCGACCACGCCGAGACCGTGGAGGCCATGCGCGAACGGCATGGATGCCGGGGCGAGCACTTCGAAGATGGCGCGGGCGCGCTCATGGTAGTCGCGGGCGGCATCGAGCTCGTTGCGGGCCGCGGCCACGGCACCGAGTCCGTTCAGATCGATCGCGACGTCGATCGAGCCGGGCGCGACCTTCTCATCGATCGCCAGCCCGCGCTGGTGATAGTCGCGAGCGGTCTCCAGGTCGCCCCGCTCCCGTGCGATCTCGCCCAGGTTGTTGAGGCTCAACGCGACTTCCATCGAGCCGGGCGCGAGTGCTTCGTAGATGCGCAGCGCGCGCTCGCCGCATTCCCAGGCGGCCGCCGGGTCGCCACGCCGACGAGCCACCTCGCCGAGATTGGAGAGGCTGGTGGCAACCTCGATCGAACCGGGGGCGCGTTCCTCCCGGATCGCGCGAGCACGCTGGTGCAGCTCGCGGGCCGCATCGAGATCGCCCCGCGCCAACGCGAGGTTGCCGAGGTTGTTGAGGCTGCCCGCCACATCGAGCGAGCCGGGCGCGATCCCTTCCCGCATCGCCAGCGCGGTCTCGTAGCGATCGCGGGCGGTCGCGAGGTCTCCCCGCTGCAAGGCGACCTGGCCGAGGTTGTTGATGCAGGACGCGAGCTCGAGCGAGCCGGGAGACAGCTTCTCGAAGGTCGCCCGCGCGCGGTCGTAGTAGTCCTGCGCTCCCTGGAGGTCTCCCATGTTCTTGGTGGTATTCCCCAGGTTGTTGAGGCTCATCGCGACGTCGCGGGAGTCGGGGGCGATCTCCTGCAGCAATGCCAGGGCGCGCTGGTGGTATTGCTGCGCGGCGTCCAACTTGCCGCGAGCGTCCTCCAGGTTGCCGAGATTGTTGAGAAGTCCCGCCACGCCGGCCGAGTGCGGTCGCAGCTGCTCGAGGATCGCGAGGGTCTTTTCGTAGTGACGGCCCGCGGCGTCGAGATCGCCGCGCGCGCTCTCGACGTTGCCCAGATTGTTGAGGCTCCTGGCGACGTCCATCGAGCCGGCCGCGAGCTTCTCCCGGATCGTGAGCGCACGCTCGTGGGCGCTCCGGGCGGCATCCAGGTCGCTCCGGAGCCAGGCGACGCTCCCGAGGTTGCTGAGGCTCGCGGCCTCGGCGAGGGAACCCGGTGCGCTCTTCCCGGCCAGCGCGAGCGCCGCCGAGGCAATCCGGTCCGCGGCATCGAGCCGGTTCATCCGCCAGAGGCGATCCCCGGCCGTGTTGAGGACCGAGATCGCTGCCAGCGGCCGAGCCCGCTCCTGGCGAGCCAGAGACACGGCTCGATCGATGGACTCGCGAGTGCCGGTGGAATCGCCCGGGTCCGCCAGCAACGCATCGGCGCACCATGCCTCGGCTTGCTCGGGGCGCACGCCCAGCCGTTGCCAGGCCTCGGCCGCGTGTCGCCAGGCGGCACGCGCCTCGCTGTCGCGGTCCGACGCCTCGAAGCACCGTGCGCGCTGGCGGTGCGCGTGAGCGCGCCCCGCAACGTCCTTCGTCCCGGCGGCCCTCAATGCGCGTTCCGCGGCGCTCAGTGCCTCGTCCGGCTTTCTCTCGCCGAGCAGCCGCGCCGATTCTTCGAGCGCGGTTCGCACCTGCCGCCCGGGCTCGGGGGCCGAAGGCTCCGCCGCCGGCGCCTCCGCGCCGGTGGCCGGCCCGGATGCCAGCAAGAACGAGAGCACGGTGGCCAGAAGGCAACACCTGCGCATGGCGGCCCCTCCGATTCGGCGGGAGTATACAAGGGGCGCGCACACCCCCGCCACGAGCCGAGGATCCCGGTCCAGCGGGCTGCGCGCCAAAAAGCAGGGGCGCCCCGTGGGGGGCGCCCCGGAATCCCTGCATCAACGGACGACTAGCCCATCTGCTCCAGCTTGATGACCGCGAACGCGCCGCCCTGCGGATCGACCAGGATCGCGAAGCGGCCGATGTTCGGAATGTCGGCGGGCGGGCGCATGATCTTGCCGCCCAGCGCCGTGGTCTTGGCCGCGATCGCGTCGCAGTCCGACACCGCGAAGTACACCAGCCAGTGCGAGGGCATCTTGCCCATCTCCGGCGTGATCTGCATTGCACCGCCGGCCGAATCCGCGCCGCGCTTGAAGAGGGTGTACTGCATCGGGCCCGGCATCGGCTCGGTCTTCCAGCCGAACAGTCCGGTGTAGAACGCTTCGGCTTTCTTGAGGTCGCCGGTCATGAGCTCGGTCCAGCACAGCGCACCCACCTCGCCCAGCACCGCGGCGCCGGTGTGCTTCTTCGCCTCCCAGAGGCAGAACACCGCTCCGGCCGGATCCTGGATGATCGCCATGCGTCCCACGTCCATGACGTCGAACGGCTCAGCGAGCAGCGTTCCGCCCAGCGACTTGGCCTTCGCCGCGGACGTGTCGGCGCTCTCGACCGACACGTAGGAGTTCCAATGCGTGGGGACGCCGGTGCTGCGCTCCTCCTTGCGCATCGTGTAGAGGGCGCCCAGGGCGCGGCCGCCGAGCTGCAACATCGTGTAGACCTCGCCCCCGCCCATGTCGCTGTCTGAGAACTCCCAGCCGAGCAGGGTGGTGTAGAACTTCTTGGCGCCGTTCTGGTCCGTGGTGGCCAGCTCCGGCCAGCAGAAGGTCCCGGGCGCGTGCTGCGTGATCGTCGCCATCTCTCTCCTCCTCCTCTGTGGTCTAGCGCTTGCGCGCCTTGGGGCCGCGCGGCCGCGCATCGTACTTCTGGAACAGCCTGGTGTGACGTGACTCCATCGAGATCGCCCGGCCGTTGACGTACACCTGCTCGACCTGGGTGGTGATCTCGAGCGGATCGCCGTTGGTCACCATCAGGTCGGCGATCTTGCCGGTTTCGATCGAGCCCAGCTTGTCCGCCACGCCCAGGATCTGCGCCGGGTAAAGGGTGACGCTCTTGAGCGCCTCCTCGCGCGGCAGGCCGTACGCCGCCGCCATCGACGCCTCGTACGGGAGGTTGCGTTCGTTGGTCGATCCGCCGTCGTCCGAGATGCAGAACCGGACGCCCGCCGCCTGGAGGTGCGCGGCGAGCGCCATGCCGGTGTCGTACGCCTCGTAGCTGCGGTTCGGCAGCGAGTTGGGGGCCGCGGTCACCACCGCGATGTCGCGCGCCTTGAGCTCGTTCGCCACCATCCACGCGTCGGTCGCCCCGACCAGCACCACCTTGGGCAGCCGCTGCTCGTCGACGAACCGCAGCACCGAGCGGATCTGCGGCAGCGTGGTGACGGTGAACATCACCGGGATCTCGCCGCGCAGCGCGCGGCCCATCGCATCCCACTTCACGTCGCGGTCGTGGCGCGGGATGCCCGGCTTGCCCTCGGCGTCGCGCGCCTTCCAGTAGGCGCGCGCGTCATCGAACGCATTGCGGACCGCCTGGATCGCCTCCTCGCGCGCCTTCTTCTGGTCCTCCTCGCTACGGGTCTCCCACCAGGCACGGTTGATCGTGAGCGAGGGCCAGTTGACGTGCAGCCCGACCGGCTTGGCGACCGTCATGTCCTCCTGCGTCCATCCGTCGAGATGGATGAGCGCCGACGTGCCGCTGATCGCCCCGCCGTGCGGGACCGAGAGCGCGCTGGTCACCCCGTTCACGCGGGTCACCGGGAGCAGGTCGCTCTCGGGGTTGATCTGCACTTCGGCGCGGATGTTGGGATTGACGTTGCCGGTCTCGTTCTGGTCATTGGTGCCGAGCACGCTGCCCACCTCGGTGAGGCCGAGCACCGTGTTGGCGGCGATCATCCCGGGATAGATGTGCTTGCCCTGGCACGGCACCACCTTCGCTCCGGCCGGCGCACTCACCCCCGCGCCCACCGCGGTGATCTTGCCGTCGGTCACCACCACCGTGCCGTTCTCGATCACCGGCCCGCTCACGGTGTGGATCGTGCCGCCGGTGAGCGCCAGCGTCTCGGCGCGGGCCGCGCCGGGTGCCACCAGCAGCGTGATCGCGACCGCGCAGGCCGCCCGAATCGAGCGATGCGCGCTCATCGCTGCACCTCCCCTCTCAGGATCGCCTTGCGCATCGTCTCGCTCATGAACGGCAGCTCCGCGTGTCCATTGAGGCCGCAGTCGGTGCCGCTCATGTCGGTGTCCTCGAGGTAGCGCGGCGGCCACTTCTGGACGCCCGCCATCTGTCCGCCGGCGCCGCCGTTCTTCTGCGCCTTGACCCGCGCCACCAGCGCGTCGCGCTCCTTGGCGAGGATCGGGCGGCCGGCCAGGTCCTCGGCGCGGTCGAAGTACTTGCGGCCCTCGATCCAGGTCTGCTCGCATGCCGAGTAGGGCGAGAGCGGGCTGCCGCTCCAGATCGCGAAGTCCGCGTCCTTGCCCACCACCAGCGAGCCGACGCGGTCGTCGATCTGCAGCGAGCGGGCCGGGTTCAGGGTGACGAACTTGATCGCCTCCTCCGGCGGCACGCCGCCGTACTTCACCGCCTTCGCGGCTTCGGTGTTGAGCCGGCGCGCCAGCTCCGAGTCGTCGGAGTTGAAGCCCACGTTCACGCCCCGGTCCCACATGAGGTAGGCGTTGTACGGGATCGCGTCGATCACCTCGTACTTGTAGCCCCACCAGTCGGTGAAGCCCATCGCCGAGGCGCCGTGGGTGGCCATCTCGTCGGCCACCTTGTAGCCCTCGAGGATGTGGGTGAAGGTGTTGACGCGGAACCCGAACTCCTCGGTGAGCCGCATCAGCATGAGAATCTCGTCCTGCCGGTACGAGTGGCAGTGGATGAGGCACTTGCCGTCGACCATCTGCGCCAGCGCCTCGGTCTGGAGGTCGCGCCGCGGCGGCAGGCCCTGGTGCTTCGCGTTCCACTCCGCCCACTCCGCCTTGTAGTCGCGGGCCCGCGTGAACGCGTCGCGGATCACCTGCTCGACGCCCGCGCGGCTCTGCGGGTAGCGGTTGGTGCGGTCGTTCCCCCAGTTGGACTGCTTGGGGTTCTCGCCCAGCGCGAACTTCACGGTCGAGGTGACGTTCGGCATCACCAGGCGATCCGGCGGCTCGCCCCACTTGTTCTTGATCACCACCAGCTGCCCGCCGATCGCGTTACACGAGCCGTGCAGCAGGTGCATCATGGTGGTGCCGCCCGCCAGCTGGCGGTAGATGTTGATGCTCTCGGAGTTGATGACGTCCTGGACGCGCACCTCGCAGGTGACGCTGTTGGTGCACTCGTTGACGTTGCCCAGGATCGCCGAGTGGCTGTGCTCGTCGATGATGCCGGGCGAAACATGCTTGCCGGTGCCGTCGATCACCACCGCGTTCGCGGGCGCGGTGAGGTTCTTGCCCACCGCCGCGATCTTGCCGCCCTTCACCAGCAGGTCGCCGTCCTGGATCGTGCCCTCGGGGCCCGCGGTCCAGATGGTGGCGTGCTTGACCAACACCGTCGCGGGTGCGGCGGGGATCGGGTTGCGCCACGCCTCGGTGTTACCCATCACCGTGGGCGTGACCACCGGCTCGTCCTTCGCCTTCTTCTCCGCCTTGTCCTTGTCCTTGTCCTTGTCCTTGTCGGCCTGCCGCGTGCCGACGATCGCGTGGGACCCCGGCCCCATCGCGAGCGTGCCGCGAATGACGTCGTGGCGGGCGGAAAGGTCGAAGGTCTCCGCGGGCTCGGCGCCGCGCTTCACCGTGAACACGATGCGCGATCCCTGGTAGCGGATGCCGGTGCCGGCCAGCGTGTCGGGGCCCACCACCAGCTTGACGGTGGTGTCCTTGTCGACCGCCACCGTGAGCGCGTGTCGCGCCGGACCCCAACCCAGCGTCCAGCTGCCTTTGACCTCGGACCCGGCCGCGTCGGGGATGTCGTAGCGGTCGCCGTCCACCCACACTTCGGCGACCTTGCCCTGCTCCGAGAACAGCTCGCCGCGCGTGACGGTGAGGTTCGCGACCTTGCCGGGCGTGAGCGTCCCCAGCCGGTTGGCGAGCCCGAGCATGCGCGCGGGCACGGTGGTGACCGACGCGAGCGCCTGGTCGGGCGTGAAGCCGCGCTCGATCGCCTTGGCGACCGCGCCGCGGAAGCTCTTCACGTCCTTGAGGCCGTTCGCGGTGAGCGCGAACGTGACGCCGCTCTTCGCCAGCGCCGCCGCGTTGCCGGGCGCCTGGTTCCAGTGACGGAGCTCCTCGGTCGACACCTCGACCGCGGCGTCCGCATCCGCGAGATCCGGCGCCTCGGGGAACACCACCGGCACCACCAGCGACATGCCGGTCGCCGCGATCTCCTTCGCGCGCTTGTACTCATCGCCCGCGCCCACCACCTGCGCCGTGACCCCCGCCTCCTTCGCGAGTGCCGCCGCGCGCAGCACCTCCATCATGTCGTCAGCCACGAACAGCGCCGGCTGGGTCCCGCCGATCGTGGGCTGGAGCGCCGCCCACGCCAGGTTCAGCTCGGGGCGCTCCTTGCCGCCCGGCGCGCGCAGATAGGCCGCGAGCGCGTCGCGGTACCACTTGGCGTCGATGAACGCCTGGCGGATGACCGCGATCGCGCCCATGAGCGAGCCCGGGTAGCCTTCGCGTGCCGCCTCGATCGCCACCACCTGCGCCGCGTCGTTCTTGACGATCACGTCATTGGGATCGCCGGCGCGCATGCCGAGCACCGCGCTCTGGCCGCGCAGGATGCCGGCGCGCGGCGACACCTGGGCGGCCGCGAAGCCGGCGGCGCGCAGGCTCTCGATCTGGTCCTTGCCGAGCGGCGGCATCTCGCTCACGCGCACCTCGGCCCGCA
>DATEMP010000383.1:0-14990 GCA_035275545.1 Candidatus Eiseniibacteriota bacterium | reverse complement strand
GATGCCCGCGCATGCGAGCGCCACGACCCACGCCAGGGCCTTCCGGCCCGCCACGATCGGAAGAGGGCTCACGGCGCCGACTCTCAACCGTCGCCTAGGGGGAGCCCCGTCTCGTGGAGCCAGGTGGTCGCCTCGATGCTGGCGGCTCCGCCGTCGGGCCGGACCCGTGAGAGGTCGAGGCGCAGGAAGGTGATGCGGTCGCGGGCGGGATCGAGCGACACGAAGCCCGCGTTGCCCGCGGGCCACCGGTCGCCGGCGATCGCCACCTCGACGACCTGCTCGCGAGGCTCGACGAAGCCGTGGAACACCTCGACCACGCCGCCGTGCTGGAGCGAGGCCATGTGCTCGGCGGAGAGCGGCACCGAGAGCGTGTCGCCGTCCTCGAGGGTGATGGTCACCCGCGACACCGCCGCGTCGATCGGGAAGCCGCTCAGCACCACCACCAGCGACGTGAGCTGGCGGCCGGTGAAGTCGTCCTGCAGCACCCCCAGCCGGGCGCGCTGCGCGGCCAGCAGCCCGTCCATGAGATCGAGCTGGTTCTCGAGCTTGCCGAGCTCGGTGATGCTGGCAAGCAGCGATTGGCGCTCCAGGCTGTCGCCCGCCACCGACACCGAGTCGCGCGCCGCCATCAGGTCGCGCAGCATCTCCTGGTAGGCGAGGAAGCGCGGATCGATGTCGCCCGCGTCGCCCACCTTGTCGCCGGGCTTCTGGCGCAGCAGGTCGAAGCGGGAGCGGATGAAGTCGATGTTGTCCTTGAGGAACGAGAGGGTCGGGGTCTTCTCCTTGCGCGGACGGATGCGCTCGACTTCGACCGTCTGCACCTCCTGCGCCCGTGCCACGTGGGCCGGGACCGTGAAGATCACGACCGTGGCCAGCACGGCCAGCGCGCGCGCGCACGCCATCGGGTGCACCGGGGGGCGGGCCATGCTCAACCCTTCCACGTGCGCAGCACCTTGCCGTCGGTGGCGGCGAGCACCACGAACAGGGCGGGCATGCTGGGGGAGTTGTAGACCAGCATCCAGGTGGTCTGGTTGGGATCGTCCTCCTGGATGGCGCCGCGCATGAGCAGCATGGTCTTGAGCCGCCCGTCGTGCTCGAAGCAGTAGCGCCGCGCCGGCCCCTCGTCGGCGAGCCGGTAGGCGGTGCCGCTGTCGATCCATTCGCCTTGGACCGGCGGCGCCTCGAGCTTGAGCGGCAGATCCTCGGCGACCACGATCTTCCCGGCCCGCACCGAGTAGCCGCGCGACTTCTCGAGGGCCGGGGAGTAGAAGAGGTAGCCCCAGCGCTCGGCCGCGCCGTGGGTGTCGAGCGGCTCGTCGTTCTCGAGGTAGACGAGCGCGGCATCGGCCGACCAGATGCGCGCCGCGGCGGTGGCCAGGTCGAGGCCCGCCCGCGCCTGGACCGGGACGCGATCGCCGGCGCGCACCGCCGGGGACGCCAGGGTCAGCACCACCAGCGTGCACGCGATCGCCCGCGGGAGCGCCGCGGCGGGGAACACGCGCGTTGATCGGATGGGTTCGTCCATGAGCGCCTCGCCTAGAAGAGGTACTGGGTGCCGAGAATGAATTCGATGTTGTCGTTCGCGACCCGCGAGGTGCCCGCGCCCGAGTGCATCCGGTAGCCGCGCACCTCCCAGCGCGTCGCCATGCGCTTGGAGAGGAACAGCGTGGTTCCGGCGCCGACGTTGAAGCTCGGCTCGACCTCGCCCTGCATGATCGAGGAGCCCACGCCGCCGGTGACGAACGGCACCATCTGCCGCCCGGGAAGGATTTCCCAGGTGAGGTTCAGGTTGTAGAACAGCATGTGGAACTCTTCGGCTTCGAGCGTGAGCCCGAACAACGACTCGACGATCTCGCGCGGGCGCGAGATGTGCGTGTATCCGAGGCCGACGTCCGCGGTGACGCGGTCGAACACGTAGTAGCCGAGCCGGCCGCCGAACACGAGCGAGTTGGACTTGCGGTCGAACGCGTAGCCGCCCGCGTACCCGGTGACGACGTAGCTTCCGGTGCGCGTGTAGAGCTTGGGATTGGGGCGGAACTCGAGGTCGGAGAGATCGTCGAACTCCTGGCAGAGCGCGGCGTGGACCCAGCCGGACTCGGAGTCCGAGAGGCGCAGGTCGTACCAGGGACCGTTCTTGGCGATCACCGGGAACACCAGGCCCTTGGGATAGACGCCGACGATCGCGTAGCCGTCGCCGGGGCCGGCGCGCGCCACGGTGCGCGGGTCGCCGATCAGCCGCACCTTGAGCGTGCGGGTGGGTCGCGGGTTGGGATTCACGGGGGCGGCGACGCCGGTGTCGGCCGGGGTGGTGGCGACCGCCGGCTCCGGCACCGGAATGAACGCGGTGGAATCGGCGGCGGCATCGACCGGGGGTGCCGCGGGGCTCGAAGGCTCGGGCGCGGTCTGCGCGGAGGCGACCGAGGCGAGCGCGAGGCCCAGGAGGAGCAGCAGCGTGCGGATCATGGTGTCGCTCCCTTCATCAGCACCCGCGTCAGCTCGACGCGCGCGGTCCAGTCACCGAAAGTCTTCCGTTCCAGCACCACCTCGTCGCCGGCGCGATGCGCCGTGTCGATCGCGAACATCCGGCGCTCGACGCCGAGCGCCGCGCTCCACCCCGGCAGCAGCGTGCGCTCCAGCGCCAGCCCGCCGCCGCCGGTCCACGTGTTCACCGGCGCCAGATCCACCACGATCGGAGACGACCCCGACGGCTGAATCGTGATCCGGTCCGGGTCGTATCCCAGGTGCAGCCATCCACCGCCGGCGCGCGCCAGAAGACGCGTGCCCCGCCACGCCCCGATCCGCCCCTGGCCTACCAGCTCGAGGCTGGTCGCCCGGACGCCCGGCGCTTCGCCCAGATCGCCGATCGACTGGGTGGTGCGCGTGCTCCAGAGGCGCACACCCGCAGCCCACCGGCCGATGCCGGCGAGCCCCTGGGCACCCCAGGCGGCGCGCGGCCGTGTGTTCCACTGGTAATCGGCCAATTCCGTATCGAATTGAGTGGTTCCGGCCAGGAGGCCCACCGAGAAACGGGCCCCGGACGGGTCGGAATCGGCCCCGCGGGCGGGTGGAACGGGGGCGGATACGATCAGCAGCATCGCGAGCCCCGCGGCGACTCCGAGCGGTCGGGCGCCGGATCCTTCCGGTCGGCCGCGGCGCATCAGGGCCCCGCGGTGAACGTCATCCCGACCGGCAGCACCTGGTACTGGGTCGAGACATAGGGGGTGACCACCAGCGAGTCTCCACCGCCCGGCAGCTCGATCTCGTCGGCGGAGCCCAGGTAGCAGATCAGGAACAGCCCGATCGGCGCGCCCGCGGAGTCCAGCACCGCGGGCACGCTCGCCGAGAACGAGAAGTCGAACGGCACGATCAGGTGATCCCATCCGGTGACCAGCCGCGTGTCGCGGCCCAGCGACACCGAGCTCTGCATGATGCGGTCGATCGCCGCCGCCATCACCTCGCGGTCGGCGTCGGGATGGAGCGCCATCGCCGCGGAGGTCAGCGAGCTGCTCGCCCGCAGCTCGGCCACCATCGCGCCGGTGAGGATCGCGCGGTAGGTGACGTTTGCCCGGCCGGTGAAGGTGACCGGCGTGCCGGTCGGCAGCGCCTGGTACGGCACCACGCTCGCGCTCTCGAGGTCGACGCGCGTCCACTGGTCCTCGACCTTGGGCTCCCACAGGCAGCCGCCGAGCACGGCGACGCCGACCGCGAGGCCGACCAGCCGCGGCGCGATGCGCACCGATGCGCGCCTAGCGGACAAGGGCGATCCTTCCGGTCTCGCGCATGGTGCCCACCTCGAGGCGGTAGAAGTAGACGCCGGCGTGCACCGCGCGTCCCTGGTCGTCGGTGCCGTCCCACACCACCTCGTTGAGGCCGGGGGTGAACGCGCGCGCGAGCGTGCGCAGGCGCCGGCCCGAGGCGTCGAACACGCCGAGTGAGACGCGCCGCCCGTCGAGGTCCGGGAGCACGAAGGCGATCGAGGTCGTCACACTCATCGGATTCGGCGAGTTCCCGAGCAGCACCGGGCGGGAGGGCAGCGCGATCGCGCCATCGCTGTTCACCTGGAATCGCGCCTGCGCCACGTCGGACGGGCCGTCGGCGTAGCTCGAGACCGCGGAGACCCGGAGCAGCAGGTCGCGGCCGCGCGCCGCCCCGCGCAGGTCCTCGGGGAGGATCGGCACGGTGTGGAGCCCCGCCGCCAGCGTGCCGATCGCGCGGTTCGAGAGCGTGCGGCCGTTGGCGTCCGAGATCCGGAGCGTGACCGCCGCGCGGTCGGTGAGCGTGAAGTGCGCGACCGGCATGTCGCCGCCCTGCACCCCGAGATCCGACAGCTCGACGCCCAGCTTCCAGAGCGCCACGCCGCTCCGCTCGGACCACTGGTCCACGGAGACCGCGGTCGCCTGGCCGGCCCGGGTGGTGCGGCCGTCGCGATGGTCGCGCACGTTGACGAACGGGACGTGAAAGCTGCGCGGCCGCGACAGGTCACCCTTGAGCTCGGCGACGCGCGCGAGGTCGGGATTGAACTTGGTCACCACGCCCTGCTGCGGCGAGGCGGCGTAGAGGTTGCCCCACTGGTCGGTGGCGAGCGAGGTGAGCGGTCCGGCCGCGAGCCGCGTGTCGCCGACCCACGCCAGGCGGCTCCCCTCGTGCCGCAGCCGCACGATGCGGCGGTTGTGGGCGTCGGCCACGTACACGTCGCGGGTGTTCGCGCCCTCGGAGCGCCCGGTGGCGATTGCCAGCGGTCCGGCGAACCGGCCCTCGCCGCCGCCCAGCCCGCCGATGCTCGCGAGCGGGCGCGCGCCGCGGTCGGTGAGCGCCAGCGCGCTCACCCGGTTGCGTCCGGTCTCGGCGACGTAGAGCACGTCGTCGCCGTCGTGGAACGGCGTCCCGCCGTCCGAGTAGGCGACGTCGTAGGGGCCGCCCAGGTTCTCGATCGCGTAGAGCGGCGTGAGCGTGATGACGGCGAGCTCGGTGGTCGCCTGGAGCACGACCACCCGGTCGTTGCCGGCATCGGCGACGTAGACGCGGTTGCGCTCGTCGACTGCCATGCCGCGCGGATCCGAGAGCCGGCCGAGCGGCGTCCCGGCGCCGTCATAGGCGAGCGCGTCGCTGCCGCGCTCGCCGTACACGAGCCGGTTCCACTTGGGGTCGGAGACCACCTGGAACTGCCGGGACTCCACGTACGGGAACCGGTCGTAGAGGTCGACGTTGGCGATGGTCACCGTCGCCCAGGGATTCGCGAACAGGTCGCGCCCGACCTGCTCCCGCGTCACGCTGCGGGTGAGCACGTCGAGTCCCGCTTCGGGCGCGAGCGGGGTCTTCTCGAACGTCTCCGCCCTCGCCATCGAGGTGGGGAGCGTCGTCAGGCAGAGCGCCACCAGAATCATTCGTCTCACGGGGTACTCCTCTCGTCGGTCGCCACGGCCGCTAGAAACGGAAATCGAGCGCGGTCTCGAGGATGTTCGCGGAGTAATTGTTGTGGTTGAAGTAACGCTCGTAGTTGACCCACACGCCCATGCGGCGCAGCCATGCGCTCTCCGGGGCGAGGTGGGCCAGGTCCAGGTTCAACGCGACGCCGAACAGGTGCGAGGTGAGCGGCCCCATCCGGTAGTCGCCGGTGAGGTAGCCGTCGATGCCGAGCACGGTCGGGTACTCGGGGAGATAGAAGTCGGCGCTGGTCTGCGTGTAGTAGCGGTAGTCGTAGCGGACGATCACGCCCTGCGTGATGTACTGGCTGACGTCGGTGCCGATCTCGTGCGAGAGGATGCCCCAGTCGTCGCCGTACAGCCGGTAGTTCACCTTGAAGCTCGAGCGGTTGTTCAGGTACTGGTGGAGCTTCAGGAACAGGTCGCGCCGCTGGCGCGCCCCGGGATGGCGCTCGGCAACGTTGGTGCCGCCCGCGTAGACGTTGCGATACGGGTTGTGCTGGAGGCCGTGGACGATGTTGTACTCGACGCCCCCGCGCAGCACCGTGCTCGGTCCCAGGACGCGCGTGGCGATCACGTTCCAGTGTGCCGTGGTCTTCGAGCGGTCGCCGGTGTTGGTATCGGAGTCGGCGAGCGGCTTGATGTCGTCCCAGCCGTAGCTTCCCGCCACCGCGACGTTCAGCACCTGGTCCTGGAAGTCCCGGTCGTAGCGCGCGGTGAGCTGCTGCCCGAGGTAGTCGCTCTCGCTCGACAGGTAGTACTCGAGCGCCCGCCCGCCGTTACTCACCGCTCCCTGAAACTCGTTCCGCACCTTCACGAAGTCCTGGAACGCGTTGCCCGAGATCGGGCGGCTCGCGGTGGTGATCGCGTCGACTGCCGCCTGGCTGCCGACCGGAGCGGAGATCGCCGGGATCCGCACGCGCTCGTTGTTGAAGTGCACCGAGAACGAGGAGTTTCCGCGGACCAGCATCGCGTAGTCGCCCATGAGCGAGCGCACCGAGACCTGATCGGAGTCGGTGAAGTAGCGGAACAGCGAGCGCGCCGTCGGCTCGTCGCTGAGCACGTCGGCCGAAGCGCTCGCGCATGCGACCAGGCCGGCCGCGAGCGCGAGCGTGGCGGCGCGGAGCGGGCGCGTCAGTTGCACGCGCAGCCTCCTCCGGAGCCGCCCTGGCCCCCGGTCGAGCCCTCGCGGGACTCGAAGGTCTTCATGCGGCGCGCCCCCTCGCGCGATTCTGCCTGGAAGGACATGATGCGGTCCGCGAGACGCTCGCGCTGGTACGCGCGCACCGTGGCGCAGCCGCTCGCGAGCGCGAGCAGGGCGAGCAGGCCCGCCGCCGACAGCATCCGGCGCGCGACCCGCGCGCCACGGGGCATTCCCTTGCCGTTCCAGCCGGTCATCGGCTCTCTCCCGCGATCGTGGGGGACTCGGCCGGGGCCGCCGCCATGAGGCGGCGCGCGGCGCTGGCGATCGCATCCAGCGCCCGCTCGTCGGACCCGGTGGTCGTGAACGCCACGGCGCCGTCACGATTCAGCACGATCGTGTAGGGCACCGCGGGAAGATCGAGGCGACGGGCCAGCCCGTCCGGGCCGTCGTGATAGACGGGGAGCGCGAGCGCGAGCGAATGCGCGAACCGCGCCGCGTTGCGCGCCTCCTCGTCGATCGAGATCGCCACCACCCGCGCGCCCCGGGCGCCGAGCGACGCCTGCAGCGCATCGAGCCGCGGCAGCTCCCGGCGGCACGGGCCGCACCAGCTCGCCCAGAAGTTGACGATCACCACCTCGCCCTGGAGGGAGGCGAACGCGAGCGACTTGCCGTCGAGCGACTTGACCACGCCGCTCCGCAGCTCGCGCGCCAGGCGCTCGGTGTTGGCCGCCGACGGAGGCCGAGCGCCCGCGGTGGGCACGGGCGCGCCCAGACACGACGCGACCAGCGCGGCGGCCATCCAGACCCCCGCCCAGCGGGCGCTCCGTCTGCCGTGATCCATCACGAGCCTCCTCGAATCCAGGTCATGGGTGTGGCCGGCGCTAGCGGTACTGCGCGCCGAGCATCACCCACAGGTTGAACATCCGGCGTTCCTGGGGCGTGAGCGTGGCGGCACCCAGCTCGGCGGGATGGGACGGCTGTCCCGCGCGGGTACCGAGGCCCAGGATGTAGTCGATGAGCAGCGAGCGCCGCGGGAAGGGCGGGTCGACCACCTGGTGGGTCGCCATCATGCCCTCGCCCGAGAGGTTGATGTAGCCGCGCGGGAACACGCGGTTCATCTCGGTCGTGTCGGGGGTGGCGCTCAGGTCGAGCGTGGTGCCGCCGCCGGCGGTGGTGTCGACGCCCGCGTAGTGGCAGCTCGCGCACTTCGCGGCCACCACCGGGCCGATCTGCTGCTGGTAGTTGATCACCATGAAGTTCGCCGCCGGCACGTTGAGATCGTGCGCGGGCAGCAGCGCCGCCATGGGCGTGGGGTTGGTCGCCACCGGGCCGCCCGCGGTGCGGTCCTCGTGGCAGCCGACGCACTTGTTGAACTCCTCGCCGGGGCGCACGAACAGGTGGGTGCGCTTGACGACGAAGCCGCGACCGGCCGAGTCCAGGGTGGCGAAGCTGATCGGCGTGTTCGCCGGCACCCGGATCCGGAACGAGCCGTCCGGCTGGACCGGGGCGAATCCGATCAGCGCCCGCTTCTCGAATTCGTTCGCCGAGAAGTCGTTCATCTCACCGGCCATCGTGGGCCGCGCCGCGAGCACCGCGATGCTGTCGATGTGGTTCAAGCCGGTCGCGCCCTCGATCGGACGCTCCTGCCCGTCGTTCGTGCCGCGGTTGAACACGTCCTGGGCGAGGAACGTGCCGTAGGTGACCGAGCGGTCGAGCGTGGACGGAATGATCGGCGGCTTGGGACGCGGCGCCAGGAGCTGCGCGTCGTATTCGTTGGTGGCCGGGTCGTTGTAGAGGAACGTCATGTTGTCGAGCGTGAACGTGGCCGGATCGGCCTGCGTGCCGTTGCCCGCCTGGTTGAGCGAGAACGTGTAGAGGCCGTAGTCCGGGGTTTCGCCCGGCAGCCCGCCCGGGTCGCCCTCGGTGGCGGCGGGCAGCGTGTATGAGGCGACGTAGAGGTTGGGACCGATCGACTGCGGGTACTTGAACGCGCCGTAGGTCCACGGCGGGCCGTCGGTGTTCACCTGCATCGTCAGCACGTCGTAGTGGTTGGAGCTCGGCCCCGTCAGCGGATCCGCCGGGCCCTGCTCGGTCTTGAGGATCGCGAGCGGGCCCGCGTCCTCCTCGATCATGGTCGACTCGATCGCGATCAGCCGGCCGTCCTCGGTGGGCGTGGCGTGGAAGAAGTTGCGCGAGTGCGGCCCGTACATGTGGAAGGTGCCCGACCCGTCCGGGTTGGTGAAGAACAGCGGGAACCGGTTCATGGTCCCAAAGTGCTCCCAGCGCGTGTAGACGATGCGCCCGTCCGCGAGCAGCGTGGGGTCGAAGTCGTCGCTCTGGTTGAAGCTCACGCGCTCGAGATTGGCGCCGTTCGCGTCGCACGCGTAGAGGTGCTCGGCGGGCGAGTGGTTGTACTCGTCCATCTCGCCGTCACGCGAGCTGGTGAACATGACCCGGCCGTCGGGCAGGTAGAGCGGGTCGAAGTCGTGGCCGCCGCCGTTCGTGACCTGGCGGAGCCCGGTGCCGTCGGCCTTGATCTCGTAGATGTTCCGCCAGCTGCTGCCCGGCGGGCGCATCGAGAACAGGATCGACTTGCCGTCGAACGAGACGCAGGGATCCGAGATCGCCGCGCCGGTGAAGTTGGTGATCGGGGTGACGATGCCGTCGGGCGAGATCGGCGAGAGCTTGTACAGGTTGCCGTCCGCCCAGCTGCGGTTGAGCGACTCCTCGCCCGAGCTCTTCACGAACACCAGGGCCTCGGTGGTCGCCTCGGGCTGGATGAGATCGTCGGGCGCGCTGTTGCGGCAGCCCGCGAGCCCGGCCGCGAGGAGCATCCCCGCGGCAAGGATCGCGAGCGTGCGGACGGTGGCGGGTTGGAACGGTCGTTTCAGCATGGCGTACGGATGCCCTCCGGCTTGTGGTCCGTGGGTCACGGCCTGATCGTGCGGTAGAACGAGAGTCCGAACGTGTAGACGAAGTAGTCGTAGGCGACCGTGCCGTCGCGGTCGCGCTCGCGGCCGAGCACCGTGGCGTGCCGCGCGTCACCGCGCACCGCCAGGTCGCCGCGGATGTAGTACTCGAGGCCGCCGCCGATGGTGAGGGCGTTCTTGGTCACCGGCTTGGCGTTCAGCGACTGCCCGGGGAACACCAGCATCATTCCGTAGCCGGCGCTCGCGTAGGGCTGGAGCCGGCCCGGGAACGGGCGGCGGACGATCGCGCTCACCATGTGGAGCGCGGCGTGGACCGACTGGCCGGGGTTGTGCCCGATCGACCACTCGTACCCGAGCCAGGTGTTCGGGTAGTAGGTGAACCGCGCCGCGAACAGACGCTTGGTGCCCAGCATCCCGTAGCCGGGGCTGAACGAGAGCCGGTGCTTGAAGGGACGCTGCCCGGGCGGCATCCGGTAGGGATGCTCGGCGAGCTCCGGCACCAGCGCCTCGAGGCCCTTGGCGTTGCGCACCGGCGCCGCGTCCCTGGCCGGGGCCGCCTCGGACTCGACCGGAGCCTCGACCGCCGCGACCACCTCGACGGTGTCGGCCGGGGCCTCGTCGCACCGCGCCGCGCGCGGCGGGATCGCGATCGCGCACGCCGCGAGCACGCCCATGGCGAGCCGGGTCGCGGGCGTCACTGGACCACTCCCGCTGTGATCCACGCCAGCATGGTCTGGTAGTCCGGATCCGACGTGGTCGCGAAGGGCTTGAAGCCGTGCGGCGTGCCGCCGGCGGCGAGCGCCAGCGGCTCGGTCAGGATCGGGCTCGCGGCGCGGGGCGAGATCGTGGTCTGCAGCGACACCTGTTGGAAATCGAACTGGGCATTCTTGGCGCCGGGAGGGGAGAGCTGGAGCGTCCCGCGGATGCCGCCGCCGTGACAGTCACCGGTGGCGTCGCAGCCCTTGGCCACGAGGATCGGCTCCACGTTCGCTTCGAACTCCGTGAAGCTGAGGACCAGCGTCTGTCCGCCGCCGGGTGGCGCAGGAGGGGCCGTGGGGCTGCTGCATCCCTGCACCACCCCCGGCAGCGCGCACAGCACGGCCGCCAGCAGGGCGACCCGGCCACGTATCCGGTTGCGCGAAAGCATGGTGCCCGGACCTCCCGTCGTGCGAAAACGACTCCTTCGCGATGCGATTTGACCGGGACACCGCAGACGTCACGGCCATCATGGTTGGGCATCGGCGTCGCGCGCCTTGCGGCGTGGACGCCCTGCCGGCTCACCTTCCGTGGGGAGGATTCGCACCGTTCAGGCAAGGAACGGGCCGTTTCGTGCCGCGCAACGGCCGACGGGTCCGCGGGGGTGCCTGCGCCAGATCACCCGGGCGGGAGGCGCCTAGAAGTATCGAAGGTGTATGAAGGGCCGGGCGTTGGGTTCGAGGACGAACCGTTCACGCAGCGAGGTCTCGACCCACAGCGTGTCCACGCCGGAGGTCCCGGGCTGCACCAGGATCGCGGCAATGCGATCCAGCGCGCGTGCCTTGCGCCGTGCCTCGACCGGGCCGAGCACGAACAGCGGCGTGTCCCAACCGTCGCAGGTCATCGCGGTCGGGCCGACCACGGTGACGGAGATGAGCCCCTCGCACGGGCGGCCGGTGTGCGGGTCGAGGATGTGACCGTAGGTGCGGCCGTCCGCGGCCACGAACTGCTCGTACTGGCCCGAGGTCGAGATCGCCTCCCCGCTGAGCGTGATGCGCCCGAGCCAGGGCACGCGGTCGCGCGGATCGCGGACGCCGATCCGCCACCCCGGAGCGCCCGGAGGGGCGCCCAGGGCCACCATGTTGCCGGAGAGATCGACCAGCGCGTCGGTGACGCCGTGCGCCCGCAGGCTCTCGGCCACGACGTCGACCGCGTAGCCCTTGGCGATGCCTCCCAGGTCGATCCGCATGCCCTCGCGACCGAAGCGCAGGGTGCGCTGCGAGCGGTCGAACTGCACCTGATCCGCGCCCACGCGCGCCAGTGCCGTCGCGATCTCGGGGGCCGACGGCACCCGCCGTGGCCCGCCGATGAAGCCCCAGGCGCGCACCAGCGGCTCGACCGTGATGTCGAAGGCGCCCGCGCTCTCGCGCCAGATCGCGAGCGACGCTTCGAGCACCGTCGCGACCTCGGGATGCACGGTCACCGGCCCGGCCGCGGCCTCGCGGTTGATCCGCGCCACCTCGCTGGTGGTGGTCCAGTTGGTCATGAGCGAATCGATGCGCCGGAAAGCCGAGAGCCCGGCCTCGGCCTCGTCGGCGAGCGCGGAGGAGTCGGCGGCGACGATGCCGATCCGCCCGTAGGTGCCCATGGTCCGGATCGTCCAGCTCACGGTGCGGACGGATCCGGGCGCGGCACCCAGGACCGGGACGGCGAGGACCACCAGGGCCGAATAGGTCAGACGGCGAAGGGTCGGGCGCATGTCATGTGGATCGGCCGCGCACGCCAGTGCCCGCACCCCGTTGATGGCGCCGGAGCCATCCTCATGCCCCGCACCGGGTTGGGCCGGCCGCGGTGGCCGCGGCCGCCGGGCTCGTCCCTGCACGCCTGCGCAGGACATCCGCCAGTAAACTGTAGTGCGAATCGCAATGCGTGATACGATTCTGCATTGCGATGATAGTGGCCCTGAATACCATTGTCATTGGGCCGCGCGACGGACGACATGGACGTCGAGGCACGTGCCGGCGGATGTGATCCCCGGCCAGAACCTGACGGGATCGTCATCATGGGTCCGCTCATCCGGGCTGCGCTGCCGCGTGCCGCGCGGCTTCCTGGCCTTGCCGTTCTGCTCGCCCTGGGCGCGACCCTGCCCGGGATCGGCTCGGCAAACACCCTCACCGTGCCGGGCCAGTACCCCAGCGTTCGCACCGCGGTGAACGCGGCGAAGAACGGGGACATCGTGCTGGTCGCGCCGGGCACCTGGCCGGGCGGCGTGTTCATCAACAACAAGGTGGTCACGATCGCCTCCTGGTACCAGGTCAGCGGCGACACCTCCTGGGTGTCGCAGACGATCCTGAGCGGCGTGGCGAGCGGCACCTGCACGGGACATTCGGGGCAGGGGTGCGTCGGCAACGCGGTGCTCGAGTACGGGGCGAACGCGGACTCCAACCGCGTGGTCGGCCTCACCCTCGCCAACGGGGAGAACGGCGTGGCCTCGTCGAGCACGGTCGACATCTCCCACTGCTACGTGGTGCACAACGGCGACGGCGTGGACTTCGTGGACGGCGCGGGGGGGACGTTCGACCACAATCTGTTCGAGGACAACTCGGACGACGGCGTCGATCTCAACGGCCCGATGAACCTCACGGTCCGGGACAACATCATCCGGAACAACGGCGACGACGGGATCGAATACCGGCTGCACGACTACACCGGTCCGGTGACCCAGGTGGACATCCTCGACAACCGCATCACCGGCAACGGCGAGGACGGCGTCCAGATCATCGACTATTCCGCCCTCTCCGACTACGTCGTGGACATCCGCCGGAACTACTTCAGCGCCAATTACGACGGCTCGGGCTCCAGCGCCGCGATCGGATGCATGGGCGGCGGGAACACCATCGAGAACGTCGGCGGGGCCCAGATCCCGGAGCGGATCTACGTGGTCAACAACACCTTCGTCAACGAGAAGCACGGCATCGTCGGCGGGGCCAACCTGATCGCGATGAACAACATCTTCACCGGCACCCAGGTGATGGCGATCAAGCGCGTCATGGGCAACTCGATCGTGTCGTACGCGATGCTCTGGAACAACGTCGGCGACTACGCGACCAGCGTCGTCGACACGTTGCACGTCATCCGCGCGAATCCGATGCTCAAGCCGGACGGCAGGCTGATGGCCGGCAGCCCGGCGATCGAGACCGGCACGATGCGCTACATCTTCCACGGCGACACGGTGCTGGTGATCCCCATCTCCGACTTCATCAGCCTGCCCGAGTACGGTGCGTTCGAGTACCTGGCCAACATCCCGCCGGTCGTCAACGCGGGGGCGGACCGGATCGTCACGTTCCCCGCCTCGGCCCACCTGGCGGCGGCGGTCTCCGACGACGGCAACGAATGGGCCGAGGGACAGGTCGCGCTCACCTGGAGCGTCGTGAGCGGACCCGGCCCGGTCACGTTCGACGCGCCGGGTGCGCCGAGCACGCAGGCCTCGTTCACGGTCGCCGGGGTCTACGTGCTCGCGCTGTCGGCCTACGACGGTGAGCTGGCCGGCGCCGACTCCCTGACGGTCACCGTGCTCCCCACGGCGCCCGCCGTGGAGCGCCGCATCGCCGCCGCGGGGGACGACGCGGAGGAGGCCGCGAACGGCACCCTGTCGACCCTCACCGGCGCCCTCGAGCTGGTCCACAACGTGACCGACCAGACGGTGGGACTGCGCTTCACCGCGGTTCCGGTGCCGCCCGGGTCCACGATCACCGGTGCCTGGATCCAGTTCGCGGCCGGACCCGCGCAGAGCGGCGCCGCGAACCTCCTGTTCCGCGCTCAGGCGGCCGACAATCCGCTGCCCTTCGCGTCGACGTTCGCCAACATCTCGGGCCGCCCGCGCACCGCCGCCGGAGTCGCGTGGGCGCCGCAGGCGTGGAGCGTGGCCGGCGAGGCGGGGGACGGCCAGCGCACGCCCGATCTCTCGCCGGTCGTCCAGGAGGTGGTGGGCCGGCCGGGCTGGGCGAGCGGCAACCCGATGGTGTTCGTCATCACCGGGACCGGGGTGCGCAGCGCGGTCTCGTACGAGGGCGGTGCCGCGAACGCGGCGCTGCTCCACATCGAGTACGCGCCCGCCGTGACCGGGGTGGGCGGCACGGCGCAGCCCGGACCCCGGCTGCTTCATGCCGGCGCGCATCCCGCCCGCCGCCTGAGCGTGGAGTTCAGCCTGGCGGGCGGAGCGCCCGCGACGCTCGCGATCGTCGACGTGACCGGGCGCGTGCGCCACACCCGCGAGGTCGGCTCGCTGGGCGCGGGCCGGCACCGGCTCGAGGTGCGCCAGGACCTCCCCGTGGGCGTCTACTTCCTGCGCCTGGTCGAGGGCCGCACCACCACGACGCTCAAGGCGGTCGTGCTCGACTGACCGCCGCCGGGCCGGCGCTTTGCTCCCGCGCGCCCCCGGGCTAGATTCCGGCCGTGCCCCGTTCCAGCGCCGCGTCGCGTGCCCGGCTGTTGCGCCGGATCGAGATCATGGCGGTGTGCGACACACTCCGTCACTGGTCGATCGTCCCGCCCGAGCTCGCGAAGCGCCTGCGGCCCCGGGTGGCGCGCGTCGGCGACGCGCTCCTGACGCTCTCCGCCGCCAGCGATTCGCTGCGCATGAACCGCGTGATCGGTCTCGACTCCCGCGGGCTCGCGCGCGAGCCGATGATCGACGAGATCATCGCCTTCTACCGGGCCGCGCGGGTGGCGCGCTTCAGCCTCCTGCTGGGCCCCGCCCCGGGCGCGGGCACGATCGCCGGCTGGCTCGCGCGCCGC
>DATEMP010000382.1:0-13055 GCA_035275545.1 Candidatus Eiseniibacteriota bacterium | reverse complement strand
AACGTCGAGGCGCCGTTGCGGATCGCGGTCGCGAGCGAGGCGGGCACCGGCGGCAGCCCGGCCCGCAGCTGCTCGCGCACCAGGTCGGGGCGCTCGGCGAGCACCATCGAGCCCTCGTATCGGCCCGCGTGGCAGGCCCCGGTCCGGAACTCCTCGGTGAGCCGCGGCGCCCAGGGCTTGCGGGTCAGGTCCGGGCACACCACCGGGATCAGCCGCTGGTCGCGCGCGCGCGCCACCGCGGCGGCGAGCGCTTCGAGGTGCGCGGGGTCCAAGTGAGCGTTGGCGATCGCCAGCGAGGCGAACCCGTGCCGGGTCAGCTCGCGCGCCAGATCGACGATCAGCGTGGTGATGGTGGCCGCCGGCATCGAGAGCGTGCCTGGGAACGCGGCGCCGAAGGGGGCGGCGGTGAACGGGAGCGCGGGCAGTAGCACGACCTCGAGCCCCTTCTCCGCGATCCGCGCGGCGCCCGCGCGCGCCATCGCCTGCGCGATGACGACGTCGGTGGCGAGCGGGAGGTGCGGCCCGTGCGCCTCGATCGCCCCGACCGGGAGCACCGCGACGGCGCGGGCGGGCGGGAGGTCGCGCACCTCTTCCCAGGTCATCTCGGCCAGCTCGCGAATCGCCATCGTCGCGGTGAGCTCCGGGAGAGTGGGGGGGTTGCCGTACATCGGATGTACGTCCATGATGGGCAAAGCGCGACAGACCCTACCATGACCTTCGAGCCTCCGGAACGCTTGAACATCGCGGACCACTTCCTCGACGCCCGCGTGCGCGAAGGTCGCGGCGGCCGCGTGGCCCTGCACGCCGACGCGGGTGCCCTCACCTATGCCGCCGTGCAGGCGCTGGCGCACCGTTTCGCCCACGCCCTGCGGGCGACGGGTGTCGAGCCCGAGCATCGCGTCATGATCGCGCTCCCCGACGGGCCGGAGTTCGTGGCGGCGCTGTTCGGCACGCTGGAGCTGGGCGGCGTGGTGGTCATGGTGAATCCCGGGCTCCCCGAAGCGGACATCGCCCAGCTCCTCGAGTACACACGCGCGCGGGTGGTGGTCACGCACCGTGACAGCGCGGCGACGTTCGGGAGCGCGGTGCGCGGGTCGGGAATCGCCAGGGCGGTCGCGGTGGTGGGCGAGGAGGCGTTCGATCGCGCGGTCGCATCGGCGCCGGAGAGGATCGAGACGTTCGCCTCGCATCGCGACGACCCGGCGCTGTGGCTGTTCTCGGGCGGCACCACCGGACGGCCCAAGGCGGTGCTCCAGACCCACCGCGCGTTCGCGAACACCACCGAGCTCTACGCCAGGGGCGTGATCGGCTACCGCGAGGACGACATCACGATCTCGGTGCCCAAGCTCTACTTCGGCTACGCGACCGGCTCGAACCTGTTCTTCCCGTTCGCGGTCGGCGGCTCCGCGGTGCTGTTCCCGGAGCCGGCCACACCCGAGGCGCTGTTCGAGCGCATCCGGCGCTTCCGCCCGACCGTGCTCATCAACGTGCCGACCATGATCCACAAGATGGTGTCCCACCCGGACGCCCGATCCCAGGATCTATCGTCGCTGCGCCTGTGCACGTCGGCCGGTGAGGCGCTGCCGGTGGAGCTCGACCGCCGCTGGCGCGACACCTTCGGCGTCGACCTGCTCGACGGCCTCGGCACCGCCGAGATGTGGCACATCTTCATCTCGAACCGCCCGGGCGCCGCGCGCCCCGGAACGCTCGGCCAGGTGGTGCCCGGGTTCGAGGTCAAAGTGTGCGACGAGGCGGGCCGCGAGCTGCCGGCGGGCGAGACCGGGTGGCTCTGGGTGCGCGGCGACTCGCGTGCGATCGGCTACTGGCAGCACCACGAGAAGACGCTGCAGGCGTTCCGGGGCGAGTGGTACGTCTCGGGCGACCTGATCGCGCGCGACGCCGACGGCTACGTGACCTACTGCGGGCGCGGCGACGAGATGCTCAAGGTGTCGGGCAAATGGCTGGCGCCCGCCGAGGTCGAGGGCTGCCTGCTCTCGCACCCCGCGGTGGCCGAGGCCGCGGTGGTGGGCATCAACGACGCGAACGGGCTGGTGAAGCCGCGCGCCTACGTGGTGCCCCGCGAGCGCCGCGACGGGCTCGACGAGGAGCTCAAGGCCTACGTGCGCGAGCGCCTCGACCCCTACAAGCACCCGCGCGAGGTGGTGTTCCTCGATGCGCTCCCCCGCACCCACCTGGGCAAGGTGGATCGCGGCCGGCTCCGGAGGGAGTGAGTGACCCACCGCCTCGCCACGCTTGCGGATGTCCCGAGGCTCCGCGCGCTCATGGACGCCTCGATCCGGACGCTGGTCGGCGCCACGCTCCAACCGGCGGAGCTCGAGGCCTCGTTCGAGCTCATGGGCGTGGACACGCAGCTCATCGAGGACGGGACGTACTTCGTGGTCGAGTGCGAGGGGCGGATCGCGGGCTGCGGCGGCTGGGGCCGGCGGGCGACGCGGTTCGGCGCCGATCACTCCGCCGGGCGCGATGCGCGGCTTCTGGATCCGGCGACCGAGCCGGCGCGGGTGCGGGCGATGTACACGCACCCGGAGTTCACGCGGCGCGGGATCGCGCGCCTGATCCTGGCCCTGTGCGAGGAGGCGGCGGCGCGGGAGGGGTTTCGCTCGCTCGAGCTCACGTCGACCGTGGCCGGCGAGCCGCTCTACCTCGCGTGTGGATTCACGCTGGTCGAGCGGCTCGAGGTGCCGACGTCGATGGGTGTGTCCGTCCCGCTGGCGCGGATGGTGAGGCCGATCGCGCTGGCAGCGGGAAGCGCTACCGGCCCGTCGGCAGCGAGAACATGATCCCGAGCTCGGGCGCGAAGTCGGTGGTGTTGGACGTGACACCGATCCCGGTGCCGACCTTCAGGGTCGCGTTCGAACCCAGCCGGCGCTGGATCTCGCCGATCGCCGACAGCTCGTCCGTGCCCTGTCCCTCGAAGCCGAAGTAGACGCGCCAGTCAGGATTGACGCGGCGCAGGTATTCGAGGCCCCATTCGCCGAAATCCCACGGCGTCTCGGAAGCGCGGATGTACTCCACCGCGGCCCGGGCCGAGAGCGTGCCGAACTGGAACCCCCGCGAAACGCCGCTGCCAAACTTGAGCTCCCAATCGGACGTCCCGATCAGCACTTTCTCCTTGTCGTGCGGACCCACCACCTCCAGAAAGCTGAACACCTCCGGCCTGGTCTCGTCCTCCTTGAGCCACCGATAGGCGATCTGACCCTCGACGTCGCCCAGTCCGGACTCCTCGATCTTGGCGGGGGTGGCGGTGTTGTCCGCGGGATCCTTCTCGAACGTGGCGCTGATCACGGCTGCTTCCATCTCGATCATGAGCCGGTCGGAGATTCCATAGCCCAGGAATATGATGCCTTCGTTCGCGCGGAACCTGCCCTCGAAATCCTGGGTTCCGGCGACTCCATATTCATCGGGTGAATACTGTTGGTTGTTGTCCTTGTAGTATTCATAGAAGGTGTAGATCAGCAGCTCGCGCGGCTGGATGTAGCTGCCGAACATCGAGGTGCGGATGCCGGGCCCACGATCCCTCAGGTAGGGGGGCTGATCGTCGGCGGCCGCTCGTGACACCGGGAACGACGCGAGCAGCATGGTGACGAACAGGCATCTCAGGGTGATCTTCATCCGCGGCCTCCTGCATTTCGGTATGGGGGTAGCGCGCGCAGCACGCGCACACGCAGCATCAAGCTTAGCCGTGGCTTCGCGGCCGGGCAATGCCTTGTTGCAGGCCCGCGCACGGTCCGACCGCATCAAGATCGTGTGCTAATCTCCGGCTCTGCCGCGACGGGAGCCCCGCAATGAAGCTCGACCGGTTCACCATCAAGTCCCAGGAAGCACTCGAACGGGCGCAGCGCCTGGCGGCCGAGCGCCACCACCAGGAGCTGCGGCCCGAACACCTGCTCGCCGCGCTGCTCGAGGACGCGCAGGGCACGGTGGCCGCGGTGCTCGAGAAGCTGGGGGTGCCGCGTGCGCCGCTCTCCCGGAGCGTGGGTCTCGCCATGGACCGCCTGCCCAAGGTGCACGGCGGAACCATGCACCTGGGCGAGCCGCTGCGCGCCGCGCTCGAGGCGGCCGAGGTCTCCGCCGAGCAGCTCAAGGACGAGTTCGTCTCGGTCGAGCACCTGCTGCTGGCACTCGCCGATCCGGCCCGGGCTGGGGACGCTCAGGCTCTGCTCGAGAAGGCGGGGGTGACGCCCGAGCGCCTGCTCAAGGCGCTCGCCCAGGTGCGCGGCGGCCAGCGGGTTACCGACGATTCGCCCGAGGAGAAGTACCAGGCGCTCACCAAGTACGGGCGTGACCTGACCGCCGCGGCCCGCCAGGGCAAGCTCGATCCGGTGATCGGCCGCGACGACGAGATCCGCCGCGTCATCCAGGTGCTCGCCCGCCGCACCAAGAACAATCCGGTGCTGATCGGCGATCCCGGCGTGGGGAAGACCGCGATCGTCGAAGGTCTCGCCCAGCGCATCGTCTCGGGTGACGTTCCCGAGACATTACGCGAGAAGCGGGTGGTGACGCTCGACGTGGGGGCCCTGGTCGCCGGCGCCAAGTTTCGCGGCGAGTTCGAGGACCGGCTGAAGGCGGTGCTCAAGGAGGTCACCTCCGCCGAGGCGAACATCATCCTGTTCATCGACGAGCTGCACACGCTGGTGGGCGCGGGCGCGGCCGAGGGGGCGATGGACGCTTCGAATCTGATGAAGCCCGCGCTGGCGCGCGGCGAGCTCCACTGCGTGGGCGCCACCACGCTCGACGAGTACCGCAAGCACATCGAGAAGGACGCGGCACTCGAGCGGCGCTTCCAGCCGATCATGGTCAACGAGCCGTCGCTCGATGACACGATCGCGATCCTGCGCGGCCTCAAGGAGCGCTACGAGATCCACCACGGGATCCGCATCAAGGACGCGGCCCTGGTGTCGGCGGCGATGCTCTCGAACCGCTACATCACCGACCGCAAGCTGCCCGACAAAGCGATCGACCTGATCGACGAGGCCGCCTCGCGGCTGCGCATGGAGATCGACTCGATGCCGATCGAGCTCGACGAGCTGACGCGCCGCGCGCGCCAGCTCGAGATCGAGCGCCAGGCGCTCGCCAAGGAGAGCGACGCGGGCAGCAAGGAGCGGCTGCGCCGGCTCGACGAGGAGCTCGCGCGGCTCAAGGGCGAGATCGAGAAGCTCGAGGCCCACTGGAAGAAGGAGAAGGAGGCGGTGGGCAGGATCCGCGAGCTCAAGGCGGAGCGCGAGCGCTTGAAGCTCGAGGAGCAGAAGGCGGAGCGCGCCGGAGACCTGGCGCGGGTCGCCGAGCTGCGCTACGGGAAGCTGCTCGAGCTGGAGCGCCAGGTCGAGCAGGAGGACACGCGGCTCGCGAGCCTCCAGACCACTCTGAAGATGCTCAAGGAGGAGGTCGACGAGGAGGACATCGCCCAGGTGGTCGGCAAGTGGACCGGCATCCCGGTCGCCCGGCTCATGGAAGGGGAGATCGAGAAGCTCGTGCACATGGAGGAGCGTCTGCACCAGCGCGTCGTGGGGCAGGAGGACGCGGTGCGCCGGGTGGCCGAGGCGGTGCGCCGGGCGCGCGCCGGACTTCAGGACCCGCGCCGCCCGCTCGGGTCGTTCCTGTTCCTGGGACCGACCGGCGTGGGCAAGACCGAGCTGGCCCGCGCGCTCGCCGAGTTCCTGTTCGACGACGAGCGCGCCATGGTGCGGATCGACATGTCCGAGTACCAGGAGAAGCACACCGTCGCCCGCATGATCGGGGCACCCCCCGGGTACGTGGGGTTCGAGGAGGGCGGTGCGCTCACCGAGGCGGTGCGGCGGCGCCCGTTCTCGGTGCTGCTGCTCGACGAGATCGAGAAGGCGCACCCCGAGGTGCTCAACGTGCTGCTCCAGCTGCTCGACGACGGGCGGCTCACCGACGGGCAGGGGCGCACCATCGACTTCCGCAACACGCTGGTCATCATGACCTCGAACCTCGGCTCGCAGTGGATCCTCGAGCTGGGGGAAGACGACCGCGAGGAGATGGAGCGCCGCGTGCAGGAGGCGCTGCGCGAGCACTTCCGGCCGGAGTTCCTGAACCGGGTGGACGAGGTGATCGTGTTCCACTCGCTCACGCGCGCCGACATCCGGCGGATCGTCGACATCCAGATCACCGGGCTGCGCAAGATGCTCGCCGAGCGCGAGCTGGACCTCACACTCACCGATGCCGCCCGCGACCTGCTCGCCGAGGAGGGGTACGATCCCCACTTCGGCGCGCGGCCGCTCAAGCGCACCATTCAACGCCGGCTGCAGAACCCGCTGGCGATGAAGCTCCTGTCGGGCGAGTTCAAGTCCGGCCAGACGATCGAGGCCGACGTGGCGAAGGGCGAGATCACGTTCCACGTCCCGAGTCGGGAACCGGTCCGGGTGTGAGGGTCAGCGGTAGATGCTCTTGATGCGTCCCCAGGTCGATCTCTCGGCGGGCGTAGGGCCCGGGCCGAACTTCTGGACCCGGTGTCCGGCGAACTCGGTCACGTAGAATTCGCCGGCGGCGTTGGTCGCCAGACCGGTGGGAAGGTTGAACTGGTTGTTGCCGCTGCCGAACGAACCCCACTGGCACACATAGGTGCCGGTGCCGGTGAACTTCTGGATGCGATGGTTGGCATGATCCGCGACGTACACGTTGCCGGCGCCGTCGGTGACCATGTCGGCGGGTGTGTCGAACTGTCCGTTGCCGCTGCCGAACGAGCCCCACTGGGTGATATAGACCCCCGTACTCGTGAACTTCTGGATACGGTAGTTGGTGAAGTCCGAGACGTAGACATTGCCGGCGATATCCGTCTCGATGAATTGGGGATCGCTGAACTGCCCGTTGCCGCTGCCCGGGGATCCCCACTGGGTGATGTAGGTTCCGGTCCCCGTGAACTTCTGAACGCGGTAGTTGTCGGTGTCCGTGACGTAGACGTTGCCGCCGGCGTCCAGAGCCACGCCCGATGGATAGTCGAACTGGCCGTTGCCAGTGCCGAACGAGCCCCACTGGGTGAGGTAGGCGCCGGCGCCGGTGAACTTCTGAATGCGGTTGTTGAGCCGGTCCGAGACGTAGACGTTGCCGGCGGCATCGGTCGCCACGTTGAGCGGCTGGTTGAACTGCCCATTGCCGCTGCCGAGCGAGCCCCACTGGGTGAGGTAGGCGCCGGTGCCGGCGAACTTCTGTATGCGGTGGTTGAACGTATCCACGACGTAGACGTTGCCGGAGACATCCGTCGCCACGCCGATGGGACGGTCGAACTGCCCAGCTCCGGCCCCGAACGAGCCCCACTGGCTGAGGTAGACGGCGCATTGGGCTCCGACGGTCGCGGGCACCAGCGTCATGCAGATGCCGAGCACGAGGACGAGAAACCGAAACGATGAAGTCATGGGATCCTCCGCTTGCGGTCGAAGCGCGCACCCCGGGCGAGGCGTTACGATGGAACGGCTTGATGATACGCTGCTGCGTCGAGGACCCACGATCATGATGTCCGGTTCCGCAGATTCCAGTTGTGCGTGGGTAAACGCGTCGGCCCACCGCATTGAAGGAGACGGCGCCTGAACTCCACCGCACCGTTCAAAGTCGCCGTAGTCCAGGAGTCGCCGGTGTTCCTCGACCGCGACGCCACGATCGCGAAGGCGTGCGCCCTGATCGGCGAGGCCGCCGCGGCGGGGGCGAAGCTGGTCGCCTTCCCTGAGGCGTTCGTGCCCGCCTATCCCGACTGGGTGTGGGTGCTGGCCGCGCGCGAGCGCAAGGCGCTGGGCGCGCTCCATGCGGAGCTGGTGGCGAACGCGCTGACCGTGCCGAGCCCCGAGACCGAGCGGCTGGCGCGCGCGGCACGCGACGTGGGTGTGCAGGTGGTGATCGGCGTCAACGAGCGCAACGCCGAGGCGAGCGGCACCAGCCTCTACAACACGCTGCTGTTCTTCGACGCCCAGGGCCGGCTCCACGCCCGGCACCGCAAGCTGGTGCCGACCGGCGGCGAGCGCCTGGTGTGGGCGCAGGGCGACGGCAGCACGCTCGCCGTGCACGACACCCCGCTCGGGCGGCTGTGCGGCGTCATCTGCTGGGAGAACTACATGCCGCTCACGCGCTACGCGATGTACGCGTGGGGTGCGCAGATCTACGTGGCCGCCACCTGGGATCGGGGCGAGCCGTGGCTCGCCACGGTGCGTCACATCGCGCGCGAGGGCCGCGTCTACGTGCTCAACGCGTGCACGGCGCTCCACCGCGACGACGTGCCGGACCGCTTCGACTTCAAGCGCCTGTACCCGGCCGGGCGCGAGTGGATCAACGCGGGCGACAGTGCGATCGTGAGCCCGGACGGCGAGTTCATCGCCGGGCCGCTTCACGAGCGGAAAGGAATTGCCTACGCGGAGCTGGATCCCGCGCAGTTCAGCGCCGCGCGCTGGATGTTCGATGCCGCGGGCCATTACGCTCGGCCGGATGTGTTCCAGCTCACGGTGACCCGTACGCCGCGCAGCCTGGTGAACGAGGTGCCGGCGCCGGCGGCCGGGGGAGCCGGCCGGTCGCGGAAAACACCGCGCGCCGCCGCGCGACGCAGAACGTCTCGGCCGACACGTACCCGGAGGGCGAGTTGATGCGCAAAGCTCATCCACAGATGGACGTCCGACCCGTGACCCTCGAAGGCGAGCACGTGCGCCTCGAGCCGCTCACCATGGACCACCACGCCGCGCTCTGGGAGATCGCCAAGGATCACGAGCTGTGGCGCTGGACCGCGAGCGACATCCGCACGCCGGACGATCTCAAGCGCTACATGGACCACGCGCTCCTCGAGCAGGCGGAGGGCCGCGCGCTGCCGTTCGCGACCATCGCCAAGGCGGCCGGCGTTCCGGTGGGCAGCACACGGTTCGGGAACATCGACCGGTTCAACCGCCGCGCCGAGATCGGCTGGACCTGGCTCGGCACCGCGTGGCAGCGCACCGCGGTGAACACCGAGGCCAAGCGGTTGATGCTCGGCCATGCGTTCGAGACCTGGGGGTGCATGCGCGTCGAGCTCAAGACCGACGCGCTCAACCAGCCGTCGCGCGCGGCAATCGCGCGCCTCGGTGCCCGGGAGGAGGGCACCCTGCGCAAGCACATCGTCACCCAGACCGGGCGCATCCGCGACACCGTCTACTACAGCATCCTCGACGACGAGTGGCCGGCCTTGAAGGCGCGGCTCGACGCGCGGCTCCACTCGCCGAGCCCGCGGAGCGGATAGACGTGACGCGCGCCTGGGCCGCGCTCGCGCTCGCGGCGTCGATCGCCGCAGCCCCCTGCGCGCACGCCGCGAACGGGGCGGTCACGCCGACGCTCGAGCAGATCGTGGCGCTCGAGCGCGTGGGCTCGCCTGCGCTCTCGCCCGACGGACGTTTCGTCGCCTACACCGTGCGCGACACCGACTGGGTGGGCAACGCGTTCGTCACCCAGATCTGGCTCGCCGACGTCGCGAGCGGCGAGAACCGCCAGATCACGCAGGGCCGGAAGACCAGCAACGCCCCCGCCTGGTCGCCGGACGGCCGCCGGCTCGCGTTCGGCTCGGAGCGCACCGACAAGCGCCAGGTGTTCGTGCTCGACATGTCGGGCGGCGACGCCGTGCAGCTCACTTCGGCCGACGAGGGCGTGACCGGCTTCGCCTGGTCGCCCGACGGGAACGCGGTCGCCTACCTGGCGCGCGATCCCAAGCCGAAGGCCCTCAAGGATCGCGAGCAGCAGGACGGCGAGATCGAATGGGCAGGCGAAGACCACCGCATGAGCCACCTGTGGACGATCGACGTCGCCTCGAAGTCGGCGCGGCAGGTCACCCGCGGGAGCTTCACCGTCGGCGGATTCGACTGGTCGCCCGAGGGCGGCCGCATCGCGTTCGAGCACCAGGCGGACCCGAGCCTGGGGGCCGACAGCACCGCGGACATCTCGGTGGTCACCCTGGCGGACGGCGAGGTACGCCCGCTGGTCACGCAGCCCGGCCCCGATACCGATCCGGTGTGGTCGCCCGACGGCGGGCGCGTGGCGTTCCAGACCACCATGGGCGCGCGCTGGTTCTACTACGCGAACACGATGATCGCGGCCGTGCCCGCGGCGGGCGGCGCTCCCGAGCCGCTCACCGCCGACTTCGACGAGGACTGCGGGCTGATCGACTGGGCCGCGGACGGCATCTACTTCGCGGCATCGCATCGCACCGGGAGCGGCCTCCACCGGCTCGACCCCGCCACGCGCCGGGTGACGCGCCTTGCCCCGAACGAGGCGTGGGTGGGCTCGGCGTTCAGCTTCGACCGCGAATTCCGCAACGTCGCCTTCGTCGCCGGCGATCCGCGACACTACCCGGAGATCGGAGTCGCCCCGCTCGCGACCATGGCGCCCCGCACGCTCACCGACATGGGTCGCCAGCTTGCGGGCTGGAAGCTCGGCACCACCGAGGTGATCCGATGGACCAGCCGCGACGGCGCCGAGATCGAGGGCGTGCTGCGCAAGCCTGCCGACTTCCGTCCCGGGCGGCGCCATCCGCTGATCGTCGTCATCCACGGCGGGCCGACCGGCGTCTCCCGGCCGACGCTGTTCGCCTCGACCTACGTGTACCCCATCGAGCTGTGGCTCGCGAAGGGGGCGCTGGTGCTCGAGCCCAACTACCGCGGGAGCGCCGGCTACGGCGCGGCGTTCCGCGCGCTCAACGCCCGCAACCTGGGCGTGGGCGATGCGTGGGACGTGGTCTCGGGCATCGAGGCGCTGGTGCGGCGCGGGCTGGTCGACAGCACGCGCGTCGGCGCATGCGGGTGGAGCCAGGGCGGCTACATCTCGGCGTTCCTCGCCACCCACGAGAGCCGCCGCTTCCGCGCGCTCTCGGTGGGGGCCGGCATCTCGGACTGGATGACCTACTACGTGAACACCGACATCACGCCGTTCACCCGCCACTACCTCCACGCCACGCCGTGGAGCGATCCCGACATCTACGCGCGCACCTCGCCGATCACCAACGTGCGCGAGGCGTCCGCGCCCACGCTCATCCAGCACGGGGACGCGGACGCACGCGTCCCGGCGCCCAACGCGACCGAGCTCTACCGGGCGCTCAAGGACACAGGCGTCGAAACACGGCTCGCGCTCTTCAAGGGGTTCGGGCACTCGCTGAACAAGCCCAAGGCGGTGCGCGCGGCGCTGCGCCAGAACTTCGAGTGGTTCGACCGGTATCTGTGGGGTGGCGAGGGCGCGGCCTCGCGCGGTGTGCCGGCCGCGAGCCGCGCGGAGAACGGCGGCAACCTCACACCCTGAAGCCGGCCGAAACCGCGATCGTCTCCCCGGTGATGTTGCGCGCCTCCTCGGAGCAGAGGAACGCCGCGGTGGCGGCGACCTCCTCGGGCTCGACCAGCCTCCGCATCGCATTCTGATCGACGAAGAACTCGCGCTCCACCTCGTCCGCCGGGCGGCCGAGTGCGGCGGCGCGGTCGCGGATCACCCGGCTCAGGCGCTCGCCGCGGGTCGAGCCGGGCGCGATCGCGTTCACGGTGATCTGCTGCGGTCCCACTTCGATCGCCAGCGAGCGCGTCAGGCCGATCATGCCCCACTTGGACGCCGCATAGGCGCTGCGCAGCGCGTAGCCGATCTTTCCCGCCACCGAGGTGATGTTGATGATCCGGCCGCCGCCGCCGGCGACCATGTGGGGGATTGCGTGCTTGGCGCACAGGAACGCGCCGGTCAGGTTGATCGCCAGCGTGCGCTCCCACTCGGCGGCCGGCGCGTCGGCCACCGCCGCGGTGGGGCCGGCGATGCCGGCGTTGTTCACCAGGATGCCGGGGCGCCCGAGCTCCGCGACCGTCGCCGCCACCATGCGTGCCACCGCCGCCTGGTCCGAGATGTCCGCGACCACCGCGATCGCGCGCCCGCCGGCGCGCGTGATCTCGGCGGCGGTGGCATCGAGCGGATCCCGGCGCGTGCCGCACAGGGAGACCGCGGCCCCGTCGGCCGCGAAGCGCAGGGCGATCGCGCGGCCGATCCCGCTCCCTCCGCCCGTCACGATCGCGACCCTGCCGGCGAGCGTCATGCGGCGCAGCGTAGCACGCGGCTCCGTCACGGCAGCGGTTCGGCGATCACGCGCGGAGGGAGTGTCTCCGCGAACCGGCGCTCCGCCGCCCGCACCACGTCGGCGTGCGTGGAGTCGGTCGCGAACACGGTCACCACGGCGTCCCCGGCGATGAGGTTGTCGCGGATGGTCCAGCGCGCGACCGGGGTCCAGGAGTCCGGCAGCCTCGCCGCGCCACGGAACCAGGACTCGTAGAGCATCGCCAGATCCACGTCTTCCTCCCGGCAGTAGCGCTCGATGAACGCGGTATCGAAGCGATGGGCGATGATCGCGCGGACCACCGGCGGGCTGGCGAGCCCGCACAGGTCGATGACCCGGGCACCGCCGAAGTAGCCGACCGCGCCCAGGTCGTTGATCGCGACCACCCGGCCGCGGAACGATGCGTCGACGAAGCGCGCCATCTGGATCTGCTGCTCGTAGATGTTCTGCGCGGCGCGCGGGGTCCAGTACGTGATCTGGTGTCCACGAATCACGAACGGCGTGGCGACGCCGAGCGCGAACAGTGCAGCGACCCACGCGGGGCGCACGCTCGGCAGGCGCTCGGCGAGTCCGTCCGGCAGGCCGCCGAGGCCGGCGGCGAGCGCCGTCACCACGCCAAAGCATCCAAGCATCATCCAGTAGGCCTCGTAGCGGCGGAAGAAGCCGTCGAACCCGGCGAGCTGCGCGTGGAGCAGGATGGTGGTTGCGGTGACCACCAGCAGCACGCGCGCGGCGGATGCGGTCGCGCCGGTGACGCGCCGCCGGGGCAGGAGCAGCCACGCGATCGCGATCAGCAGCACCGGCAGGTGCTCGTGACGCTGGCGGAGGAACGCTTCCGGGATGCGTGCCGCGAACGGCGGGAGCGGGTCGACGGCGCGTGACTGCATGAGCGGCGCGTTGAACAGCACCGAGGCGGGCAGCCAGGGTCCGCCCTGCGGCAGCGCGAACGCCGCGTACGCGACCAGCGCCGCGGCGCCGCCCGCGCCGAGCGTCACGG
>DATEMP010000381.1:0-3342 GCA_035275545.1 Candidatus Eiseniibacteriota bacterium | reverse complement strand
ATGGCGGTCGTACCGAGACTGTTCTGTAGCCGCGCGATCTCAAGCCGCATATTCACCCGAAGCGCGGCGTCGAGATTCGAGAGCGGCTCGTCGAACAGGAACACCTGCGGACTCCGCACCATCGCGCGCCCGAGCGCCACGCGCTGGCGCTCGCCGCCGGAGAGCGCGCGCGGCAGGCGCTGGAGGAGCGCCTCGATGCCGAGCAGCGTGGCGGTCTCGCGCACCCGCTGCTCGACCTCCGCGGCCGGGCGCTTGCGCAGCTTCAATCCGAACGCCATGTTCTCGAACACCGTCATGTGCGGATAGAGGGCGTAGTTCTGGAACACCATCGCGATGTCGCGTTCGCCCGGGGGCAGGTCGTTGACCACCTTGCCGCCGATCAGGACCTGGCCCTCGCTGATCTCCTCGAGGCCGGCGATCATCCGCAGCAGGCTGGACTTGCCGCAGCCCGAGGGCCCCACCAGCACCAGCAGCTCGCCGCTCTCGACCGCGAGGCTCACGCGGTCCACCGCGCGCGCTCCCGCGGCGTAGGACTTGGAGACCGACTTCAGCTCGAGATCGGGCATGGGGTTTGGGGCACGCTATCGAAACCCCCCGGGGTGCGCAATCCGGCCCGCGCGGCGGAGGCGCCCGGAAAACACCGCGGCCATCCCCGAAACGAGGATGGCCGCAGGGTGCACCTTCAGGTACGAGCCGTTTAGCGGTACAGCGTCTTCATCCGCCCCCACGTCGACGTCTGGACCGGCGTGCGGGTGTCGGTGAAGCAGATATTCGACCAGGTCGCGGAGAGCGACGCGGCGGAATTGGCGCGCGGCTGGAAGTAGCCGCCCACCGTCGCCTCGTTGAGGCAACCCCAGAGGCCGTGAGGAGGATCCTCCGCCGTGTTGCCCTCGTCGTAGGCGAGCCACGGGCTGTCGTAGGTGACCGCGTTGTAGATCACCTTGTACTGGATCGTGGCCGGGCTCGCCGCCGAGAGGCCGTTCGCCAAGTAGCTGATCTGCATGAAGATCGGCGTGCCCTTCACGTAGCTGATGCCGTGGTTGCCGGTGAAGGAGTAGAACGGCATCCGGCCACCGAAGCACGCGATCTCGCCCGCCGGAACGTGACCCGCCTCGGCGTTGATCATGAAGCGGCCGTCGGCGAACTGTGACCACCAGGGGCTGAAGCGCAGGCCGCCCTCGCCCTGGCCCGGACCGTCGATCACGACGGTCGCGCAGTAGATGAACGCCGAGTTGTTCTCGAACAGCGCCGCGGTCGCGCCGCCGTCGGTCGAGAAGCTCCAGCCGTGCAGGTTGGCGAAGCCGACACACGCGGGATCCATGGCGTCGGTGATGCTGATCGACGCGGGATACGCGTTGACGGGCGTCAGGGTCGAGATGGGGCAGTCGTTGAAGGTGCGCAGGTTGAGATTGGCCCCGTTGGGATTCGGCGTCGCGAACGCCGAACCGGCGATCGCCATCATCGCGATCACCGCAAACGTCATGAGGGAGTAGCCATTCCGCTTCATCGTGAGTGTCCTCCTTGGGGGTTGGGCTTCGATGTCTTGGACACGCCAGCATCGCGCCTGAAAACGATTACACCGACGGGGTCCGAAGTCAATAGAATGAGCGTCGTTCGCGGTGCTTTCGATCACCAGCGGTGATCGCGAGCAACAATTCTAGCAGACTCCTTCCGTTTGGGGTTTAGCCAATCTCAACAGTGGATCTCGACCCGGTGGTCGAGCCCGTCCTCGACGAGCGGGATCCGCGCGACGCCATCCGCAAGCGCCACCGGGCGCCCATCGACCGTGGCACGGGGCCCGGCGCCCATTTCATCCCCGCGACCGACCTCGACGTCCCAGGTCCCCGCGCGGCCGAACGGCCGCAACCGCACGCGGAAGCCCGGCCATTCCCGGGGGCAGGCGGCCCGCAACACCAGGGTCCGCCCGTCCTCGATCGACACGCCCAGCAGCTCCTCGAGCAGGACGCGCAGCATCCAGCCGGCCGAGCCCGTGTACCAGGTCCAGCCGCCGCGCCCCATGTGCTGGGGGTTGGCGTACACGTCCGCGGCCACCACATACGGCTCGACCTGGTACGCGCCCAACGCCGACATGCCGTGCGACACCGGACTCAGGCCACGCAGCAGCTGCGTGGCCTGGTCGCGCCGCCCGAGGCGCGCCATCGCCGCCACCACCCACATCGCCGCGTGGGTGTACTGGCCGCCGTTCTCGCGCACCCCCGGCAGGTAGCCCTTGATGTAGCCCGGATCACGCGGCGTGCGATCGAAGGGCGGCGCGAGCAGCCGCACCATGCCCCGTTCCCGATCCACCAGCTCGCGCTCCACCGCATCCATCGCCTGCTCGCACCGATCGCGCGGCGCGGCGCCCGAGAGCACCGCCCACGCCTGAACCAGCGCGTCGATCCGGCACTCATCGGAATCGCGCGAGCCGATCGGGGTGCCGTCGTCGTAGAACCCGCGCCGGTACCACTCGCCGTCCCAACCGTCGCGCTCGATCGCCTCGCGCAGCCGCTCCTGGTGCGCGCGCAGCCGCGCGGCGCGCCCGGCGTCGCCCCGCCGCTCGCACAGCGGCGCAAACGCGTCGATCACCGCGTAGAGGAAGAACCCCATCCACACGCTCTCGCCGCGCCCCTCGCGGCCGGCGCGGTTCATGCCGTCGTTCCAGTCGCCGGTGCCGAACAGCGGCAGCCCGTGGCGGCCCACCGGCAGGGAGCGCTCGATCGCCCGGCAGCAGTGCTGGTAGAGGTCCGCGGTCTCGTCGCTCGTCCCGGGCTCGAGGAACGCCTCGTCCTCGCCGGGCTCGAGCGCGCGCCCGGTGAGGAAGGGCACCCGCTCGTCGAGAATGCCGGCGTCCCCGGTGGCCTTCAGGTAGGTGGTGGCCGCCCAGGGCAGCCAGAGCAGATCATCCGCGAACCGGGTGCGGATCCCCCGCGCGCCCGGCGGGTGCCACCAGTGGAGCACGTCCCCCTCGACGAACTGGCGCGCGGCGTGGAGCAGGATCTGGCCGCGGGCGATCCCCGGGTCGAATGCCAGGAGCGCCACCGCGTCCTGGAGCTGGTCGCGGAACCCGAACGCTCCTCCGGACTGGTAGAACGCGGTGCGCGCCCACAGCCGGCAGGCGAGTACCTGGTAGGCGAGCCAGCCGTTGGCGAGCGGGTCGAGCGATGGGCCGGCGGGCGTCTCGATCCGCACCCGGCCCAGCCACTCGGACCAGCGCGATGCCACCTGGTCGCGCGCCGCGGCCAGCGCGCCGGGACCCCGCAGCTTCGCCACGCGCGCCGCGATCGCGTCTGCCCCGGGCGCTTCGCCGAGCAGGAACGCGCACGCGCGCGTCTCCCCGGGACC
>DATEMP010000380.1:0-2011 GCA_035275545.1 Candidatus Eiseniibacteriota bacterium | reverse complement strand
CCACCGGCATCGCGTCGGCCACCGACGGCGCGGGCAGCGACGCCTTCACGCTGATCTCGGGCAACGCGCCGCCGGGCGACCAGTCGGGGCCGGTGATCGGACTCTCGTTCGTGGGCGGCTCGAACGCGGTGCGTCCCGACGCCGAGCTGCGCGTGGACCTGACCGATCCGAGCGGCATCCTGATCACCGGCCACACCATCCAGAACGGCGTGATCGTCACGGTCGACGAGAATTCGAACACGCGCGTCGACATCACCGAGAGCTTCCGCTACTCGGCGAACTCGTACCAGTCCGGCACCGCGCGGTTCCATCTGCCGAACCTGGCACCCGGTCCGCACCGGATCTCGGTGAGCGCCGCCGACAACCTGGCCACCGGCATCAACGCCGCGCAGCATCGCGCGCGGGCGAGCATCGACTTCGAGGTGAGCGCTCAGCCGCCTCTCATGGTGCAGCGCGCGTTCCTGTTCCCGAACCCGGCGCGCTCGGGTGGAACGGGGGGTGGCGGGCAGTTCGTGGTGGACGCGCCCGGGGATCCGGTCAACGTGCTCATCCACCTCTATACCGTCTCGGGAAGGCTGATCCGCACCCTCAAGGCGTTCGGCGGCCAGGGCCAGATCCAGGTGCCCTGGGACGGCCTGGACGCCGAGGGCGTGCGGCTGGCCAACGGGACCTACCTGTTCATGGTCCAAGTCAACGCGCGCGACGTAGAGGGGGCGAGCAGCCCGGGCGCCCGTGCGGTCGGCGAGGGACGCTTCGTCATCGTTGGACGTTAGCGCGTCAAGTCGCTGCCAAACGCAAATCGCAACGCGCCAACGCCGCGCCCCAAAAAAGGTTGGAGCGAGGGGAACTGGCCCGGTGTAGTATCCCCAGCAACGCCCGACGAGCGGGTCGCTTTGGCTTGAGGAGGGTTTCGATGCGTTGGTCTATCCGTATGCTGGCCCTGATGTTGGGGCTGCTTGTCGCCAGTAGCGCGTGGGCCCAGGGTACCGCGCGCTCGCTTGATATTCAGCCCGGTGCCCGGCAGGTCGGAATGGGCGCGGCGGGGGTTGCGCTCTCGGACGATCCGGCCGGCGTGGCGTGGTGGAATCCCGCGGTGCTCGGCTTCGTCGGGCGCCCCGCGGTCGAGCTGACGTACTCGGCGCTCGTGCCCGGACTCGCGGACGACGTCACCTACAACTACCTCAATTACATCCACCCGGTCGCCGGCTGGGGTTCGCTGGGCGTCGGGATGCTGTTCCTCTCGTACGGCAACATCGACCTCACCAACTCCGGTGGCGTCCAGGTCGGCACCTACACGCCGGTCGAGTTCTCGCCCGCGGTCTATTTCGGCACGCAGCTCCTGCCCGACTTCGCGGTGGGCGCGGCGGTCAAGTACGTGCGGGTGCAGCTCGCCCCCAGCCAGTACCAGGGCATCGGCTCGACGTTCGGGTTCGACCTCGGAGCCCTCTACAAGATTCCCAAGGCGCGCCTCGACTTCGGCATGAACCTCCAGAACATGGGCCCCAAGCTCGCGTTCATCGACGAGGACAAGGCCGATCCGCTGAGCCGCAATCTCAAGATCGGTGCCGCATGGGTGCCCTACACGAGCAAGGACCTCACGGTCACGCTGGTGGAGGACTACAACCAGTCGCTGGTGAACAGCGAGTTCCGCACCTACAACCACGGCGCAGAGATCTCGGTCATCGACCAGCTCGCGGGCCGCGTGGGCTGGGTGTCGGATCCCTCGGGTGACATCAGCGGGTTGAGCTATGGTCTCGGCGTGTCCTGGAACAGTCTCAGCCTCGACTGGGGTAGCATGCCCCAGGCGCGTACGCTGCCGTCGGTGACGCGAATCACGCTGGGTTACCGCTTCTAAGCCCTTTCCATTCCCGAGGTGCACGGCCTGGTCTTGCGCGGAACCACCCTCGCATTCGCCATCGCCGCCCTCGTTGCCGGCGGAGGGGCGTTCACGTCCTCCTCCGCCGCGCCCCTCGTCGTGCGACGGCTGCCGTCGTCCGCGCCGGCGCCCTCC
>DATEMP010000379.1:0-2746 GCA_035275545.1 Candidatus Eiseniibacteriota bacterium | reverse complement strand
CGCCTTCCCGCCTGAGCCACGGGGTCCACAGGGCCAGGGCGAGCGCGATCGCCAGCAGCCACGGGGTCGAGGATACGAAGGACTGGTGGCGCAGGTACCCGAGACCCAGGCACGCCAGCGTGCCGGCCACGGCCTGCGCGGTCCACCAGGCCCGCAGCGCCGCGCCCGGCGGGCGAAGCAGCGCGTACGCGGCCACGAAGCACGCCTCGAGCACCGGGATCATGAACGCCACGCGCCACACTGCGAGCGCCCCGACCAGCGCCAGCGCCGCCCCGACGGCCGCGGTGCGTAACGTGCGCGGGGAGGAGGCGCTGAGCGCCCGGAGCGAGAGCGCCACCTGGGTGGCGATCAGGAGTGCCCCCAGCGACTCGTAGCGGAACCAGTAGTCGAAGCTGCGGTGAAGGTGCGCAGGCAGGATCACCGCCACCAGTGCCGCCGCCAGCGCCGGGGCCCGCCCGGGATGGAGCGCGCGCGCAGCGCCGTAGACCGGGAACGCCACCAGCGCCCCCGCGAGCGCCACGAACACCCGCGCATGGGCATCGACGTCGCGGCGGTCGATGGCGGCCGCGAGGCGATGAAAGCCTCCCGCAGCCTGGTAGAAGCCGGTGGGGAGGAGATCCTCGACGGTGCGGCCCGCCGGCGCGCTGGCGAGCGAGTCCACCGCCGGAGTGCGCCCGCGCTCGGCCACCGCGCGGGTCATCCGCAGGTGGAACGCCGCGTCCGAGATCAGGTCGGGATCGGCGCCCCGCCACCGCGGGACCATGCGCAGGGTGGCGCCGAGCGTGACGATCGCCAGGAGTGCCGCGATGGTCGCCGCCCGGCCCGGGGTTGGGCCGAACATGGCGCGGCACTATGTCCGAGCGCCGGGCGCGCTTCAACCGCGCCGCGAGCGGGCTCGGGGCCCTCGCTTGTCGCCGCGTCGACCTCTTGCTAGGGTACCCGGCCTCGATTGTCCGCACCTGTGCGTGCGGCACTCGCGACCGGGCCCAACCACCATAACGAGGATGCGTGATGGGATCGACCGCAGGTCGTGGTGTGTTCGTCGCCGGCGCGATCGGCATGATGGTCGCGCTCACCGCTCTTCCTGCGCGGGCCGAGGGCCCCTGGGACGAGGGGAAGAACTGGCTCTCGGTGCGCGCCGGGTACGCCAAGTCGGGAGCACGCTTCGCCGCCGACGGCTCCTACGGGTACGGGTTCAGCTACTCGTGGTTCCTGAGCAACAACATCGCCTGGACGATGGGCATGTCCCACGATCTCCTGGGCCGCTACTTCGGCGCCGCGGAGATCGAGGTTCCGATCACCACCGAGTTCACCCGCCACTTCCGGTGGGGCAGCATGACACGCCAGTACCTGGGCGGAGGCATCGGGGCCGTCTACCACAAGACCTACCGCACCGGCGTCGACCAGTCGGGATTCCGGCAGGGCATCTTCGTCACCACCGGCGCCAACTCGATGATCAACGCGGGCAGCATGCTTGGCATCGACTTCCGGTGGATGCTCGAGCAGGACACGCGCAGCATCAACCCGGCCTTCCCCAACCTCGAGGCCAGCTCGCCGGTCTGGACCGCCAAGGTCAGCTACTCGCGCGTCTTCTGAGCCTGTCGCGCCGGCGACACCCCTGACCACCGGGTGGGCGTCGCGCGACGCCCTCCCCGTTCCAACCCGCGTCGTGGCGCAGCGGTCGCCGCGGCATGGTCGCTGCATGAAGGCGGCTCCGACACGCGACCTGGTTCGCGGGAGGAGCCCGCGCCTTCCTGGCGACCGGAGGGGGAGCCGGGGGGCGCGGGCCGGGGCCGACGGGCCGCGACCGGGATGCGGTGCTGGGAGTCGGGAGTCCCCGGGGTCGCGCGGCTCCGGCTGAAAACGGCCGATGGCTGCGTTGCGCGGCCGGCTTCTCGCTCCAGAGTGGCCTGAAGGCCACGATTTCGCTCGTCGCTCGCCCGCGACGCCTTGCCCTCGGCCGTTTTCAGCCGGAGCCTTCGCCCCTATCTCGCTCGGAGAGCTTGCGGTCGATGAACTCCAGCACCTCGAACGCGAACACCAGCCCCAGCGCCAGCAGTCCCAGCATCATCCACGCGTACTCGTGCGGCATGGCCGCCAGCACCACCGCCATGACGCCCATGTAGAGGCACAGGTACCAGAGCACGAACAGGGCGCTGCGCGGCGAGAGCCCGAGCCGGAGCAGCCGGTGATGGATGTGCTCGGAGTCGGGGCGGAACACCGGGGTGCCGCGCCGCGCGCGGCGCGCGAACGCCAGCACGCCGTCGGCGATCGGCAGGCCCATCGCCACCAGCGGGAAGAGCAGCGTGACCGCCGCGGTGCCCTTGCGGTTCTCGAGCAGCGAGGCGGCGGCCAGCACCAAGCCAAGGAAATGGCTGCCGGTGTCGCCCATGAACACGCGCGCGGGCGGGAAGTTGTAGCGCAGGAACCCGAGCGTGGCGCCGGCCATCAGGGCGCACACGAACATGACGTAGAAATCGCCGTGGGTGCGCGCCACCCACCACAGCGACATCGAGGCGATCAGCACCGCGCCCGAGGCGAGGCCGTCCAGCCCGTCGATCAGGTTGATCGCGTTGATGACGATCACCACCCAGGCCACGGTGAGCGGCAGGTCCAGGGCGCCCGAGGGGAACGACCCGCCGAACGGATTGGTGATGAGCGGCACGCCGTAGCCGAACAGAGTGAGCACCAGCGCCGCGCACACCTGGACCCCGAGCTTGGCCCACCACGACGTGCCGCGCAGGTC
>DATEMP010000378.1:0-17712 GCA_035275545.1 Candidatus Eiseniibacteriota bacterium | reverse complement strand
CGGTGACCGCGGATGCGGGAGCGGTGGCGGCGGAGCAGCAGTCGCGCCTGCTCTCGCGCCGCGTCGCGCGCGCCGAGCTGCGCGCGCCCTTCGACGGCCGCGTGCTCACGCCCGGGATCCCCGGGCGGCGCGGCGAGCTGTTCGATGCGGGTGACACGGTGTGCGTGATCGCCGACTTCTCGCAGGTGCGCGCCACCGCGCGGCTCTGGGAGTTCGACCTCGAGGACATCCGGGTCGGCGCGCCGGCCCGCATCCGGCTGGTCTCGCGTCCCGGCGACCTGGTCCGCGGGCACATCACCGCGATCCAGCCGGCCGCGGAGGCGGTGCGCGGGTTCCGTCTCTACCAGGTGCGCATCGCCCTCGACGACCGGCCGGCCGACGCGCGCGGGGGCCTCACCGGCCGCGCCTGGGTGACGACCCCGCCGCGCTCACCGGCCGCGCACCTTTACCGGATTCTCGCGCGCTTCGTGCGCCTGGACCTCTGGGTATGACGATGACGCCGAGCGGCCCCACCACGCCCGATACCAGCCGCGAGGCGGTGCTCCGGGGCGAGCTCCAGCTCGCCTACGAGCAGCTCACCGAGATCACGAGCCGGCTGCTGCTCGCCAACGAGGCCGCGGAAGCCGCGATGTCCGGCGAGGACCGGGGCGAGATCGCCGAGCGCTTCCTGCGCAGCGCGGCGCGCGGGATCGAGGCCCGGCGCGCGGCGATGTTCCTGGTCGAGGGCGGCGGCATCGGCGTGGGCGCCACCTTCGGGCTCAGCGAGGAGGAGGCGGAATCGCTCGCGTCGAGCGATGCCGACCTCGATGCGTGCCAGGCGGCCCTCGATGCCCACCGGATCCACGTGACCGACGACGACCTGGTGTCGGCCGACGCCCACGCGGCGCTCGCGGCCCAGCAGGCGTCCGGCGACGGAGCGCCGGCGGCGGGCGGGAACGGTGACGAGGCCGAGGAGGATGAGGACGGCGACGAGGAGGAGGAGGAAGACGAGGACGGAGACGAGGCGGAGGAAGAAGAAGAGGACGAAGAGGACGAGGAAGAAGAAGAAGAAGAAGCGGAGGAGGAAGACGCCGGCGCTGAAGACGGCGACGAGGGCGAAGCCGAAGCGGACGAGGATGAGACCGAAGAGAACGGCAGCGTCACCTTCGGGGTCTACCTGCCGGTCCACCTCGAGGACCAGCCGATCGGGGTGATGGCCCTGGGCGAGCGGGGCGGAGGCCGCACCTATCGCAACGAGGACCTGGTCTTCCTGGAATACCTGCTGCGGCAGTTCGGGCTCATCCTCCACCGCAGCACGCTGCTGGAACAGAACCGCGAGCGGCTCGAGGAGCGCGACGCCCTGCTCAAGGTGAGCCGCGAGATCTCCTCGACCCTGGACCTCGACGCCGTGCTGCGCTCGGTGGTCAACACGGTGGCGGCGGTGGTGCCCAACGACCGCGCCGAGATCGCGCTGGTGAAGGCCGACCGGCTGGTGCTCCGGGCGATCTCGGGGATGACGCGCCTCGATCCCGACCAGGCGGAGCTGTTCAAGCTGCCGGCGGTGCTCGAGTACCTGCGCACCCACCCGCACCGGCTCCACATCGGCGCCGGGGACCTCGATGAGAGCGCGAAGAAGCCCGGGCATGACGTCTTCAGCGAGTACTTCTCCGCCCAGCAGATGCGGAGCTTCATGGCGCTGCCGCTCAAGGACGATCACGGCCTGCTCGGCTACCTGTGCATCGAATCCGCCCAGGAGAGCTGGGACCTGGAGCCCGCCGAGGGCGACGCGCTCAGCATCCTGGCCTCGCAGACCACGACCGCGATCCGGAACGCCACGCTCTACTCCGAGATCCCACTGCGCGGCGTGTCGCTGCCGGTCTCCCAGCTCCGCTCGCGCCTCTCGAACCTCACCCGGAGGGGCCGCGTCACGGCGGTGGTCGTGGCGGCGCTGGCCCTGGTCGGGCTCGTGCTGCCCATCACGCCGGAGCGTGCCGGGGGCGGGGCCGAGGTCCGGCCGCTGCGCTACCAGGGCGTGCGTGCGCTCACCGAGGGGGTGGTCACCCGGGCGCTCGTCAAGGGCGGCGACGAGGTCCAGCGCGGCCAGGTGCTCGCGGAGGTCGAGGACCTGGACCTGGCGGGGCGTCTCGCCGAGCTGCGCTCGCAGATCGAATCGGCGCGGCGCGACATGGCGGCCGCCCGCCTCTCCGGCGACGTGGCGGCCTGGCGGAGCAACGAGCTCCGGCTCAACGGGCTCGAGGGCACGATGGCGGTCGAGGAAAAGTGGGCCCGCGGCCGCGTGCTCACCGCCCCGTTCAGCGGGCAGATCCTGGAGCTCGACCTCTCCCAGCGGGTCGGCCAGCACCTGGACGCGGGCGACCCCTTCTGCACGGTCGCCGCGCTGCACATCATGGCAGTGGATTTCGTGGTGCCGGAGGAGAAGATCGGCCAGGTCCGGGTGGGACAGCCGGTGGCGATCAAGGTCATGAGCTTCCCGACCCACACGTTTGAAGGCCAGGTGAGCGAGGTCGGCTGGCGCGGCATTTCCGACGCCCGCGGGCACACGTTCTTCACGGTGCGCGCGGTGGTAGCCAACCAGGACCAGCGGCTGCGGCCGGGCATGACCGGGGTCGCCAAGGCGACGATCGGCCGGCGCGCCGCGGGTGCCCTCCTGCTGGCGCCCGTGTTGCGCAGCCTCCAGATGAGGCTCTGGTAGCCCCGACCACATCCCCGGTCCGCAGCCGATGTGGAGATCGGCAGGCCCCGGCGACCCCCCAGGTGGGCCCCTGAAGAGCCGTTTCCCCGCCAAGTCCGTGTCGCCATGAGGCGAGGGGGCCCGGCGCCAAACGGTGATGCGATCGGCACGGCCGATGCTCTAGGATCCAGCGGCCGACGCAGGATCGGCAGCGAATCAACGGCACGATCTCGGAGGTGTCACATGGCAGCCAAGAAGACCGCCCGCAAGGCCCGCAAGACCGTCACCCGGGCCAAGGCCAGCCGCAAGAGCACGACCCGGTCCGCCCGCAAGTCGCCCAAGTACAACGCGGCTTCCGGCCAGGGCCTGGATCTCCCGGGGAACCCGATCGAAGTCTTCTAGTCCAAGCGTCGGGCCGCACCGATCCGAGCCCCCCTCCCGCGGGGGCTCGAGTCGTTTCGGGGAGCCTCGGAACTCAGAACCACATTCCGCGTCCGCATCATGTGCGGACGTCGGCAGCCCCTCCGCGTGCAATGCGGATTAGTGCCACTGTTTCCACCGTGCTAACGTGTTGCCCAGGTGGAAGCAGCTACCACCGCCGGCTCAGGGACGCAGACGGCACGACGCATGCTCTGCCGATCGCACAGCCGAAGTTCGATTCGGCGGGTCCTCACCACCACACTGCAGGGGAGGTAGAGAATGGCTGCCAAGAAGACGAGCCGCGCCAAGACCAAGAAGACCGTCACCCGGGCGAAGGCCTCGCGCAAGAGCTCCGTCCGCAGCGCGCGCAAGTCGCCGAAGTTCAACCAGCCGGTGAACCCGATCGAGATCTTCTAGTCCAGCTTTAGGGCCGCACCAGACGAAGTCCCGCGTCCACTCGGGACTTCGTCTTTTTTTGTGCCGGATCGTTTCCGCGCCGTGGTCCCGATCCCGCGAACATCAGCGCGGCTCCGCAGCCCCTGCGGAGGTCGGCACGGTGGGAAGGGCGCGCACCACGCCAGGCGCGCAAGGCCGCGCCGGGAACCCATTGCAGGCGCGCGCGCAGCCCGTTCCTCCACGCCCGGCGCAGCCGATGGCACGCGCGATGCTCTGTCGAATGGACAGCCAACGCAGTCAACCCAGGGCGCAACAAATCAACAGGAGGAACATCCGATGGCAGCGAACAAGGCAGTGAAGATCCGCAAGCGCGTGGCGCGTGCGAAGGCGACGAAGTCCAGCTCGGTCCGTCACGCCCGGAAGTCGCCGTCGGCGAAGTGGGCGCTCCTGCCCGGTGGCGCTCCCACCCCGATCGAGGTCTTCTGATTCCGATTCCGATTCCGAAGGGCCGCACGCGATCGAGCCCCGCGCCAACGCGCGGGGCTCGTCGTTTCATGTCCGGTGCACGCGCTCACCCGCGTTCATCCGATCGTTGCACGGCCGCGTCGATCGTCCGAGGCCCGAACAACAGACGCGCTCCGCAGCCGGTGCGGAGGTCTTCAGCGCCCGCAGCGCCCACCGCGCGTCGCGCACCACCGGCCGGATCGCGAACCCGTTGCGCCATCACGAGAATCCTGCCCGCGCGCACGCGGCGCCGACAGTGGCACGCGCGATGCTCTGGGTATCCGGCAGCTACGAGATGTCAACCCAGGCGCAGTTCAAACAGGAGGAACGTACGATGGCAGCGAACAAGGCAGTGAAGATCCGCAAGCGCGTGGCGCGTGCGAAGGCGACGAAGTCCAGCTCGGTCCGTCACGCCCGGAAGTCGCCGTCGGCGAAGTGGGCGCTCCTGCCCGGTGGCGCTCCGACCCCGATCGAGATCTTCTGATCCCGCTCGAAGGGCCGCACGCAACGAAGCCCCGCGCCACGGCGCGGGGCTCGTCGTTTCCGGCCCGAGGGGTGGTCCGCGATCAGCCGCGGACGACGGCGCGCTGGGCGCGGGTCAGGATGTCCTCGTAGCCGGCGGGGAGCTTGTTGAACGTCTGCTTGAGCTCCGCGCCGCGGACCGTGCGCAGCGCCTCGCAGATCTTGCCGACGCGCGGAGCGATCCGTTCCACGAGCTCCTCGCTGCCGGCGATCACGCGCGTGGCGGCCTTCTCGTCGCCCTCGGCCTCCACGAGCGCGCGCAGGATCTCGCCCACCAGGTAGTAGGAGAGCGCCGAGCGCTCGGTGAGCGGCACCGCCTGGCCGGACCGCTTGCGCCGCTGCAGGAGGCGCGCCGCCTCGATGAGGTTGAAGCGCGCGGCGCGCGCCTGGACGATCACCCAGTCCCCGAGCCGTCCGCGCGACATGTTCGACATGCCGCTCCACGGGGGATCCTGGCCGCCGTGCTGGCGGCGCCACACGTGGTCGAGGTCATCGCGCCGGATGTGCCCGTCCTCGCGCGCACGCACGCTCAGGGCGGCGCACAGGTTGGTCAGCTCGCGCACGTTGCCGGGCCACGCGTGCTCGGCGAGCGCGGTGATGACGTCGGCATCCATCTCGCAGGCGGTGATGCCCAGCTCCTTGCACTGGCGCGCCAGGATGTGACGCAGCAGCGGCACCAGGTCGTCGATCCGCTCGCGCAGCGCCGGGATGCGGATCGAGAACACCGTGAGCCGGTAATAGAGGTCCTCGCGGAAGCGCTTGGCCTGCACCTCGGCGTGCAGGTCGCGGTTGGTGGCCGCCACCACCCGTACGTCGCCCTCGATCAGGTGCTCGTCGCCCACCCGGCGGAAGCGGCCCTCCTGGAGCACGCGCAGGAGGCGCTTCTGGAGCGGCAGCGGCATCTCGCCGATCTCGTCGAGGAACAGCGTGCCACGCTGCGCCATGTCGAACGCGCCGCGCCGGTCGCGATGGGCGCCCGTGAACGCCCCGCGCACGTGCCCGAACAGCTCGCTCTCGATGAGGTCGCGTGGGATCGAGCCGCAGTCCACGACCTCGAAGGGCCCCGCGGCCCGGTCCGAGAGCTCGTGGATCGCGTGGGCGGCCAGCTCCTTGCCGACGCCCGACTCGCCGGTGAGCAGCACCGGGAACGGCGTGGGCGCGACCGCGACCAGCTCCTGGCACATCTCGAGCATCGCCGCGCTCTGGCCCACCATCTTCTTGAGCGGCGGATGCGCCTCGCGGAGCTCCTCGTGCACCCTGGCCGCCCCGCGCGCACCGTCGCGCTTGGCGGCCAGGCCGTCGCCGTCCGATCCGTCGCGCGCGGGCCGTGAAGCGAGCGACTGTGCGGCCAGCGCCGCGAGCGAGTCGAGCAGGGCGAGGTGGCCGTCGTCGTAGTCGGCATCCGGCATCAGGCGGGGGCCGAAGAGCAGGAGCCCGAGCAGTCCGTGCATGTCGGAGACCGCGGCACCCACCGCGGCGTCGAACTGGCTGACCAGCCGGTCGCGCAGGTCGCCCAGCGCGCGCGCGGCGGAGGGGCTCGCGAGCGCGAACGAGCTCTCGCGCAGCAGCCACTCGCGCGACTGCGCCGAGATGGGCACCAGCTCACCGCGCTCCGCGCTCTCGATGCTCGCGGCGTGGAGCAGGCGATAGCGGCCGCGATCGTCGGCGACGAACATCGCGCCGGAGCGCGCACCGAGCACGCCCATGCCGGAGCTCACGACCCGCGACGCCACCTGGTGGTGGTTGCGCGCGCCGAGCAGCGTGCGAGCGGCCTCGTACAGGCTCGAGAGCTCGGCGAGACGGCGCTGCGTATCTTCCCGATGATCCGTCGCCTCGGGCGACTCGGACCGGCGGCTCATCAGCGGCCTCCTGCAGAATGTGACGCGCGCCGCGGTCACTCCATGCGGCGCGTTCGAGACGGTAGCAGAGGGTGGGCTGCGGGGATAGAGGTTCTGCCCCCCCGGGGCTGGGAGACGCTCCTGCTAGGCAGGTTCCGCCCCGATCGCCTTGGCGACCAGCGGCAGGCTCACGTCGTAGCGGTACTGAACACTCATGTGGCCGTCGTCGAACTCCTCGACCTGGTGGGCGATGCCCAGGTCGCGCAGGCGCCGGGTGAACAGACGCATGCCCAGGTGGAGGGTCCACTCGTCGCGGATGCCGCAGTCCAGGTAGAGCAGGGCCAGTCCCCGGAGGGCCTGGGCGTGGCGGTCGAGCATCTGGAGCGGGTCGAGCGCGAGCCAGCGCTCCCAGACCTCGGTGCGGAACGCGCCGGTCTCCAGGTCGCACGGCAGGTCGATCCCCAGGGGGCGGGACGGATCGGGCGAGTAGGCGGCGGCCATCGCCAGGATGTTGAGCGCGGTGAGGTCCTCGTGCATCTTCTGAGGCGCGGCGAGGAACGCGTCGAGCCAGCGCTCGAGCCCGCCGCCGTTCTGGACCCGGGCGCAGAACTTCGGGATGTCGCCGCGATAGCAGTAGTCGAACATCATGTCGCCGCTGTGGCAGGCGACCGCGGCGAACGTCTCGGGATGCCGCATGCCCTGGACCAGCGCCCCGTAACCGCCCGACGACTTGCCGAGGATCGCGCGGTGCTCCCGTGCGGCCCGGGTACGGTAGGTCCGGTCCACGAACGGGATCAGCTCGGCCAGCAGATGCGTCTCGTAGCGTCCGGTGGCGGTCGAGTCGAGGTACTGGGAGCCGCCGTAGCGCGTCGCGCAGTCCGGCATCACCAGGATCATCTCGCCGCAGCCCGCGGCGATCAGGGCGTCCATGCGCGCGTCGAGCGGCGCGTTCCAGAGGTTGTCGTTGAGCAGCATGCGCCCGCGCCCGGTGAAGCCGGTGAGGACGTACGCCACCGGATAGCGGCGCTCCGGCTTCAGGTCGTACGAAGGCGGCAGGTAGACCGGCACGGTGCGCACGGCAGGATCGCCGGCGGCGTTGTTCTGGAGCACCCGGCTCTCGACCCTCGGCATCTCGACCCGACCGACCGCCATCGCGCCTCCCATCAGAACTCCACCACCCTGCGGCTCCCGGACCGCCGTTCGAGCGTGCGCCACGCGGCGGCGAGCGTGGTGTCGCTCGCCCAGCCGGGCTCGTCCCTGGAGAGCGAGGTGAGCGCCGTGCGCGCCGCCTCGTCGAGCCGCACGTCCACCAGTCCACGCACCAGGTGATGCCGGGCACGCAGGTCGCGCGGGTTGAGGAGCGCCGCCACGCCGAGCTCGAGCAGCGCGTACTTGATCTGCCCGTCCTCCATGAGCTCACCCAGGGCGCCGTGCGCCTCGGGCCGTCCGATCCCATGACGGATCGCTTCGAACAGCCGTCGCCGCGCGGTGAGCGTGTCGCCGGCGCTCAGCGCATCGCGTGCCCCGACCATGGCGGCATCATAGCCGCGCGGGTTGTCGCGCGCGCCGAACTCGAGCCACGCAGCCTCGGCCTCGTCCCGCCGCCCGCTCCGGACCTCCGCCCAGCCCAGCCAGTAGAGGTGATCCGGGCGCGCCTCGCCGGCTGCGAGGCCCCGCCGGAATGCGTGCGCGGCGCCCGGATAGCGCCCGAACAGCATGAGGTCCGAGCCCACCTGGAACCACGGCTCGCGGACGCCTGTGTAGAGGGGCAGGATGCGCGCGCCATCCCAGTAGAGGAACCGGCACGGGCGTTCCGCGGCGGTCGACTCCGAGAACTGGGAATAGAAGTAGCCGGCGAGCGAGGTGTCGCGATAGAGCGCCCGCATGAGCGGTCCATTGCCCATCTGGAAGCCCGCGTACGAGGGGAGCGTGGCGAAGAAGAAGCGCGTGCCGTGCGGCGGATCGGGCTCCACCTCCTGGAGCTGGCGCTGCATCGTGTCGCACAGCGCCGCGTAGCGCTGGAAATAGAACGCGGTGACGTGCGAGGTCCATCCCCAGGGCCCGTTCTCGACCGTGAAGGCGCGGATGCCGCTGGTGCCGGCGTGCCACCAGAGCAGCACGGCGGTGAGGCCGATCCAGCCCCAGCGGTCGATGCGCCGGAGCGCCAACCCCACCAGCAGCGCTCCGCCCACGCCCGCGAGCGTGTAGTAGTAGGCGCTCCACGTGGGCACCACCGGCCCGACCGGGAGCGCGAACACCGTGAACCAGGCGATCGCGAACGCCACGATCGCGCGGGTCGGCCTGCCGGTTGCGCCCGCGGCGTCAGCGGAGGCGGGCGCCGGCAGCCACCACGCGAGCGCTCCGAGCGCAACCAGCGCACCGAGTGCCGGGGCGTGCCGCGCCAGCGAACGCGCCCATGCCGCCGGGTGGTCGAGCCCGAGCAGGCTCTGGATGCCGTGCACCCACGCGGCGACGAAATGCGCGGAGGTGAGGTTCGAGAGCGGCACGGTCGCGCCGTGCGGCACGCGCATCACCTGCATGACCACGACCCATGCGGCGGCGACCAGCGCGAACGGCACCATGCGTCGCGCGAGCGCGCCGGGCGCCGGGCGCGTCGGCGACCCGGTCGCGTCCGGAACACGCATCCACCAGCCCCAGGCCGCGAGCGCCAGCGGGAGCGGGAACGCCACCTCCTTGCTGGCGAGGGCGGCCAGGTAGGCGAGGCTGGCCCCGAAGTCGCGTCCGCGCCGGAAGAGCGCGACCGATCCGAGCGCGAACACCAGCGCCAGGAGATCCTGGCTGCACGAGATCCAGATGAGGTTGACGCGCTGATGGGGCAGGGTCGCGAAGTAGAGCGCGCCCGCAAGCGCGCCGCCCACCGGCAGCACCGCCAGCAGGAGATCGAGAAGCAGGGCCAGGGCGGCCGCGAACAGCAGGGCGTTGACGAGGTGGAAGATCCAGGAGGCGGGCCCGAGCGGGGTGAGCAGCGTGAAGTAGATCTGGCGCGAGAGCGGACGGTAGTAGTTGTCGAGCGCCCCGAGATCGCTGAGCGACTGGGTGAGCGGGCGGCGTGCGTCCTCGATGAACAGGTAGTCGTCGCTCAGGAACCCGGTCTGGAGCGCGTCGCGGTACAGCAGCGCCAGGCCGACCAGCGCGAGGAGCACGGCCGTCCACCATCGAAGCGATCGGGACTGGGTCACGGCGCGGCAATCTAGCAGCGGCGCAGGCGCCTGGGCCAACCGGCCCACGAGGGGCGGTCAGGCCGCGCCTGGGAGGCCCTTACCCGTTCCCGGGAAAGGGCTAAGGCCGGTCGGGCCCGTGGCCGATACCTGCGCTGGACGGATCCACGTATGACCGGAGAGCCCATGACGGACCAGCCCGCTCCCTCCCCCGATCGCATCGACACGCGCACGGCCGCGGACTCGCTCTCGGCCGTGATCAGGCAGCGCGGCGACCGCGAGATCGACAAGCGCACGTGGTCGCTGTGGATCCTGGCGTTCTCGGTCATCCTGGCGCTCACCGCGTCGATCCCGGTCCTCTATCTGCCCATGCTGCAGATGATGGGGGCGGATGACGAGGGCAACCTCTGGATCCAGAACGGCTACACCGCTGGGATCGGGCTCGCCGGCCTGGTGGTCGTGTTCTGCCTCTACACGATCCTCAAGCAGCGCGAGCTGAACCGCATCCGCGAGGTGCTGGTCGCCGACGAGGCGGAGCTGCAGGATGCGCGCATCCGGCTCTCCGAGATCTCCGCGTTGTTCCAGCTCTCGACCACGCTGAACCTGCACCTCCAGCTCAACTCGATCCTCGAGATCATCGTGCGCCGCGTCATCGCCACGCTCAAGGCGCAGCAGTCGTCGATCATGATCTACAACCCCGAGAACGGCCTGCTCGAGACCCGCTCCAGCTACGGGCTCGAGTCCGAGTTCGCGCGCAATGCCAAGACGCGGGTCGGCCAGGGGATCGCCGGCTGGGTCGCGCAGCAGCAGCAGGCGATCATGCTCGGGCCCACGGCGCCCAACCAGGACATCGGCCAGCACTACAAGCGCAACCGCAACATCACCTCGGCGCTCTCGCTGCCGCTGCGCGTCGGCGACCGCTGCGTGGGCGTGCTCAACGTCAACCGCATCAACCATCCGGAGCCGTTCCGGGACCACCACCGCGACATGTTGCGGCTGTTCGCCGAGCACGTGGGCGCGGTGATCGACCGCGCCGAGATGGTGGAGCGGCTGAGCGCGCACGCCCAGGCGCTCGAGTCCTCGAACCTCAAGCTCGCCGAGATGAACCGCATGAAGGACGTGTTCCTCTCGACCGCGAGCCACGAGCTCAAGACCCCGCTCACCTCGGTGATCGCCTACTCGGAGCTGCTCGAGGAGCATGGCGTGACGCTCACCCAGGAGCAGCGCGGCGAGTTCCTGGGCCGGCTGCAGACCGAGGCGAGGCGCCTGCTCGCCCTGATCGACGACATCCTGGATCTCTCGCGGCTCGAGACCGGCAAGCTCACGCTGCGGCGCGAGATGCTCTCGCTGAACGCGGTGGTGCGCGCCGCCATCGAAACCGCGCGGCCGATCTCGACCAAGCACCAGATCGAGCTCGACATGGAACTCGACGACACGCTCGCCGAGGTCGAGATCGACGAGGTCAAGACGCGGCAGGTGCTCGTGAACCTGCTCATCAATGCGATCAAGTTCAGCCCCGAGCAGCAGCGGGTGACGGTCGGCACGCGCCTGGACGGCCAGTTCGTGGTGGTCGAGGTGAAGGACCAGGGCCCGGGCGTGCGGCCCGAGGAGTCGGCGCACATCTTCGAGCTCTTCGGGCAGGGGCTCCGCCAGGGCGACGGCCGCACCAGCGGCCTCGGCATCGGCCTCCACCTGGTCAAGCGCATCACCGAGCTGCATGGCGGCCACGTGGGCGTCAACAGCACGCCCGGCCAGGGCAGCACCTTCTGGGTGCGGCTCCCGATCTCGGGCGCCGAGAGCGAGCTCTCGCGGGCCGCGTAGCCCGAAGACCCCGGGGGCCCCGGTTCCCCGCCCCCGGCTGTGTGATACTCCCGCTCACACATGGCCCCGCCGTCCGTATCAGATAAGGGCGCCCCGTCCGAGTCGCTCGACCTCGAGGCGGTGCGGCGCCGTGAGCCCGAGGCGCTTGCGGCGCTCTTCGAGCGCCATTTCGACCGGGTCTACGGGTTCATCTACCGGCTGGTCGGGGATCGTGCCCAGGCCGAGGACCTCACGCAGGAGGTGTTTCTCAAGGTGCATCGCGCCGCCCATACCATCGATCCCGCGCGCGATCCCGGGCCCTGGCTCATGACCATCGCGCACAACGTCTGTCGCGACCTGTGGCGCTCGAGCGCCTGGAAGCTCCGCCGCCGCTCCACGTCGCTCGACGGGGACTCGCCGCTCGCCGCCACGCTTCCCTCCGGCACCCGCGATCCCGAGCGGCAGGTGCTCGCCGCCGAGCGGGAGCGGCTCGTGCAGCAGGCGCTGCTCGAGCTGCCCGAGCCGCTCCGCGTCGCGATCGTCATGCACGACTACTTGGGGCTGGGCCACGACGAGATCGCCGCCGCCACCGGCATCGCCCACGCCGCGGCCCGCAAGCGCTACTCGCGGGCGCTCGCGGCGCTGGCGAAGCGCCTCGAGGGGGTGCTCGGATGAGCGCCGATCGTCCCGACACGCGCTCGGCGCGGGAAGCGCACGCCCGCGAGGCGGTCGCCGGCCTCGAGCGCCCGCGCGCCGACGCCGCGTTCCGTGAGCGGCTCAAGCGCGATTTCGTCTCCGGCCGCGTCGGCGAGGGCCGCTCGATCGTGCTCGAGGCGGCGCGGCACAAGAGCCCGGCCTGGCGCCTGGCGTTCGCGGTCGCCGCCGCAGCGCTGGTGGGAGTGGGAGTGATGAGCATGAACCGCGGCGGGAGCTGGACGGTGCTCGCCACCACCGGGGACGGCGTGGCGATCGTGGAAGGCCAGCCGGTGCCGCTCGCCCACCACGAAGCGCTCGATCAGAAGATCCAGCCCGGCATGCGCATCACCGTGCCCGAGGGGGGCGAGATGGAGCTCACCACCGCGGCGGGGCTGGTCGTCCAGGTGACCGCGGGGACCGAGTTCGTGCTGCCCACGGTTCCCGGGCGGTGGTTCGGCCGGCGCGCGACCGGGGCGGTGCGCCGCGGCGAGATCCGGCTCACCACCGGGCCCGCGTTCCACGGCGCCGAGCTCCAGATCGACACGCCCGAGGCGGTGGTGGTGGTGACCGGCACCACGCTCGCCGTGATCTGCGAGCCGGCCGGCACGTGCGTGTGCGTGCACGACGGCGCGGTCAAGGTCGGTCCGCGCGGCGGGGCGATGGAGGATGTGACCGCGGGCCGCCGCCGCTACGTGTTCAACGACGGGCGGCCGCCCGAGACCGCCGAGATCCGCCCGACCGAAGTACATCCGCTCGGAACCTTCCGCGACCGCCGCAAATCCCTGCTGGAGCGGTCCGGCCGGTAGCTACGCGGCCGCTTCGTCCTCGGCGGCGGACGGATACTCCTCGGCCTTGAGCGCACGGGTCACGCTGCGTTCGGGAGGGAGCGGGCGGTGGAGCTCGACCGCCTCGCCCGACAGGCGCTCGCCCTTCGCGCTCACGATCACGCGCACGTGCGGTCGCGCGAGATCCACCGGGTTGGGCGCCAGCACCTCGGCGGTCGATCCGTCGTCGAGCAGGACCAGCTGTCCCGGCGGGTAGAACCCGACCGAGTTCACCAGCGCCCAAAGCATCGCGGGATCGAAGCGCTTGCGGAGCGGCCCGAGCATCATGCCGAGCGCCTCGTACGGCGTCGTATTCGCGCCGCGCTCGCTCCGGTGGCCGAGCAGGCTCACGTAGCAGTCCGCCACCGAGACCACGCGCGACATGACGCTCTGCGGCCACCGGCCCTTGGCCGCCGGGTAGCCCGACCCGTCGGGGAACATGTGGTGCTCGAGCGCCACGCGCATGCAGCGAAGCGTGGTCTGGTTGAGCGTCGTCGAGCGGGCGATGAGCTTGGCGCCCTCGAGCGGATGGCGTTCGGCCGCCGCCTGCTCCTCGGGCGTGAACGCGTCGATCGGATGGTGGATCAGTGCGCTCACCGCCGACTTCCCCACGTCGTGGAGCAGCGCCGCCACGCCGAGATCGGCCAGGGCGCGGCGATCCATGTCGAGCAGGCGTCCCATCGTCACGGCGACCAGGCAGACGTTGACCGCGTGGGCATAGGTGTACTCGTCCTTGTGGGTGAGGCTCGAGAGTCCGACCACCACCGGCTCGCCGGAGAACGCGCCGTCCACCAGCGGCTGCACGACGCGCTTGCCGTGCCGGAGCTCGAGTCCATCCTGCAGCGTGGTGGTGGCGAGCAGCGAGCGCGCGCCCGACACCGCCTGCGCGTAGTTCTTGCGCGCCGCGCCCTTGGGCGCCCGGCCGCCCGGAAGGCCGGGACCGGGCGTGCCGCCCGCCGAGGTGTCACCCGTTCCCACGCCCGCTTCGCCGCCCGGGGCATTGCCCGAGCCCCAGCCCGAGCTCCCCCCGGGATCGCTCGGGGCGGCCGGCTCCTCCGCGTCCCATTGCGGCAGAGGGTCGTAGTCGAAGCCGTCGTCGGGTGCTTCGGTCGAGGCGTGGATCGCGGGCGTGACGTGATCGATGCCCTGCGCCAGGCACGCGCTCAGGAACGTGGTGCCGGCGTACACGTCGGGCTGCAGGAACAGCTTGAAGAACTGCGTGAGCTCGCGCTCGTCCACGCCCTTCTGCAGACGGAGGCCGGCGATGTCGCGGCGCCGGAACTCCTCGAGCATCGAGCGATGGAACTTGAAGTTGTTCGCCTTCACCGGAATGCGCACGCCGTTGAGATAGAGATCGTCCTGGAGCGCGACCAGCACCGCTTCGCCGCTCTCGTCGAGCAGCGGCTGCAGCACCTCGATCAGCCCCTGGAGCTGCTGGACGAACACCTGGTTCTCGGCCTGGTAGGTGCGGCCGATGCGGATGGTCGACGCCATGCGCATGATGAGCTGGAGCCCGGCCGTCTTGCAGCGCTGGTCGCCGGGTCCGGGGGCGGGGTCGCGTGTCGCCGGTGAGGGGTTGGGTGTCATGGGTTCATCCGCGCGCTCATCGCCTCGAGCGCCGCGCTCCGCACCACGTCGCTGCGGGCGCTCAGGCCCGCCTCGAGCGCCGCGAGCGCCTTGTCGGTGCCGAGGCGCTGGAGCGTGCGCGCGGCCGCTAGGCGCTGGAGGGTGCGCCGCGCGAACCAGCCGCCCTTGTGGAGCAGCGCTTCGAGCGCCGGGACCACGGTGTCGTCGGCCACCTCGGCGAGCGCCGCGAACAGCGCGCGCTGGTTGTCCTCGTTGCGCGACTCGAAGTCGGGCGCCTCGATCAGGCGCAGGATGGTCTGCGCGACGTCGCGGTCCTTCTCGCGGGTGAGCATCTTGAGCGCGGCGGCCAGAAGCTGGGGATCGCGCGTGTCGAGCTGGGCGAGCAGGATCGGCGTGCGCCGCTGCGCGGACACGCCGCCGAGCGACGCCACCACCTGCCGGCGCACGCGCGTCTCCGGGTGGCGCGAGGCGAGCTCGAGCAGCGGCACCACCGCGTCGGTGCCGATCTGGCCGAGCACGAACGCCGCATTGCGCGCCACGTACCAGCGCGAGTCGAGCACGTAGGGCTCGAGCAGCTCCGGCTCGTCGTTGCACAGGTAGCAGAGCATCGTGCACGCGGCCGCGCGGGTGCGGCCCTTGGTGGCGATCGCCATGACCGAGCACGCGAGATCGAGTGCCGGGCGCCCCAGCGACACGGTGAGCGCGAAGAAGCGCGCCTGGTCGTCGGTCTCGGACTCGTCGAGGCGCTCGGTGATGCTCTGGGCGTCCAGGCCCGAGATGCCGGTGGTGAGCTCGGCCTGGGTGAGCGAGCCGTCGGGATCGAACTCACGCAGCAGCTCGAGGGTCTCCTGCGCCTCGTTCCACGATGAGCGCTGGATCGCGCCCACCAGCCAGTTCGCGGTGGAGCGGGCGAGCAGCGTCGTCGTGTCCGGGCCGGGCGACATCGCCACCACCTGGCGCAGCACGTCGGGCGCCTGGAGCGTCCAGTCGGTGGAGCGCTCGCCGACCCATTCGGTGGACAGGCGCATGCGCGCGAACTCGATCGCCGGGAGCAGCTTCTGGTAGGCGGCCTCCACCGGGGTGGTCTCCGCCGGCATCACCCAGTCGTCGAACGTGTCCTTGTGGAGCCCCGCAGCCGCCCCCGACATCTGCCCGATGTCGGCGCGAATCTCGTCGCCCGCCGGCGACCACACGTAGCTCTGTCCCTGATGCGAGCCGCCGCCGCCACCGCCGGTCGGCCGCCGCGACGACAGGTAGATGGTCTGCTCGATCGGCACGCTGTCGATCAGGACGTGGGTGGTGTTCGCCTGCCACATGAGCGTGACCAGGTCGTCGTGCGTGTCGACGCCGCTGCTCGCGGCGAGCAGCGCATCGAACAGCGCGTCGAGGTCGCGCGCCGGGAGCGCGGGCAGGAACGAGAGGCCGCGGATCCCGTCCCGGTAGAACAGGAACGGCAGCATCGATTCCTTGCCGGTCGGCGCGTCGTCGCCGTCGGTCTGCTGCGCGGGCCGCACCACCGCCTCGTCGAGCAGGAAGATCTCGGCGGCCGTGATGCGGAAGCTCAACGCGCCGTAGGTCTCGATGGCGTGCATCAGGGGCTCGAGCAGCTGCTGGCGGACCTGGAGCACGACCGGATTGTCCGCGTGGTAGAGCCGGCAGGTCTTGAGCGCACGCGCGAGCTGGCGGAACCACTCGTGCGCCGCCATGCCGGCGGGCGTCAGGTCGCGGAACGAAGGGTGTCGGATCGGGCTGAAGCCTGTGCTCATCCCGTGGTCGCTCCATGCGTCGCGCGGGTCGTGCAGCGGCCGCGCCGAAAGCCCGCGGGAGCCCTCGTGGCCACCCGATTCCGGACCTCCGGTCACCTCCGGACGCGGTGCGTCCTGAGGACCCTGGAAGTATCGGCAGGAACGTCGGTTCCATTGAGCCGCGAGCAGCGGACGGCCGGGCCCGAAACGGACCCGGCCGGCAGGTTGCAACCGCTGTCACCCCAATGGCTTGGTGGGCTGTGGCTGCCGGCCGGCCTACTTCTTCAGCGGCACGACCGCCTTGTCGTCCAAGCCGAGCACGTTCACGAGATCCGAGCCCGCCGGCACGATGAACTTGGTCTGGTGGGCGAGCACAGTATTGAGCACGTCCAGCTTCTTGCTCACCTCGGCGCGGTCCTTGAAGTACTGCTCCGCCGCGTTCGAGACCAGCTCGATCGCCTTGGCGTCGGCGGTGGCGCGCAGGATCTTGGCCTGCGCGTCGCCCTCCGCCCGGAGGATCTCGGACTGGCGCACGCCTTCGGACTGGAGGATCGCCGCCTGCTTCACGCCCTCCGCCTCGAGGATGTTGGCGCGCTTGTCGCGCTCCGCCTTCATCTGGCGCGACATCGCCTCGGTGATGTCCGCGGGCGGGTCGATCTTCTGCACCTCGACGCGGGTCACCTTGACGCCCCAGGTGTTGGTCGCCTCGTCCAGCACGGCGCGCAGGTTGGCGTTGATCGTGTCGCGCGCGGTGAGCGTCTCGTCGAGCGACTTGTCGCCGATCAGGTTGCGGAGATTGGTCTGCGCGAGCGTGGTCGCCGCGTAGCCGAAGTTCTGCACCTCGAAGGTCGCCTTCACCGGGTCGCTGATGCGGTAGTAGATCACCGCGTCCACGGTCACCGACACGTTGTCCTTGGTGATCACCTTCTGCGGCTCGACGTTGATGACACGCTCGCGCATGTCGACCTTCATCATGTCCTCGATGACCGGCACGAGGAAGGTGAGCCCGGAGCCGACCGTGGTGCGGTAGCGGCCCAGGCGCAGCACCAGGCCCTTCTCGTACTGCGCGACCACGCGCGCCGAGCGGGCGAGCGAGACCAGGGCGATGAGCAGCAGCACGAACAGGAGCAGCATTCCGAACGTCCCGACTGGATTGTCCATCGCCCTCACCTCACCCGCAGGGTGACGCCGTCCACCCCGTCGACCGTGACCAGCGCGCCCGCTTCGAACGGGCCGCCCGCCCCGGGCGCCGGGACCGCGCGCCACACCTCGTCCTGCACCTTGACCTGACCGGGCGCATGCTCGGCCACCCGGACCATGACCATGGCGCGCTGACCGAGCAGCGCGTCGGCGTTGCTTGGCACGTGCGTGCTCTTGAGCCGCGCCCGCACCCAGCGGCGGCCGATGGCGATGTAGACCGCGCACAGCACGCTCGCCACGATCAGCCCGGTCGCCGGGCTGTGTGTGAGCAGGCCCACGGCGCCGCCCAGCAGGAATGCCGAACCGATCAGGACCAGGTCGAACCCGGCG
>DATEMP010000377.1:0-4277 GCA_035275545.1 Candidatus Eiseniibacteriota bacterium | reverse complement strand
TGGTGGGCGCGGCGCGTGCCGAGGTCGAGACGCTGGGCGCGAGGGCCGGCGCGCGCGCGGTGCCGGGGGTGGTGCTGGGCGCGGCACTCGGCGAGCTGGCGCTGCGCGGCCGCGACAAGCTCACGCTGGTGATCGATCCCGCGTTCGCGGCGGTGGGCGCCTGGATCGAGCAGCTGGTGGCGGAGAGCACCGGCAAGGAGGGCCGCGGGATCGTGCCGGTGGTCGACGAGCCGCTCGCCGCTCCCGATCGCTACGGCGACGACCGCGTGTTCGTCGTGCTCGGCGACGGCGCCGCCGACCCTCACCGCAACGAGGCGCTCGAGGCGCTCACCGGTGCCGGGCATCCGGTGCTGCGCTGGGATCCGCGCGAGCGCGGGCTGGGTGCCGAGTTCGTGCGCTGGGAGATCGCCACCGCGACCGCGTCGGCGATCCTGGGCGTCAATCCCTTCGACGAGCCCAACGTCGCCGAGGCCAAGCAGGCCACCCAGGTGGTGCTGGAAGGCTACCTGGTCGCCGGGCAGTTCCCGGCCGACCCGCCGCGCGCCCGGGCCCACGGCATCGAGGTGCACGTGCCCGCCGCGGTGGTGGCGCGCTGCCGGCTCCACGCCGAGCCGCCCTCCGACCCCGCCGGCTGGCTGCCCGCGGTGCTCGCGCTCGCGGGCCCGGGCGACTACATCGGTCTGCTCGCCTACCTGCACCGTACCCCCGCGCGGCACGAGCGGCTGGAGCGGCTGCGTGAGGCGCTGCGGGCCTCGACCCGGCTCGCGACCACGCTCGGCTACGGGCCGCGCTACCTCCACTCGACCGGGCAGCTCCACAAGGGCGGCCCGGATCGCGGCGTGTTCCTCCTGATCACCGCCGACGCCGGCGAGGAGCGGGCGATCCCGGAGGAGCGCTTCGGGTTCGGCGTTTTGCAACGCGCCCAGGCGGAGGGGGACTACGCCGCGCTCGAGCGTCGCGGGCGCCGCATGCTCCGGATGGACCTGGGGCGCGAGATCGAGGCGGGGCTCGATACGCTGGTCGAAGCGGTCGCGGCGGCGGGGCGACTCTAGTATCATCGTTGGCGCCGCGCCCCCGCGGCTACACCGCTCAACCCCCAGAGGAATCCGAATGCGCCGGCGCACCCTGACCGTCTTCGCCCTGCTCGCCTGCCTGGTGGCCGCCCCGGCGCGTGCCGAGCTTCGCACCGCCGACAGCGAGCTGCTCAAGTCGGTCGTCGAGGCCTACAAGTCCCTCAACACCAGGCCCTACCTGCTCGAAGGCTCGATCAACGTGGACATCCGGAGCGCGTCGCCGCGCGTGCAGACCGCTCCGTTCCTGGTCGCTTCGGACGGGGGCAGCCGGCTGCGCGACGAGGTGAAAAGCGCGGCGGTGGGCGGCTCGATCGTCTCGGACGGCAAGGTGACCTACATCTACAACGGCCAGCTCGGCCAGTACCTGCGCCGCGAGGGCCGGGCGGACAGCGTGCTCAAGGGCTTCAAGACCCGGGGCGTGGGCTCGTCGCTCATCCTGCGCTACCAGGGCATCCAGCAGGGCGCCGAGGACGTGCTGCACCGCCCCGACACGACGCTCACCGTGGACGGGGTGAAGCGCGAATGCATGGTGATCGACGTGACCTACGCGCCGAACCCCAAGGTGAACGTCAGCGCGGAGCCGAGCACCTTCTGGATCGACAAGCAGACCCGTCTCGTCCTCCACCAGCGGTCGATCCTCCGAGCGGACGCCCCGGAGTTCGGCGGCAAGGTCGAGCAGGAGGAGAACATCGTCATGGTCCGGGCGAGCATCGACCCGAAGCTCCCGGCCTCGCTCTGGAAGTTCGAACCGCCCGCCAATGCCAAGCTGGTGAAGGAATTCATGCAGGACCGGGACGCGATGGCGTCGGTGTTCACCGGCAAGCCCGCGATCGAGTTCACGCTCAACGACCTCAAGGGCCAGCCGCACTCGCTCAAGGACTTCCGCGGCAAGACCGTGCTGCTCGACTTCTGGGCCACCTGGTGCGGGCCGTGCCGGATCACCATGCCGCAGGTCGCCAAGATCCACGAGCAGTACAAGGCGAAGGGCGTCGAGGTCATGAGCATCAACATCGGCGAGACCGCGGAGAAGGCGGGCGAGTACATGACCAAGAACGGCTACGCCTTCACCACCCTGCTCGACCAGGATCGCGGCGTGGCGACCCAGTACCAGGTGAACGGGATCCCGACGCTGGTGGTCATCAATCCGAAGGGCGAGGTGTCGGACTACCTGGTGGGCGCGCGCGACGAGGCGGCGCTCAAGGCGGCGCTCACGAAGGCCGGGGTGAAGTAGCCCCCGAAGTCGCGACCCCGGATTCCGCCGGCGTGCTCTCGAACCAGGCGCGTGCCTGGAGCATGTCGACGTTGCCGCCGCTCAGGATCACCCCCACCCGCTGACCCCGGGCCTCGACCCGGCCGGCGAGCAGGGGCGCCAGCCCCAGCACCCCGGTGGGCTCGACGATCAGCTTCATCCGCTCCCACACGAAGCGCATCGCGCGGATCAGCTCCGCGTCGCTGGCGGTGATCATGTCGGCGACCGAGCGGCGGATGATCGCCAGCGTGAGCGCCGAGAGCGAGGGCGTGCGCGCCCCGTCGGCGATCGTGTCGGGGACCGGCACGCGCTCGAGCGCGCCGCTCCGGAACGAACGCCCGCCGTCGTCCCCCGCCTCGGGCTCGACGCCGATCACGCGGCAGGCCGGGCTCAGCACCTGGGCCGCGGTGGCGGCGCCGCTGATGAGTCCGCCACCTCCCACCGGCACCAGCAGCAGGTCGAGCGGGCCCGCCTCCTCGATCAGCTCGAGCGTCGCCGAGCCCTGCCCGGCGATCACCTCGGGATGGTCGAAGGGCGGGATGAGGGTCATCCTGCGCTGGCGGGCGATCCGCTCGGCCATGGCGTCGCGCTCCTCTCCCGCCTGGTCGTAGAACACCACCTCGGCGCCGTAGCCGCGCGTGGCGTCGAGCTTGCTCGCGGGTGCGGTGCTCGGCATGACGATCGCCGCGGGAATCCCCAGCATGCGCGCCACCAGCGTCACCGCCTGGCCGTGGTTGCCCGAGGAGTAGGCGACCACGCCCCGCGCCCGCTCCGCCTCCGGGATCTGGACGATGGTGTTGTAGGCGCCGCGGAACTTGAACGCGCCCATGCGCTGGAGGTTCTCGCACTTCAAGTGCACGCGGGCGCCGGTGCGCTCGTCGAGCGTGCGCGAGGTCACGACCAGGGTGCGGTGGGCGACCGATTCGAGGCGCTGCCGGGCGGCGATCAGCCGCGCGATCATCTGGTCCTGCGTGGGAATCCGGGTCGCCTCGATGTTCATCGAGGTCATACTAGACCAGTTCTGGCGAACGGGCAGGCCGCGTAAGCATTTGTGTGTTGACACGTTTTTGGGGGCCACTTCCGAACGGCCGCCATTGATTCTCAATGCCGCGCCAGCGTGCGATTGGCGCTCACTCGCCCAGGTTGCGCTTGTGGTTCGAGAACTTTGTTGCCTGAGTGCGTGATGTGCGACGTGCGGCCAACTCCGGGCGCGAGATTCGCACATGCTATGAATACATGGCGCCCCCGCGAACCCGCCCCCGCGGAGTCACTGCCGTGCGCAAGTACTCGCTGCGTCATCTCGCCGACTCGACCCTCCGCCATGATCTGAAGCAGCTCATCGTCGCCGATCGCGGCAACACCGCCCTGATCGTCGCCCACATCGCCGAGTTTCAGGACCGCAAGCTCTACCTCGAAGATGGCTACGGCTCGATGTTCGACTACTGCGTGCGCGAGCTCGGCATGTCCGAAGACGTCGCCTGCCGGCGCATCCGGGCCGCCAAGGCGGCACTCCGGTTCCCGATCATCTTCCGCGCCCTGGCGGATGGGCGGATCCACCTCACCGGGATCTCGCTGCTGGCGCCCCATCTGACCACGGAGAATGCCGAGGCGTTGCTCGAAGCGGCCTTTCACAAGACCAAGACCGAGATCGAAATCATGGTCCGCCAGCGCTTCCCGAAGCGGGACCTGCCGACGGTGATCGCGGCCCTGGATCCGGCTCCGGGGCCAGCATTCGCAGCCCCCAGGCCTTCCCTGGTTCCCGCGCTAACCCCGCAACTCGTTGAGAACTCATCCGCGCTGGCGCGGGTAGATGTTCCGGTTCCGGCGCTGACCGCGCAAGTCGTTGAAAACACATCCGCGCTGGCGCGGATAGATCCTCCGGCGCCTCGGCCGGTGACGCCGCTTGCCCCGGGGCGATTCGGCTGGCAGCTCACGGTCAGCCAGGAGACCCAGGA